>JBEKSZ010000004.1:0-68480 GCA_049516615.1 Candidatus Acidiferrum sp. | reverse complement strand
GCGTTGAACGGGCCAGCCGCGACCGTATCGATTTTGCCTTGCAGGAACAGATTCCCGCGCAACAGGCAAGCCTCGACGTCACGCTGCTGCTTTCCGTGGTGAAATTTGATGCCTTTGAATGGGCCATAGAGAAAGCGACGGAGCTGGGCGTTGCGAGGATCGTTCCGGTGGCTGCGGCGCGGTGCGAAAAGGGATTGCTGGCGGCGGCCGCGAAACGCGCCGAGCGCTGGCAGAAAATTCTGCTGGAATCCTCTCAGCAGTGCCGCAGGCTGAGCGTTCCCCGATTCGAGGCCCTGGCCAAGCCGGAGATTGCGTTCGCGGCTGGCACAACTGACGTGCGGGTGATCTCTTCGGAACTGGCTAGCGCGCGCCCGTTGCGGGCGGTTCTTGCAGGCGAAACAGCCCAACGCGCGGTGCTGGCGGTCGGTCCCGAGGGGGGTTGGACCGAGGAGGAATTCGCCGCGGCTGAGGCGCGTGGTTTCCAGCAAGCATCCCTCGGCCAGCTCATCCTGCGGACGGAAACCGCCGTGATCGTGGCGTTGGCCTCGTTGAACTACGCGCTCGCGCCCGATAACTCCAGCGCGACGGCGCCAGTCTGAGGGAGGGGACCGCCACCCGGATCACGCAACTCCTCGCCTGGGTTCTTCGCGCGGAAGCGGGAGCCGCCACCCGGGACCTCCTCGCGGACAATGCCGGGCCGAAGATAGGCAACGGAACGGCCTGACGCGCGAATCCTAGTAAGCGGGCGCGCCGCAACTTTGCCGAGACTCCCGCACACCCGTTGCACGGAAAACGAATCTAGCGCGCGCCGCAGCGAGCATGTTATAAATACGAGGCCGCCCCATGCACAGTAGCAACGAGGAACAACTCGCGACAGGGAACCTGCAGGAAGCCTCCCCGGCGTCGTCATGCGCGTGCGGCGTCGAAGCGGGGAGCCGGGAACTGTCGCCCGCCGGGGTTGCCGCAGCAGGCGGCGAACTTCCCCCAACCAACAATTCTCTCCGCAACGAGGTTCGCGTCTGGACTCGCGATCTTTTGATTGCCATCGGCTTGGCGCTTGTCATTATCGTTTTTCTCTACCAGCCGGTAAAAGTCGAAGGCACCAGCATGGCGCCGCTGCTTTCCGATCAGGAGCGCATTTTCATCAATAAATTCGTGTACCGCTTCGCGTCCATCGAGCGCGGCGACGTCGTGGTGTTCTGGTATCCTCTGGATCGCTCGAAATCGTTCATCAAGCGCGTGATCGGCCTTCCCGGGGACACCCTGGAGATGCGCCAGGGCACGCTTTACGTAAATGGGAAAATGGTGCCCGAACCGTACGTGCCGCTGCGCTACGAGGACTTCAGTAATTTTGGTCCGGTGACCGTGCCGAAGGACAGTTATTTTGTGATGGGCGATCATCGCATCAGCTCCAACGACTCGCGAGTCTTTGGCGCGGTGGAAAACAAATTTATCTACGGGCGCGCAGTTTTCGCCTATTGGCCGGTCGACCATTTCGGGTCGCTGGCGATTACGGATGCGCAATCCAAATGACCGACTTTAGAGTGTCCCGGAACGGAGGCTACGCTGAACGAAGTTCAACACCGACCCGCGATTCTTGCGCTCGAAGACGGGCGCGTATTTAACGGCCGCGCGGCCGGCGCCATCACGCGCCGCGGCGGCGAAGTTGTTTTTAACACCAGTCTCACCGGTTACCAGGAAGTTTTCACCGATCCGAGCTACGCGGGCCAGATTGTTTGTCTCACCTATCCGCACATTGGAAATGTCGGCGCAAATGTGGACGACGAAGAAGCGCCGCGACCGTACATCGAATCGCTGATCGTTCGCGAATTTTCGCAGATTTCGTCGAATTGGCGCTCTGCGGAAACTGCCCAGCTGTATCTGAACCGCCATAAGATTCCCGCCATTTGGGATATTGATACCCGCGCGCTGGTGCGGCACATCCGCAATGTGGGCGCGTTGCGCGGAGTCGTGGCCACCGATGGCACTCCCGCTGACCAACTGATCTTTGAAGCCAAGCAGATTCCTGCGATGGCGGGGCAGGAACTGGCTGGGCGGGTCTCGTGCAAAAAATCGTACTCCTGGGATAAAGGCTCGATCGAGCTGGCCACCGCTCCCTGGACTGAGCAAATGGGGTCGGCGGTGCAAGCCGACGAGACGCGCAGGCATCGCGTGGTCGCCTATGACTACGGCATCAAGCAAAACATTTTACGCATGTTGGTGGATCATCACTGCGAAGTGATGGTGGTGCCCGCGACAACTTCGGCCGAAGATGTACTAGCGCTCGGCGGGGATGGCGTGTTCCTTTCCAACGGCCCCGGCGACCCCGAGCCGATCAACTACGCGGTGGACAATATTCGCAAGCTTATGGGCAAGACGCCCATCTTTGGAATTTGCCTCGGGCACCAGCTTTGCGGCCTGGCCCTCGGCGGCAAGACTTACAAGCTAAAATTCGGTCACCACGGGTCCAACCACCCGGTGAAAAACCTGCTGACCGAAAAAGTGGAAATTACTGCGCAGAATCACGGTTTCTGTGTCGACCCCGACTCTTTGCCAAGCAGCGACGTGGAAATCACCCACACCAATCTCAATGACGGCACCAATGAAGGCATGCGCCATAAATCGCTGCCACTTTTCAGCGTGCAGTACCATCCGGAAGCCTCCCCGGGTCCGCACGATTCGCACTACTTGTTCACGCAGTTCACGGAATTGATGACTAAGTTCCCGCAACCGTAGATGTTGTTCAAGCGCGCCGAGGTTACACGGAAAGGTTTGTAAAAAAAGAGACGAATGCCGAAGCGCACCGACATCAAGAAGATCCTGATCATTGGCTCTGGGCCAATCATCATTGGGCAAGCCTGCGAATTTGATTATTCCGGCGCGCAGGCTTGCAAGGCGTTGCGCGCGGAAGGCTACGAAGTGGTGCTGGTGAATTCCAATCCTGCCACCATCATGACCGACCCGGAATTGGCGCACCGCACGTACATTGAACCACTCACCAAGGAATATCTCGAGGAAATCATCGCGCGCGAGCGGCCAGACGCGCTGCTTCCGACTGTGGGTGGACAGACCGCTCTCAATCTCGCCGTTGAGCTTTCCGAGAGCGGTGTTCTGGAAAAGCATAAAGTCGAAATGATCGGGGCGTCGCTGCGCGCAATCAAAGTCGCGGAGGACCGACTGTGGTTTAAGGACGCCTGCAAAAAGCTTGGCCTGGAGGTGCCCAACTCCGCTCTGGTCAACAATGCGCAAGACGCGCTGCGGCTCTGCGATCAACTCGGCTTCCCGCTGGTGATTCGTCCCTCGTTCACTATGGGCGGCGCGGGCGGATCGATTGCCTACAACAAGGAGGAGTTCGGCGAAGCCATCAATCACGCGCTGGACATGAGCCCCGTTCACGAAGCCCTCGTCGAAGAGTCCGTCCTCGGATGGAAAGAATTCGAATTGGAGGTGATGCGCGACAAGAAAGACAACTTCGTGGTCATCTGCAGTATTGAGAATTTCGATCCCATGGGCGTGCACACCGGCGATTCCATCACCGTGGCCCCGGCGCAAACGCTGACCGACAAAGAGTACCAGCGCATGCGCGACGCAGCGGCAGCCATCATCCGGGAAGTCGGCGTGGAAACCGGCGGATCGAACGTGCAATTCGCGGTAAACCCCGAGAACGGCAAAATGACCGTCATCGAAATGAACCCCCGCGTCTCCCGCAGCAGCGCGCTGGCCAGTAAAGCGACGGGCTTCCCCATCGCCAAAATCGCCGCGCGCCTGGCCGTGGGTATGACGCTCGACGAAATCCCCAATGACATCACCAAGAAAACTCCCGCGTGCTTTGAACCCACCATCGACTATGTGGTCGTAAAAATCCCCAAATTCCAGTTTGAGAAATTTCCAGGCGCGGACAGCACCCTCGGCACGCAAATGAAATCCGTAGGCGAAGTGATGGCCATCGGCCGCACCTTCAAGGAAGCGCTGCAAAAAGCCGTTCGCTCGCTCGAACCCAGCTCGCCCTGGCGCGCCCCGCTTGAAACGCCCGATTCGCTGTTGCGGGAAAAGCTAGCCACGCCGCGACCGGACCGCATCCACTGGATTCTTACCGCTGTCGAACGCGGGCTCCCCTCAAATGAGATCTGCGACCTCACGAGCATCGATCCGTGGTTCATTCAGCAGATCGAAGAACTGACCGCCATGAATCGCCGCGCCGCTGGCGTCACCGTGGAGACCGCCTCGAAAGACCTGCTCCGCGAGGCCAAGCGCAATGGCGCCAGCGACGAACACCTAGCGCAGGTCTGGAAGACCACGCCCGCAGCCGTTCGCCTCCAGCGCGCGCGTTACGGCGTCGCCCCGGTCTTTAAACGCGTGGACACCTGCGCAGCCGAGTTCGAGTCTTTCACGCCGTACATGTACTCGACTTACGAGGACGAGGACGAATCGGAACCAAAGAGCGGCCCCAAAGTGATGATTCTCGGCAGCGGCCCGAATCGCATCGGGCAGGGAATCGAATTCGACTACTGCTGCTGCCACGCGTCTTTTGCGCTGCGCGAGGATGGTTTCGAGACCATCATGGTGAACTGCAACCCGGAAACGGTTTCCACGGACTACGACACTTCCGACCGCCTGTATTTTGAACCTCTGACACTAGAGGATGTGCTGGCCATTTTCGAAAAGGAAAAGCCGCAAGGCGTGATCGTGCAATTCGGCGGTCAGACTCCTCTCAATCTGGCGCTTGAATTGAAGCGCAACGGTGTGCCCATCCTGGGCACGGCACCTGAATCCATCGACTTGGCTGAAGACCGCCGCCGTTTCGGACGTCTGCTCGATGAGCTGAAAATTCCCCAGCCACGCAACGCCACGGCGCTAATCCCCGAAGAAGCCGCGCGCGTAGCTGCGGAAATCGGCCTGCCGGTGCTGGTCCGCCCCAGTTACGTTCTCGGCGGACGTGCCATGGTCATCGCCTATGACGTAAACACCGTCCAGGAATACGTAGCGCAAGCCGCGCTGATGGGGCCGGCAAAACCTGTGCTGATCGATCAATTTCTGGAGGAAGCCACGGAAGTCGACGTCGACGCCCTCGCTGACGGCACGGATGTGGTTATTGGCGGCATCATGGAACACATCGAAGAAGCCGGCGTGCACTCTGGCGATTCAAGCTGCGTACTACCGCCTGTGAGCCTCTCGCCGCAAATTCTCGCGACCATCCGCGAATACACCAAGCGCCTCGCGCTGGCGTTAAAGGTGGTCGGGCTGATGAACGTGCAATACGCCATCCAGCGCGATACTGTTTATGTTCTTGAAGTGAATCCGCGCGCCTCGCGAACCATTCCTTACGTCAGTAAAGCTACCGGCGTCGCACTCGCCAAGGTCGCCGCGCGCTTGATGGCCGGCAAAAAGCTAGCCAACATGAAGCTTCCCCTGGTGCGCCATAACGGCGTAGCCGAAATCGCCGTTCACGATTTTTACGCGGTGAAGTCGCCGGTGTTTCCCTTCAACAAATTCCGCGGCGTGGACACGATTCTCGGACCGGAAATGCGCTCGACCGGAGAAGTGATGGGCACTTCGACCTCTTACGGTCTGGCTTTTGCCAAAGCGCAACTCGCAGCCGGACAAAAGCTCCCGCGCAGTGGCACGGTTTTCCTCAGCGTCAACGACCGCGACAAAAAACACGTCGGCCCGCTCGGCAAGGAACTCGCTGCGCTCGGCTTCAAGCTGCTCGCCACGCGCGGAACCGCGTCAGCTCTCGAGGCCGCCGGAGTTGAGAGCGAAGAGGTCTTCAAAGTAAACGAAGGCCGGCCAAACATCGTAGATCTGGTCAAGACCGGCAAAATCGATCTGGTCATCAACACCCCGCTCGGCCGCGAGTCTTTCTATGACGAAAAATCCATCCGCCGCGCCGCCATTCGTTACAATATTCCTTGCATCACCACGCTGGCGGCTGCGCACGCGGCTTCTTTAGGAATTCGCGCGTTGCTTGAGCAGGGAATCGAAGTCGCCGCGCTGCAGGATTTGCATCAGGGTAAACTGGCTGCCTCGAACGGGCCGGCATCAGGAGACTGACCATGGATTTTTCCGGAGTTTTCCCGGCGCTCACCACGCCATTTGCCGCCGACGGCTCGGTTTCGCTGAGCGATCTTAAGCACAATATTCTGCTCTACAACAAGACCGACCTGGCTGGATACGTAGCTCTCGGCTCTACCGGCGAATCCGTCCTGCTCACACAAACAGAGATGGAAGGCGTGCTCATCACGGTAAAAGAGAACGCCGCCAAGGAGAAAAAGCTGATCGCGGGATGCGGCGCGGAGTCCACCGCCGCCACCATCGAACGTGTGAAACGTGCAGCAGAAATCGGCTATCACGTCGCGCTGGTCAAAACGCCTTATTACTACAAGCCATTTTACAAAGCTGAAGCGCAAATCGCGCATTTCCGCCGCGTCGCCGATGCCTCGCCCATCCCCGTCATGCTTTACTCGGTGCCGATATTCACCGGCGTGGCGCTCGATCCCAGCGACGTCGCCACGCTCTCGGAACATCCCAATATCATGGGCATCAAGGACAGTTCCGGAAATATTCCAGCGCTGGCGGAAATGATCGCCATCACGCCGCCGGGCTTCCAGATACTGGTCGGCTCCGCCGCCACGGTGTACCCTTCGCTGACGATCGGCGCGCGCGGCGCGATCCTGGCTTTGGCCTGCGCCCTGCCCGAAAAGTGTGCTGCGCTTTACCAGCTCTACCGTCACGGCCAGCTCGAACTGGCGCGCGAAATGCAAAATGTGTTGGTGCGCGCCTCGAAAACCTTCATGTCTGAGATGGGAATCGCGGGCATTAAGTTCGTAATGGACCAGCGCGGTTACTCAGGCGGCGACCCGCGCTTGCCGCTACTGCCGCTCGAAGAGTGGCACAAAAAACGCATCATCGGCGTCCTGGCCAGCGTGGAACCGGCTGCGGTCGGCGCCTGCTCTTCCTGAGCACGCTGCGGCGCCTTTGGCGTGCCTCTCGAGCTTCTTCTCGGGCGTGACGGCTTCTTCGGCCTCCTCGGCGCAGAGGGGCAGCCGGCGGCGCGGGATAAGCGTCTTGCGCTCTAGAACAGGCAACTCCCGGAGAGCGCGGGGAATCCGCATATTGATGCTGTTGGCGAAAGGCGATTTATCGCTCTCATTTTCGCAACCGCCAGGCAACACGCCCCAAACCCGGTTGCGCTCGCGGGCATTTTGGAGGGGCCAGGTTTTCGGGGCCAATGTCGTACCCTAGGGTGGCCACACCGTTGAAGATGACATGGGGTTGCCGGGCTCTCCTTCTGAGGACCTGACGTTGGGCACCTTTTTCCTCATCGAGAACCAAGTCTTGTCAAACACCGCGCAGGAGAGCAAAACCGCCCGGCATCAGCCACAAGGGGCAGGACCTCGGCCTCGCGCCAAGCCTACCCGGGCAAATGGTCCCTTGCGCGCCTGTGGCCCTCTCGCGAGTGTCCTGGTTTGATGAGACGTTTCGACTCGCGTAACATCTAACGGCTCATGCATTGTCGCGCCCTGCCCTTTCGCCAACTCCCGCACCAACCCAAAATCTTCCTGGATTATTTGGACCATTTCTCGCGCGTAAAAAGTTTTTATATGCACGAACCCGCGATGAAGGTCATCCGCCGCGAGGCCAAGACCCTGGAATATCCGCGCGAACGGGCGCAAAGCGTCGCGGAAATTCTGCGGAAACAGAATGCTTCGTTCGGGAGCGATTCAGAGGTACCGAAAAATCTCGAGCGGCTCGCCAATGGCGCTGTGGCCATCGTCAGCGGGCAGCAAGTCGGACTCTTCGGTGGCCCGTCGTACTCCGCCTACAAAGCGCTGATGGCCGTTCAAGTTGCCCAGGAATTGACCCGCGAAGGCATCGACGCCGTCCCGGTCTTCTGGATGGCCACTGAGGACCACGATGTCGACGAAGTCCGTCAGACCACGTGGTTTCGCGACGGGCGGTCCACGCGCTTTGAACTGTCAGGACCCGCCATTGCCGGCCAGCCGGTGGGCCGCATCGCACTGGGCTCGGCCAGTGCGGAAATCGTGCGCCAAGCTTCAGACTTACTCGAGCAACAAGGCAGTTCACTGCTCGCCCACATTTTGCGCGATAGCTATTCACCCGGCGAGACGTACGGCTCGGCTTTCGCCAAGATGTTTGCCCGGGTCTTCGCCGGCCGCGGTTTGATATTGCTCGATCCGCTCGATCCCGAGTTGCACCGGGTCGCCGCGCCAATGTATGAGCGTGCTGCCGCGCAGCGCGATGAGCTGAACCAGGCCCTGCTGTATCGCGGGAAAGAACTGGAGAAAGCGGGCTACGCCGCGCAAGTAAAGGTCACAGCCAAGAGCACATTGCTTTTTTATATGGGCGCCGGCGGGCGGGAAGTGCTCACTGCGACCGCCAGCAGTTTTCAGTCCGCCACAAAATCATGGACCAGGGAGGAATTTGCGCGTCTGGTTTCCGCTGAGCCGGGCAAGGTCAGCCCCAATGCCTTGCTGCGCCCGGTAGTACAAGACTTTTTGTTGCCCACCGTCGCCTACATCGGTGGCGCAGCGGAAATCTCCTACTTCGCGCAATCGGAGATTATTTATCGGCAATTGTTGGGCCGTATGCCCGTCATGCTTCCTCGCGCCGGATTCACGCTGGTGGATGTGAAGGCCGCCAAGCTACTGCGCCAGTACAAACTCACCGTCGAAGACGTCTGGCGCGGCTCGGAAGCCCTGCGCCGCCTGCTGGAACGCGGCGCGGTCCCCAAGGCGCTTGCCGCGAGTTTCGACCGCGAACAGAAGCAGATTGCCAGGACCCTTGCGCATCTCGGCAAACAGATCGAACGGCTTGACCGCACCCTGCACGGCTCGGTGAACACCGCAGAAATGAAAATCGCGTTTCAGCTCGATAAACTGCGCCGCAAGACCGGTCGCGCCGAGGACCGGAAAAACGCCTTGCTCAGCGCGCACCAGCAATTCCTCGAAGAACAACTGTATCCCCACCACGCATTGCAATCGCGGGAATTGGGGTTCCTGCCGTTCCTGGCGCGCTGGGGCAGCGGCGCCCTCGACGAGCTGCAGAAGCTTTCCTCCACGAAAAAACAAGGCCATCACTTCATCATCCAGTGGCCGTAGGCTTTTCGCGGGTGGCGGCCCTGCTGACCCTTTAGCGATTTGCCGGAGCGTGAGGGACGTGATAGCAGAAAGCGGGCTCCCGCACCCTGAAAGCCCCCGGGGCGTTTTCCGGTTGCTGAATTCCCTGATAAAGAGGCCATTCACCGATGCATACGCTGCAGATAAAAACCGAGCGCCGCACGCAACTCGTCGATGTCACCCCGCAAGTAGAGTCCGTCGTGACCAAAGCCGCCGCGAAAACAGGAATCTGCCATCTCTACGTCCCGCACACGACTGCCGCCGTCACCATCAACGAACACGCTGACCCTGATGTGGCCGCAGATGTGGAGGGTATTTTCGATCGTCTGGTGCCCCTCCGCGGCCCCTACAAGCATGGCGAGGGAAACTCCGACTCGCACATGAAAGCCATCCTTGTCGGCGCAAGCCGAACCGTTTTCATCGAAAATGGCCGACTGCTTCTCGGTCGCTGGCAGGGCATCTTCTTCTGCGAATTCGATGGCCCGCGCGACCGCAGGCTGTACGTGAAAGTCGCGCCTGACCGCGATTAGCCGGCGGACCAGGCCAGGTACAACCGCCGTCGCCGCCTGCGCGGGCCGCTGTCCGCGCATCTCGCCGATATGCTAGAGTTTTGTTTCCATGCCGCCGCTCGGAATCTACGTGCAGGTGCCTTTCTGCCAGACAAAGTGCACCTATTGCAATTTTCATACCGGCGTAGTCGCCTCATCGCGATTCGCCCCCTATGTGGATGCCGTTTGCCACGAGGTCCGGAAGCTTTCTCAGCTCTACGAACAGGCGAAAATCGGAGTCGCGGACGCGCTGGCCGCGATGACCGTCGACAGCGTCTATATCGGCGGCGGCACTCCCAGCCTGCTTGATCCGCGGCACATCGCTAGTATGCTCGGCGCAATGCAGGAAACCTTCGCATGGTCCGCGCCGGAAGTGACTCTCGAAGCCGATCCCGAAACCATCGACGCCGGCAAAGCCACGGCGTGGGTCTCTCTGGGCGTCAATCGCGTCAGCTTCGGCTTGCAATCGTTCATCGACAAGGAACTGCTTGCTTCAGGCCGCATGCATCGTCGCGCGGACATCTATCGCGCGGTGCCGATCCTGCGGAACGCGGGAATTCGCAATATCAGCTTCGATCTCATCGCCGGGCTTCCGCATCAGACGGCCGCCAGCTGGCACCAATCGCTCGAGGAACTTGCCAACCTGCAGCCCGAGCACGTCTCGGTCTATCTGCTGGAAATCGACGAAGGCAGCCGCCTCGGCCTCGAAGTATTGCAAGGGGGCACCCGTTACAGCGCGAGGGATATTCCTGGCGAAGACGAGATGGCCAACTTCTACGAAACGGCCCAGGAGCATTTGGCTGCCGCGGGCTATCACCACTATGAAATCTCCAATTGGGGCAAGCCGGGATACGAGTCGCGTCACAATCGGAAGTATTGGCGCCGCGAACCTTACTTGGGCTTTGGAGCCGGCGCACACTCCTTTGTCGCACAGCATCGCTGGGGCAACGTTCACGACGCCGCGGATTATGTCCAGGCGCTCGAAGAATCCCGCCTGCCTGCGGAGCAGCACGAAATCCTTTCCCCTGAACGCGCGCTCGAAGAGGAATTATTCCTTGGCTTACGCCAACTTGAGGGCATCGATGCCGCAAAAATCGAGCGCGTGTACGGCGTACAACTCGCATCGCGCTTTGAACCCCTTGCCAGGCAGGGCTTGCTCGAACGCCGCGGCGATATCGTGCGCCTCGCGCCGCAGCACTTGAGCATCTCGAACGAAGTTTTTGTCGAACTGATGCGCTGAGCCGTGCGGGCAAATCAGCGGTAATAGGGCAGAGAATCACATGAGCGGCGACACCATCCGAACCAATACCGTGCAGGGACTCACTCCCGAAACTCTGCGAACTGCCGTAGACCTCCGCAGCGACACGCTCACGCGCCCGACGGCGGAGATGCGCGAAGCCATGGCCCGGGCCGAGGTCGGCGACGACGTCTACGGCGAAGACCCCACCGTAAATCATCTCGAAAAACGGGCCTCCGAAATCTTCGAGAAAGAAGCCGCGCTGTTTGTTCCCACGGGCTGCATGGGGAATCTGATTGCCATAAAGATCTGGACCCATCACGGGGATGAAGTGATTTGTGACGAAAAAAGTCACGTAAATCTCTACGAACTGGCCTCCATGTCCGCGATCGCCGGTTGTATGCCGCGCGTGGCTCGCGGTGAGGACGGTGTTCTCAACTGGAAGCTCATCGAAGCCGTCATTCGCCCGAAAATCTATTACGACTCGCAAAGCGCGCTTGTGTGCCTGGAAAATTCGCATAACATGGCGGGCGGCATGCTTTACACCGCCGCGCAAATCGCAGACATTTGCGAACACGCGCACGCCGCGGATCTGAAAGTGCATCTCGATGGCGCCCGTATTTTCAATGCCTCGGTCGCGCTCGGTGAGAGCGTCGCGCAGCTAACGCGCAAGGTCGACTCGGTCATGTTTTGCCTTTCCAAGGGGCTGGGCGCCCCGGTCGGCTCCATGATCGCTGCTTCGCGCGAATTCATCGAACGGGGCCGCGTCTATCGCAAAATGTTCGGCGGCGGCATGCGTCAGGCAGGCGTACTGGCGGCGGCGGGGTTGCTGGCGCTCGAAAAATCGCCCAAGCGCCTGCACGTCGACCACGAGAACGCCAAGTTGCTCGCCGAAGCGGTGGCCGCCACTCCCGGCCTGAGCGTCGAGGCTGCCAAAGTGCGCACCAACATTCTCATCTTCGATTGCTCGATGACCGGGATGACCGCCGTGCAATTCTGCGACGCCCTCGCGGCCCATGGCGTTCTCGCCCAGGACACCGCGCTGTTCTCCGTTCGCTTCGTCACCCACTGCGACGTCGATCGCGCGGGAATCGAGCGCGCCATAAAGGTCCTGCCACAGGTCGTTGCGCGGGCTGCTTCAGCCTGACCGGGGTCCCGGCCCTAGAATCTTGGAGGGGAGGGCCCCAAGACCAGGATTGCCCCAGCCCGAGAGAGCGTTCGCCGCCTCCAGACGGCTGGCCCTGACCTGCGCCGCTGGTTGGATCCCACCAGTACTGCCGGACTATTGTGCCCAAACATCGCGGTCGGCAAGATGGTGACCTGTGCAGCCAGCTGCAGAGCTGACCGCCAAGGCCGGCACTGGGGATCTCGGATTCGCGCAAAAGACCGGCTTGTTCGGCTAAGGCCGAAGGAGGACAGCAGGGAATCGCGTGTCAGGCAAGGAAGCGCGCCAGTGGCCCCTTGCGGCCGCTTTGCTTCGCTGGGACGGGCGGGATGAGATCGATTCGTAACAGTAACATTCTAAAAGCGATGCGGTCACTTTGCCCGCATCTACACTGAGGGAGTTGGCGTCGGATATGAGTGCAATGTCAACGGAGAAGTGGTTCTCGCGAGCGGACCGGACGCTGGGGAGCGAGCCGGAAGCGATCGAAGTGCCTGTTGAGGTTAGCGGGGCGAGTGTCGCTGGTGCTGCCGGGGCGCGCGAGCTATTCAGCGAAGATACCCTGACCACTTTGGTGTTTGACGATGGCGCGGTGGTGCGGCTTTCGGCGGCAATCGCCGTGGGCCAGATGCTATTCCTCAAACACAAGATGTCCCAGAAAGAGATCGTAACGCGGGTGCTCCGCCAGCGCAGTTTTGGCGCGGGGAACGCCTATGTGGAGCTGGAGTTCGCCGAGCCCGCAGCGGGGTTCTGGACCGCCGCGCCCGCGGCTCCCGCACCTCCGAGCAATCAAGACGTGGCGCATGCCCCTTTAAATGCTGCCGGTTCGCGCGGCGCTGTTGCCCTTGCTAAGACCGAACCGCATCTCTATGAACTGCTCAGCAATTCAACCGACGATCAAGCGTCAGCGCCACCGGTTACGAACCTCGGGACGCAATTGAGCGCTCTCCTGGAGAACGAGTCACCCAGGCCGCAACCGGTGGCGACCCCGAAGCGCTCCGCCGACACGCCAGTTCCGTCGATGGACTTCGGCGATTTACAAGCATTGCTGTCGCCACCACAGCAGGCTGCGACGACGGCGGCGGTCGGCGAGGTGGTCGCAGGGCGATCCTTGAACTTGCAGGATGGGCCGGCCGCGAGCGCGGAGGCAGAGACTTCTGCGCACCGCGAGGAGACAGGCGAGGCACAAAACTCGACCGAGGAGCAGCCTGAGGAACTCACCGCCGGGAGTCTTGAGCCCAACGAGGATGGAGCAAGCGCAGCAAAGAAAATCGTAGAACTACCCGCTCTTGAAGGCGCGGCTGCAAAAACACTGGCCAGGACGCGCCTGCTTGCCGCTGCACTGGTCCTGGTATCTCTAACCGGCGTCGGATATGAAAAGGGCTTCTTGGGAGATTGGTTCTCAAACCATAGCGTTGCGGCCTCAACGGGAGGCGCTGTCCGCCCCTTGTCGATCAAGCGCCAGGCGGCGAAAGGTGCGCCCGGCGATCATGGATCGCCCGCGACGGACTCCAAGTCGGGCTCCGCAAGCACCGCGAGCGACACAGGAACCGACGCAACGGCAACAGGCGCCTTAAACGCCGCTGCCGCGGACCCGACACGCAGCGGCGAGGAAGCCGCCCTCCGGAAACAGGCGCGCTCGACGGGCACTGAGGGCGCCGCGAAACATGGCGCCGCGATGGTGTCGACCAGCACTGAAGATCCCACCTCGCCAGCCGACGACGTGGATGGCTATGAACCGCCAAAGCTCGTAAAGGCCGTAAATGCCGTCCCGCCACCGGAAGCTGTGCAGAATTTCGTCACTGGCGATGTGAAATTTGACGCCGCGGTCGACGCCTCGGGAAAAGTCTCCTCCGCCAATGTGATTTCCGGGCCCGCACCTCTCCATGCGGCAGCCCTTGAGGCACTAAAGCGCTATCAGTACAAGCCCGCAATAAAGAACGGTCAGGCAGTGGCGGGCCATGTGACCGTCAGCGTGAAGTTCTGGTACGAACCGTAGAAGCAAGCTCCGGCGCGGCATTCAAGGGACGCTTTATAGCGGATCCAACCAGTCCGGACGGACGCAATCGAAAGACCGTGCCTAAAGAGCGGACCAGCTTCGCCGCCCGCCCTTGCCACGGGCTGCCTCAATACTTGCCGGCCGCAGCGTGCTGCAGCTCGGCGTCGCCCGGGAAGAATCGCAAGCCCTTGCGGAGCAGGGCCTTGGCAGCGCGGCGGTCCCCGAGAATGGTTTCAATACCCGCCAGCGTGCGAAACGTCGTGGCATCGTAGTCGGGGTACAAGCGGATTACCAGTTCCAGGTGCTGGCGGGCTTCCGCAAACCGGCCCGTCTCGCGGTACAACTCACCGAGCTCGAGATTGCAGGCGTAGCTGTAGGGGTCTTTGCGCATGCCTCTCTGCAGCACGGGTTCGGCTTCGCCCGGTTCTGCGAGTTTCATCCAGATCGCAGCCAGCCGGCAGTATTCGGGCGCGGGAGGATCGGGCATCACCATCATGCGATTGAGCTGTGCGAGCAGCGCGATGCGGAAATCCTGACGCGCGGCGGCAAACTCCATTTCGTCGGTCAGCGCGGGCAAATAGCGCGGATGTTTTGCGAGGATTTGGTCCACCATCGCGCGCGCTTGGCCCTCGTTGCCCAACCGGTGCTCGACAAGAGCCAGCCAATGCTGGGTCTCGGGGCGGTCGGTGTCTAGCTTGAGAGCGGACCTTAAATCGAATTCGGCCTCGGGCAGGCGACCTTCGAGGCTGGCCAGGCGACCTTCGAGCAGATAAAACGTTGCCGAAGGCGGATGCGAGTTCATCAATTGCAAAAAGCTCTTGGCGTTGGGCAGGTCGCCAAGATCCAACGCCGTCGCGGCCCCCGATTCGAGCGCCCGCGAAACCTCGGCAGGATCCAGATTGGCGGGCAGCGGCCCGGTGCGAAATTGTGCGATGAGGTCGTGATTGGCGTGCGACAGGTCGGGCAGCAGCATGGTTTTAGGCGCGTGATATTCGAGCAGGGTCAGATCGTCGGTGTTCGGCGCGCTACCCTGCGCAAGTTTTCGTACTTCAGGATCGTCGAGGAGAAAGTAGGCCACCAACCCGGCAGGCTGTTGGACATCCATGGCGGCAAAATCGTCCCGCAGCGGTTGATTCGGCCACAGCGTGCGGAGGCGGGTGAACTGCAGCGGTGCTGCATCCGTGCGGGCCAGCAACAGCAGATCCGGCCCTTCCGCCCGCCAGAGAGTGACTTCGGGAAAATGCGGAGCGAGCGTAGCGAAAATCATGCGCAGGTCGGTGGGCGCCAGGGCGTAGGATTGCACCCACTGCACGAACTTGCCGCCGGGACTCAGCTGCCGGCGGACCGCGGAGTAGAACTCCCCGGTGAAAAGGGTGGCGATGCCCGCGATCCATGGATTGGAAGGCTCGGAAATAATCAAGTCGTACTTGCCTCGGGAGGTCAGGAGAAAATTCCGCGCGTCGTCGAAAATGATGTGCACGCGCGAATCGCTCAGAACGCCACGGTTGAGGCTCGCCAGGTACGGCGCGGCGCGGATTACCGCCGGCTCGATTTCGATGCAGTCGATGCGCTCGACGCCCGGATAGCGCGCCACCGCCGAAGCCGTCATGCCGCTGCCAAAGCCGATAATCAGCACGCGGCGCGGGGCCGGGTCGAACGCCGCACCGAGGTGGCCCAGCAGGAGCTGGGTGCGCGCGTCGCCGGTCGAGGCGTCCACTTTGCCGTTGACGCGCAGCGCCACGTAGTTGTCGGAGCGAAAAACCGCCACAGAGTCGTTCACGCCGTCGGCGGCGAAGACCAGTGCGTTGGTTTCCGCTACCTCGCCAAGATTCAGGAGACCACGATAGGAATTGCCGTAGAGCACCGCAGATAAAGAGAGCAGGGAACGGTTGTAGAAGAAGGAAGAGGCAGCGACGGATACGGCGAACACTACGCAGACTACATTCAACGCCACAGGCGTCCAGCGGCGCCTAGGCACGCGCATCTCGAGCGCCACAGCCAGCAGAAGATTCACTCCCGCAGTCAGGGCGATCACGCGAAAAGCGCCCAGCCATGGAACCAGGCAGAAACCGGTGACCAGCGAGCCGAAGATGGCGCCGAGGGTGTTTGCCGCGTAAGCCTGCCCAACCGTGACGGAACTGGCGGAGTTGTGGCGCGCGCTGCGATTGAGCAGGACGATCACCGCGGGGAAATTGAAGCCGAAAACCGTGGCCACGGGAAGCACCGTGAGGGCCGCGGTAAGGAATTGCGCCAGGAGCAAGCCGGCGAAGGTTTGATGCGTGGCGCGCAGGACGAGAGGAACAAGGGCGGGGATCCAGCGGAACAAGATGAGCGAAGAAATGGCCGCGATTCCGATCCCGGTTTGCGTTCGGGAAAAAGTGGTAACCGAGGATTGCTGGGCCCGGACGGAAAAGCGGTGAAAGAGCGCGCTGCCGAGCACCGTTCCTGTCAGAAATGTCGCCAGCATGAGCGTGAATGCGTAAGTGGAGCTGCTGATGCTGATGGCCAGCAGGCGCGTCCAGGCGATTTCGTAGGCGAAGGCCGTGCTCCCCACGACCGCGAAAATGCAGAGCAAAAACGCGAAGGCGGGTTGCGCTGGCTCGCGATCGAGCGGGGCCAAAGTTGCGATTGGCGGAGCCGCGGGTGCGGGTGGCTTTGCTTTTGGAATTTGAACGGCGATGACGCCGGCAAGGATATTGAGAAGCACTGCGCAGCCGACGGTGGCACGCAGGCCCACGCTGGGAAGCAGGATGAAGCCGCAGAGCAAGGTGCCGGCCACAGCGCCGAGCGCGTTGACCCAATAGAGCTGACTGACGCGGGCACCGAGTTCGACCGAGGTGCGGGTGACCGCGCGAGTAAGAATGGGCAGTGTGCCGCCCATCAAGAAAGTAGGGATGAACATCACCGCCGCCGCGCCAAGAAATCGCAGCGCCAGCAGGAGCCAGGCGAGTTGCGTGACGTTTGAGTGGGTGACGATTGGGTACGCGGCCAGATAGAGCCAGCGAAGGCCGGCCAGCTCCGCGAGCGAAAGCGCCCCGGTAGCGGCGACTAGAAATTCGACCCAGGTGTACAAAACGATGGGTTCCGCGCGGGCCTCGCTCCAGCGACCAATCAGCGCACTGCCGGCGGTCAGACCCGCCATGAAAACGGCCAGAACGGTGGCAATCGCGTAAACCGTGTGGCCAAAGATCAAACCGAGCGACTCTACCCACGCCACCTGGTAGATGAGACCGGCAGCGCCGGAAAAGAAAAAGCAGGTCAGAATGCGGGCGATGTTTTTGGGCGGAGAAGATCGCGTAGACATTTTTCGACGAGCAATTGCGAATTCTTGACCGACCCATGATATCCCAAGGGCGTAAGGCAGGAGAGCCGCGGCAGCCGCGGCTGGGCATCGAGAAGAGTAGGCCATGGTCCCGCCATGCCCCGCCGTAGCCGGAATTTTTTGTCCTTCCTCCGCCTAGCGGCTTTGCCATATACTTTGGACGAAACTTGGTGCGTCCAGAGTCCCCGCCGAGGAGTGTTCCTGTGCAGCTGATTAATTGCCACCTTCGCCGAATTGTATCTATCGCCACTCTTGCCGGGCTGGCGTTGCTGCCGGCCGCGGCCATCGCTCAATACAGTCCTGTGGTGGGATCGCAGAACACCGTTACCGCGGATCCGCCGGTTTCCCATCCCAATGAGAAACCCTGCCTCGTGCAGCTCTATTCCGGCGTGTTGTTCAACGATTTCAATCCCCGGTATTACCAGTATGCCCCGCCTGCCGATTGCGCCGGGCCTTGGGAAAAAGTGATTTTCAGCGCGGACTTCAACGTGACCGCGGGTGTGCAGTATGACCGCACGGCGCAGATCTTGCTGGGGCACGTCAATATTTATTACGGCACCACGCCCGAACCGGGAAACACGCTCTCGCCCTCCTGGCACGTGGAACGCGATGTCACCGATTACAGCGCCCTGTTCACCAGCGCGCAGTCCGGCGAAGTGGACCTCGGCAATTTGGTGAACAGCACCTATACGGGAGTCATTTCCGGCAGCGCCATTCTGGAATTTTATCCAGCGCATCACGGTCCGGATAATGATCACCGGATCGCCGACGCTTTGTACCCGCTTCCCGACGCCGCTGGCGGCGCAGCCACTCTGAGCGCCACGACCTCGCAACTGTCCGAAACGTTTACCCTGCCGAAGAACGTCGAGCGCGCCTACCTCGACGTCATTACCCAAAGCCAGTCGGACGACGAGTTCTGGTACACCTGCGTGCCCAACGATGTAGCCAGCGAACTGCAGAGCTGCGGAAACAGCTCGTTTCGCGAAGCAGAGATCAGCATCGACGGGCAGCCCGCCGGCGTTGCGCCCGTCTACCCCTGGATTTTTACCGGTGGCATTGATCCGTTCTTGTGGTTCCCGTTGCCCGGCGTACAGACCTTGAATTTCAAGCCGTATCGCCTCGATTTGACTCCCTTCGCAGGACTGCTGAGCAACGGTCAGCCGCACACCGTAACCCTCAGTGTGTTCAACGCCGATAGCTACTTTCTGGCCACAGCCACGCTTCTCGTGTTTGAGGATCGTGACGCGAAGCAGGTCACCGGCGCCGTTACCGCCAACACCATTGGCGCGGGTCCCGTACCCAACGTGGTCGAGAATCTGCAAACCGATTCATCGGGCGATATCACCGGAACGGTCGCCGTCACTTCCGCGCGGGATTTTCACGTCTCCGGATATGTGAAGACTTCCCACGGGCGCGTGGACACCGACGTCCACCAGACCGTGAATTTCAGCAATGCGCAGAACTTTTCGATAACCGCCAACCTCTACGTCCAGGACATCACGCAAAAAACCACCGTGGACTCACGCACCATCACCTTAGACCACGGCGAGATTTTCGCATCGCTCCAATCGTTTCAATATCCGCTGACGTTGAATATCACCGAACAGTTCAACGCCGACGGTTCGCTGAACATCATCACCACCTCGCAGCAGCACTTCAAACACGAGGTGCTCGAGCCCTTCTTCGCCAGTTCGCTGGACAATGCGGTAAGCAGCACGGATAACTTGCAGCTCAATTCCTCGTTCAACATCACGGGTAATTCGGGGCAGAAGAGTTCGCAGACTTACAGCTCGATCGACTCACGCGGCGGCGAATATTCCTGCAAGCTGACGGCAGCGAACAACACCCTTACGTCCATCAGCGAAGGCTGCCCCGGTCAAAAGTAGAATAAAGCGGCGCGGGAGTGGCGCGCGCGTAACGCATAAGTCAGGGCAAGGTCTCGGCGTCCGAGCCAGGGAGGTTCGCCGTCGCTACCCCAGCAGAAGCTGCCCTTAGCTCCTAAGCGGGAACCGGAGCCCCTAGTTCCTTCAGCTTGGCGCGCGCGCGTTGGTCTTCGTCGGTCTTAGGATAGCGCTTGATAACGTCGCGGAGTTCTTTGATCCCGGCTTGCTTCTGGCCCATGGCGATCAGCGCAAATCCCTTTTTCAGATGCGCGGGCGCCAGCTTGAAACTCTTGGGATAATTGGTGAGGACTTTGTCGTATTCCGCCACCGCCTGATCGTATTGCTTCTGCGAAAACGCAATCTCTCCGAGGTAAAACTGTGCGTTCGACGCCAAATCCGTGTCGCCGTAAAATTTCAGGTAATCCTGAAATTCCGAGCGCGCCAAATCATACTTGCCGCTGGTAATGTCGCGCAGTCCATTCGAATAAAGCGTATCCGCGCTCGGTGCGGGCCCGCCCAGAGGAGACGAGCTCATGGCCGCGCCGCCTGATCCGTTAGGCAGGGCGCTCGGGCTGCTCGTCGGTGCGCCGGAAGGCGCTCCACCAGAAACCTTGGCGTCAATCCCTTGCACGGTATTCTGCAAATCCACGATCTGCTGATTCAGCTTGCCCAGGCGGGACTTGATCTCCTCCAAATTGTCGGAAAGCCCCTGCACCTGCGTCGACATGGTATCGAGCCGCGCCCCGGAATTAGCCTGAACGTCCTGTACCGACTTCTGCACCGCGCTCATCGTCGCGTTCAGCTTCCCCACGTTGTCGTTCGACTGCTCGACCAGCGTCTTCATCACCGTGTGGTCCTGGGTCATCTGCGTGGCCAGATCCTTTTGCCCCTGCAGCAGCGCCGTGACGTCATGCTGCAAGTCGATGATCTCGCGGGACACCGCGCTGGCCGGGCGCGGGCCAAGAGCGCTGCCCACCAGAACCCCGGCCATCGCCGCAGCCGCAAAGATTGCAAGATTACGTGCGCGCATTTCACTTCCTCCTCGAAAAGCCCGCTGAAGCCGACTGCGAACTGACGGGCGAGTGGCGGCCGGGCCGCCTGTGCATTGCACCTGCGATTGTGCTGGGCTGAGCTCTCATTCTACTTTAACGGCAGAGGGTTAGCCGAGCAAGGGCGATTGGCGAAGCCGGCATTTTGCCGTTCCGGCGGCCTCAGCCAAAAAAAGCTCCGCCTCGGCCTTTTGCGAGCCGAGGCGGAGCAGGTCCCTAAACCTCGTGCCGAGCCAGCTAATTGGCTTTTACGAAGTGCCCACGGCGGTTCTTCTGCCAGCAATCCTCATTGCTCTCGGAGCAGAAAGGCTTCTCTTTGCCAAAGCTCACGGTGCTGAGGCGATCAGCAGAAATGCCTTGCGAGACCAGGTACTGTTTGACGGCCGCCGCGCGGCGATCGCCCAGCGCCAGGTTGTACTCCGTCGAACCGCGCTCGTCGCAATGCCCCTCGATAGTCACCTTCAATTGCGGGTAGTTACGCAGAAATTCCGCCGTGTGCGACAGCGCTTCTCGCGCGTCCGCGCGGATGTCCGCTTTGTCCAAATCGAAATAGGCGTCGCGGACTTCCTTCAGGAAGAGCGCATCCGTCATGTCCGAGCTGGTGCCGGTGTCTGCAGGTGGCTGAGCGGTGGCCACGGTAATGCGCGTGCTGGCGTTCGCCGAGCCGCCGGGGCCGGTGGCCGTAATGGTGTACGTCGCCGAATCCGTGGGCGTTACTTTGGTCGAGCCTTCCGCGGTGACCTGTCCGACATCCGGCGTAATCGTCAGTTGCGTCGCATTGCTCGAAGACCAGTTCAACGTGGAACTCTCCCCCGCGTTGACAGAAGTCGGATTAGCTTGCAGCGTGACCGTCGGCGTGGCAGGTGGCGGCACGTACGGTGGCGGCGGCGTCGACTGCGTCACCGGTTTCTTCGCGCAGCCAAACGTGAAGAGCGCGGCAGCCAACGTCAGGCAAAACAGGGCCCGATAGTGCGGTCGCATAACCTGATTCATTGCTATTCTCCTCGGCATTGAACTTCTTTGACTATGGGGCGTACTTCCGTCCTCACTTAGATGCTGCAACCTGGGCGACGGATACAATATCTCGTATCACGATATGTTAAACATCGTATCGCGGGATCCCCAAGCAGAAAATTTGCCCTTGTGCTCATCCGGGTTCAGCTCTCCCGACTGCGCAGTACAAGTGGGCACGGTCTGGCCACCAGGCCTCGACCCGGTCTTGCCTCCGTGAATCGATCGGGACCACCAGCTCGCGGACGGGAATCACCGCGGCGACCAGTTCGGCGACTCATTATGTCCCGCCGTCGTCAGTTGATGGGCCTGCGAGCCGTCCGCCAGCATCGTCCAAATCTGCCGGTTGCCGCCCCGCGTGGATTCAAACACGATATGCCGCCCATCTGGAGCCCAGCTCGGCCGCTCGTTTCGCCCGGCGTCCCGCGTCAGCTCGATGATCTGCCGTGTGGCCACGTCCATCACGTAAATGTCGTAGTTGCCCGTCGGCCGCCGCCAGCTGAAAGCCAGCAGCTGCCCGTTCGGCGCCCAAGCGGGGTCGACCAAATAGCCCTTGTCGGGAACATCGAGCTCCGCGTTGTCGGTCCCGTCCACGCTCATGATGTACAGCTTTGGCACTCCGCCGCGGTCGCCAACGTACACCACCGTCTGGCCCGTCTTGGGGTTCCAGGCCGGAGACATGCACGCCGCATTGGAGAATGTTAAGCGCTTGGGATGGCTACCGTTCGAATCGCTGACGTACAGTTCCGGATTCCCGCCCATGGAGGAAGAAAAGATCAATTGCGAGCCGTCCGGCGACCACGCGGGCGTAACGTTAGTGCCCTTGTAGCGCGGGAAAGACACCACCTTGCCGGAGTCCATCGAGTACATGCAAATCTGAGGACCGGTAACCTTTGCGAAGGTCGCAAAACACGTGAAGGCAATGCGCGAGGCGTCCGGCGACCAGCGCGGTGTCAGCGATATGGTGTGCAGCGACGTCAGGGCGTGTTGATTCGCACCGTCGTAGTCCATGGCCCAGATTTCCTTGGTCCCGCCGTTCCGCAAGCTGACAAAGGCGATCTGCGTCCCCGCCACGCTCGGCAACCCGCCGGAAAGCTTGTTGATAATTTCGTCCGCGAACTGGTGCGCGAAGCGCCGCACCTGCGTGTCCGAAGGCGTGCCCCGGTAAATCTTGCCAATCACCGCCTGCGACGAGGGATTGCGCACATCATAAAGCCAGGCCTGAATGGCTACCTCTGCCGGGGTTTCTACCACGTTTCCAAAGGCCACCAGGTTGGCGTTCGCCGGCGCGTTGGTCCAGTCCAGATTACGCAGTTCGTTGGGCAGCGTCGGCGCGGTGGTGGGGTACAGGCTCGGGCTCACGAAATCCAGTATCCCGCTGAACTGCAAATCATCGCGGACCACTTGGGTAAAAAGGGAAGCATGGGGCTTGGCCCCGTCTGCCCGCGGGCCAAAATCGGCCACCGCCACGCGCGGCTTGTTGGTGTCGCCAAGACCCGTCCCGGCGCGGAACCAGTCCTGCGCGCCGCCGGGCGACGAGCCCACCATCATCAGCGCGGCAAACAATAGAATTGAATACGAGTAAGACTTTATAAATCTCAACGCAAACCTCCGCAACAAGTTGGACGCCAAGCGTGGGCGAGCGATCGCCATCGAAAATAAAGTGTAACGCACCTCTTCAGAGGCCGGGAACCGCCGGGCAGGGAAAGGTCGGCGGCGCCCCTCATCGCTGCTGACTCAAATCGAAGTCGAAGATTACGTCAACCTGGGGAGAGCTGTAATCGTTCGGAAGAGGAGGCATGGAGCCCGCAGTAAGGACCGCCCGCAAGCCGGAATTATCCAGAGACGTGTTGCCGCTGGCTTGATAGATTTTTAGATTTTTTACCGTGCCATCGCGGAGAATCGTGAATTCCACCGTGGACTTGGCCCGCCGAGCCGCACGCACATTGGGGTCGATGGTGTTCTCATCCCAGCTCGACTGCAGTTTCCGCTTGACGGCCGCGACATACCATCCGTAACGGCTGGCGAAATCCCCGCCACCAGCTCCCTGAATCGCCACTCCCGACGATCCGCCGGGATTCATGGAATATCCCGTGGGAATATCGGGACTCCCGCCCCCACCATAAGGGACTGCATTCGGCGGAGGTGGCGTCTTCTTCTCGAACACCTTCGACTTGTGCGAAGGCGGCAGCGGCTTGTTTTTTTCAAACTGCGGGAGGGTGGTGTCGACAGGCGTATTGTCGATGGCCGGGGGTTCGATTTCGTGCAGTCCCTGGGTCGGATCTACGACCTGGCTTTCCGTCGGCACGATGGGGCGCGGCATAGGGATTCCCGCCGAGCTAACCAGGTTCACCTTGGTCCCGCCCAAATCCCCGCCTTCACCAGCCCACTGATTGCCATGGAAATTAAAATAAATGGACGCCGCAATCAGAATGGCCGCCACCGCGTGCAACGCCCCGGAATAGACAATAAATTTCGTCAGACTAAACTCGTCGTCCGGCGGCGCGTAATACGAATGGACAGTGCTGCTCATTTTTGGCGAACCCGTTTTAGGGTCTCAGGTTCAACGTGTTTTTGCCCGGTCGCTAAGCGGCTGGGTCACGATGCTGATGTTGTTGATCCCGGCCTGCCGCAGGGTATCCACTACCGTGGCGAAAGCTCCAAAGGGCACGCTCTCGTCGCAGCGCAAGTAAACCGCGTCCTGCGGCTTCTTGAGCTGCCCGTTCACTTTATCGCCCAGTTCATGAATGTTTACCGCGTCGTTGCCGAGATAAATGCGCTGGGCCTTGTCCACGGTGACCACGATCCGCTGTTCCGTAATTTCATGAATGGTCTTCGTTTTGGGGACGTCCACCTCGATCCCCGATTGCAGGATAGGCGCGGTAATCATAAAGATGATCAGCAGCACCAGCACCACGTCGATAAACGGAACCATATTAATCTCCGCCAGCGACGTCTGCGTCTGTTTAATCTGCGGCATAAGCTTTTTTCTGCTCTTCTCTCGGCCCTCTGCGGCTTGGCGGTTTTCTCGGCGTCAATCGTTCGTTTTCCGCGCCCTAGGTAAATGTCTTCTCAATCTGCGCCGCCACCTCCAGCGCAAAGGTGTCCAGGCGTCCCCCCAAATCCCGGATATTCTGCAAAAAATGATTATAAAAAATAACCGCCGGGATGGCCGCAAAAAGCCCCGCCGCGGTAGTAAAAAGGGCCTCGGAAATGCCCGGGGCCACCGCCCGCAAGGTAGCCGTTCCCGCCCCGCCGAGCCCCGCAAACGCGTCGATGATTCCCCACACCGTTCCGAACAGCCCGATAAACGGCGACACCGACGCCGTGGTAGCCAGCCAGGACATCCCCTTTTCCGCGCGTCGCACCTCTTCGGCCGATGCCAGCTGCATGCTAACCGTCACCGCCGACAAGCTCTTTAAGTGACCCGTGGCACCCGCCGCGCCAGTCGGGTTCACCTGATTCTGCAATTCCCGGAAACCGGAGGCGTACACCGAAGCAAACGGCGAACCGGCGGTTGCCAGCGCCTGGGGGTTGGCCACCCCGCGCGTGGCACGGAAAATCCGCAGAAATTGGTCGCTCTCGCGCCGGATGCGCGCAAAGAGCCCGAGCTTTTGAAAGATCATGCCCCAGGAAATCACGGAGAAAGCCAGAAGCAGCACGAGAACCACCCGGGCCACCCAGCCCGTTTGGCTAAGAATGTTTCCAAGGTCGGTGATCAGCAAAGTTGCGAACGGAAGAATGTTGTACCCCTCAGTAAAAGGTATTGGATAAATGGCCCGCTTGCCACCCATCTGCCAACTGACGGTGAGTGCTGGAGCAAAGAATTGGTCTGCAGACGGCGTTTAGGCGCAAATTTCCGAGACTTGAGAAACCTAACATACGCAAGCAGGAGACGCAACGAACGCGCGCAAGGATATGCCCGGAGCGCAAAAATAAAAAACACCGGCAACCCGCCCGCCTGCTGATCAGATGCGCAGAACGCCCGGACCAGGTGCCCGCCGCAGCCTCCTTGGCACGCCTTTTCTGGGCACACGCGGCGAAAGCACCCCGCGGGCGGTCCGTAAGAATCTTCACACCCGTCCCCCGCACTTGATCCGCCCCGCGCGAAGAACCCGCGGCAGGAAAAATGCATGTGATAGACTGGCGAAGCATGGCCAGCACATTCGACGTCGCACTCGACCAATTGACCGGCAAGCCGCCCGGCCGCCATGCCCTGGGGCCCGAGAGCCCGCGTTCTGCCGCCCGGGCGGGCACCGGCACATTTTTCTTGGAAACCTTCGGCTGCCAGATGAACGACCACGACAGCGAAAAGGTAGCCGGTGTGCTGGTTTCCCGTGGCTATCGCCAGGTGGAGAAGCCTAGCGACGCCGCGGTGATTTTGTACAACACCTGCAGCATCCGGGAAAAAGCCGCGCAAAAAGTCTTCTCCCGTCTCGGGGAGTTCCGCGGCTCCTCCGAGGCCGACAAAATCATCGGCGTCCTCGGCTGCGTGGCCCAGCAGGAGGGCGAGGACATTTTCAAGCGGGCCCCGTGGGTCAGCCTGGTCTGCGGTTCAGCAAGCTACCGCAAACTCCCGGAAATGCTCGATAAGCTGGAGGCCGGGGAGCGCCGCGTCACGGGTCTCGACAACGAGACGGACGAGACTTTCGAGACCGAAATCACCCGCCGTGACAATCCCTTCCGCGCCTTTCTCACCATCATCGAAGGCTGTGACAAAGCCTGCTCCTACTGCGTGGTTCCTTTCACGCGCGGACCGGAACGTAGCCGCGCCAGCGACTCCATCTTGCGCGAAGTCCGGCAATTGGCGGAACTGGGCTACTCCGAAGTTCAATTGCTCGGCCAGACTGTGAATTCCTATTCTGACCCTACCGCCCGCCGCACGAAATTTTCAGAATTACTGCTCGCGGTAGCCGACGTGCCGGGCATCCGTCGCGTCCGTTACACCACCTCGCATCCCCGCGATTTCACTCCGGACATCGTAGCCGCGATGGATGCCCAGCCAAAACTCTGTGATCACGTGCACCTGCCCGTGCAGTCCGGATCATCTGAGATATTGCGGGCCATGGCACGCACCTACACCCGCGAGGAATATTTGCAGAAAATCGCCCTGATTCGCGCCGCCAAACGCACGATCAGCATCACTACGGATATTATTGTGGGCTTTCCCGGGGAGACCCAGGACCATTTTGAGGAAACTCTAAGTTTGCTCCACGAAGTGCATTTCGATGCGCTGTTTGCCTTCAAATACTCGCCGCGCCCCAACACGCCGTCGCTGGCTATGAACGATCCGATTCCGGAAGAAGAAAAAAGCCGGCGTCTCGCGGTGCTGCAAGAGGTGCAAAGGGTGATTCAGACCGCGCGCCATGCGAAGATGATCGGCCAGACCATGGAAGTTCTGGTCAGCGGAAAATCCCGCCGCGAGAATCGCTGGTCCGGCCACGCGTCCTCGAATCGCGTGCTGAACTTCACATCGGGCGCCCCGGACTTGCTGGGAAGCTATGTGAATGTGCGGGTCGTCGATGCCGGGCCTGCAAGTTTGATTGGCGAGCACGTTCAGTAGCGAACGACAAAGGTTCCAGAGCCCGGTTGCCGAACACAGGAGGCCTCCATGGAAGTCGAAATGAAGATACGCGGCCTGATGATGGACCCGGTAACCAACATGCCCATTGTGGTGCTGAAGGATGTGCAAGGTCAGGCCATCCTACCCATCTGGGTCGGCGTCTACGAAGCCAACGCCATCGCCCTCGAAATCGAAAAAGTGGAAACCCCGCGCCCCATGACCCACGATTTACTGAAGAATGTTTTCCTCGGCCTCGATGTGCGAGTGCAGAAAATCGTGGTGAACGATCTTAAGGATGACACCTTCTACGCCATCATCTGGGTCGAACGCGAAGGGCAAATGATGACCATCGACTCCCGTCCGAGCGATGCTCTGGCGCTGGCGTTGCGCATGGATTGCCCAATTTTCGTCGACGAGCGGGTCCTGAAAAACGCCAAAGTCTCGAGCGCCCTCACCGAACGCAACACCAGCGACCAACTGCGCAGCTATCTCGAGGGCCTGTCCGACGACGACCTCGGGCGCTACAAGATGTAAGGCGGTCGAGTGCGGTGAACCTGCTCGGCTTTCGCCGCTAGCCGCGCGCCGTTAAGGTCCCGGCGCGCAGAAAGTCGCGACGGAGCCCGGCACTTCGACCAGTGACCTGACCTTGGCGTGCCAAACCAAAAGCAACACAACTCCAATTAAAATTAGCGCCAGGCTCAAACCGGACCACAGCCCCAGCGCGCCCCAATGTCGCCGAAAACACAGCCACGCCCCGAGCGGCAAACCCAGAATCCAGTACGCGAAAAAATGGCAAAGCATCGGCGTGCGGGTGTCGCCGACGCCGCGCAACGCGCCGGTGGCCACGGTCTGAATGCCATCGAAAAGTTGGAAGGCAGCGCCGGCCGCGAGCAGTGTGACCGTGCTGTGCATGATGCGCTCGTCGGGGGTATAAATCCGCGCGATATAGCGCGGAAAAATCAGCAGCGCGGCACTGCCGCAACTCATGAACGCCGCTCCCAAAAATATCGCCGTACCTCCCGCATGCCCCGCGCCCAGGGGATCCTTGCGGCCGATGGCCTGGCCCACGCGCACCGCGGCTGCGGAGGAAATCCCCAAGGGCACCATATACGTGAACGCCACAGTGTTCAGCGCGATCTGGTGGCTGGCCAGGGGCACGGCACCCAATCGCGCGATCAGCGCCGTGGCCAAGGCAAACACGCCGGACTCCAGCGTGAACTGCACCGCCGCGGGATAGCCGAGCGTGATCAGCCGCTTGATGCGTTTTAGATCCACCTCCACCGGGGTTTTCAGTAACTCGGTGCGATGCCGGTGGTCGTACCACAGCAGGTAAACGACCAGCACTGCGGCCATATAGGTGCGAGAAATCGCGGTGGACCAGCCCGAACCCACGGCGCCCCTCGCGTGCATGCCCAAATGACCGTAAACAAGGGCGTAGTTTCCAAGCGCGTTGATGATGTTCGCGGTGATCAACGCGAAGGCCACGGGCCGGACCAAGTCCATGGCTTGCAGGCAGCGGCGCACCGCAAAATAGAGCAGGAGGGGCAGCATGCCGATGGCCAGCACTTCGGTGTAGGGAATGGCCAGCGTCAGGACCGCAGAGTCGATGTGCATGCCTCCGAGCAACCCGGGCAGCAACCACACCGGGGCGGAGAGCAGCGGCGTCAGAGCGAAGCTTATGTAAATGCCATTCACCAGTGAACGGTGGCAATCCTCGCGCTGCCCCGCACCAAACGCTTGCGCCACCAGTGTGTCGAGGCCCATCAACAGACCGCCGCCGCAGAGCGCCAGCACGTTGAACAGATTGGACCCGAGAGCAACGGCGCCCATGGCTGTGGCACTGTTGGGCAGGTGGCCCACCATGACGGTGTCGACGATAGCCATGCTCATCCAGCCGAGTTCGGCGAGCACCAAGGGAAGCGCCAAGCGAAAGGTCGGGCGAAGTTCTTTGCGCAGGATGGACACGGTCAGCATGAAAGTGCGGTTGAGAAAGTTTATGCGCTGAGCAGGGAAGTGGCAACGAAAACCGGAGACGCCGCGAGAGATGCTGCGCTCCTTTGCGGACGTGAGGTTTCCTGCCCGATGCGGGGCGAAGTTTTCTGGTGCGGAAAAATTGCGGCGCAGCGGCCAGTTTACTGCTGGGACGAATCACCCGGAAGTTCCATTGACGTAAATTGTAAACGAGGCATAGGCTGGGGTTAGCCGGACAGGTAGCAGAATCTTCGCTGGTCGTAGCGCAGGTGACCAGCGTTTGGCATGAGCACAGGAAGCTTGGGAGCCGATCGTGCCCTTCATCGACGCGGAAAATTTTGAAGAGCGGATGAAGTACACGCGCGCCGTGCCGCGCATCAATTCGCGCGTGAATGTGGCCGTGGAGTGGACCGAAGATGGCCGCGATTTGCGCGCGGACGGTTTTACCATGGACATCAGCGCCAAGGGCTGCTTGGCCATTGTGCCGCAGGGCTTCGCGGTAGGACAAAAACTGCGCGTGGTCAATTCGCTGAACAACAAAATCTCCGATGCCACGTTGATCTGGCGCGGGCACGAAGGCCGCGAAGGTTGGGAACTGGGGCTTGAACTGGTGAACCCGCCCGAGGGATTTTGGGGCGTTGAGCTCTAAGCTGGCGCGGGGAACGGAACGATGCCGCCGGGAAGTACGGAAGCAACGAAGCCAACTCTGAAATCCGCGCCCGCCGAGCGTCCGCGTTTCGAGGATACGCAAAACACCCGTTGAGGATCAGAGTGGGGCGAATTTGCGCGATCCTGAAAATTGCCGTTGCGTCTGGGAGCTTGCGGTAACCCGGGCATCTCCAACGCTTAAAACCAACCACCCATAATCCCGGCAGAAAAAACACCGGCAAGAATACCCGGGGCAGCAAGCAGTTCGATCGAGGACTGCGCGCCCGGCCAGGATTGGCTGTGCCACGGGCTGCCTCAGGTCATGGTTGAGCACTGGCGACGCGCTTTTCGGTGTCGGCGCGGACCTGTTTGGCGTGCTGGCCGTCCGGGCTGTCAGGATCGAGGCGGATATAGGCATCGAGATCAACCAGCGCCGCCGAATAATTCCTCTGTTTGAGATGGATTAGGGAGAGCAGCCTGTAGACCAGCGGCTGATCCGCGGCCAAAGACCGGGCTGTTTGCGCTGCCTGCAGCGCGGCCTCGTAGTGCTCGGCGTACATCTCCAATTTGCCAAGCTCGAAGTAGCCCGTCCAGGAACGGGGATTCAGCTCGAGACCCTTGCGCAGCAGAGGTTCTCCGCGCGTGATGTCGTGGCGACCGAGCCAGAGAAACGCGAGCGCCAGGTCCGCATCGCCGTAGGACTGATTGCTGAGGTCCACGGATTTCTGCAGGTTTTCTTCCGCCCGCGCGGGATTCTGCAAAGAGATGTAGGTCATTCCCATTAGGTAGTAGACCTCGTAGTAGGCCGGAGCCTTGGAGATGGCGGACGCGAAATCCCTTAAGGCGTTCTGCGGGTCCTTGTCGAGGTACAGTTTTTTCTTCCCAGATTCCGCCAGGTCCCTGGCGGATTTGGGCATGGACAATTCGTGCGCGGAGATGGCCGGACGAGCCTCGGTCCCCGCGCCCGGGCGGTTGGCGCTCTTCAGAAAAACGGAAACGCCGCGTTGCGAGCCAAAATTCACCTCCACGGGCATTTCTAGGGGTTGGTAGCCGGGGGCCGAGACTTTTAAGATAAAGCTTCCCGATTGCAGGGCAAGAAACGCAAACTCCCCGGAGTCGCTGGTAATGGACTCCTGCAGCAGATTCCCCCCGCTGTCACAAAGGCGCACAGCGGCGTGGCCGATTCTCTGGTTTGCGCTTTCTGAATAGACGATTCCATTGAGCGCTGCCAGCGGATTTGCTGACGAGCGCAAGCGTCCCGCAGCAGGCACAAGCAGCAAACCCACGAAACCGCACAACGCCAGCAGGCAGCGGAGCACCCAGCACCTCCGGGCAATGCAGGGCGGAATTTTATACCCGCGCGGGCCACCTTGCCGGGAAAATCCCGAGGCCTGCGGCAAGGGAATGGAAGCCCGACGGTGTGGCGATTTTGCGCGTGGCGGTCACCCCGAGGGCGGGATGTTCTCTAAAGTTGCGAGTCCGTCCGAGGATTGCGGCAAAAAGGCCGGCGCTTTCCGGGAAGCCCTCGGCGAGCAACCCGAGGCAAAGGTAGGAACCACGGAGGGCACGGGTTGCGGGATGCGCGGACTAAAAATGCCGGGAGAGCGCGATATATCGTGCCCTCCCGGCGGACGCGACGGCTATCTCGGGGCAGGTGTTGCCGGTGGCGGCGGCACAAAGAAGAAGTCGGCGAAGGCTTTACCGTTGGGTGTGCCGAGGCCGGTGACGTTGTCCCAGCCGGCCGTGATGGTCAGACTGGAGTCGGTGCCGAAGGAGATCACGTAGGTGGTGTAGTCGGCGTAGGGGTAGTCCCAGAAGGCGCTGTAGAAAGGCGTGCCTGCGGGAACATCGGCGATTTCATAGGACGGGTAAAAGGTGGATTCGCTCGCGGATTCAACCACGGTGCCGCTCACGTTGGTCAGGTTATGGTAGGGCAGGATGTCGGTGATGGCGCCACGGGGCATGGAGTAGAGATAGGGCGCGGCTTGTCCGAGGGGACCTGCGGCCGCGGCTTCCTGGTTGGCGATGGCCCAGAGGCCCGAGAACATGGGAGTAGCGAGGCTGGTGCCCCCGTATACGGTGTAAATTACGGGCGGGAACTGGTTTGGTTCGGTGATGGCGATGATGCCCCCGGTGAAGGGATCGGCGAGCCAGGAAATGTCCGGCAGGAGGCGGGACGTTCCGGGCAGCTTGTGCTGGTAGGCAGGCTTGAAAAAGTATCCGCTGGCGCCGCCGCCGGAGCCACCGTTAAAGCCGATGAAAAGTGGCGGATCAAAGATTTCGCCGCTCGAGAGGGGCAGGGAGACGTTATTGCCCCAGCCGGTTTGCCAGGCGATGGCGTTGCTGGAGTTCAGGGCCAGGGTAACGCCGCCAACAGCGGTAGCGTAGGGAGAATCGGCGGGCGCGCTGACCGAAGTGGGGTAGAAGCCGCCGAAGGAATAGTCACCGTAATCGCCGGTGGCGAAGTTGGTGGAGATGCCGGAAATGGCGGCGATTTCCGAGATGAGGCTCTCCGTGTCGAGTTCGGCAGTAGAGGTAAGGGCTTCGTCGGAGCCGTAGCTGCCGGAGAGAACGTTACCCAAGTCGTAGTTGACGGCGTAGAATTCGCCCTCGTTGACGTCCTCAAGGCTGGCCGAAGGAGTGATGACGAGGTCGATCTTGGCGCCCGGAGCGATGGCGTGGGCCCACTCGACGTCGATATTGATCTCAGGGTCCGGGGCGCCGCAGGTGGAGATGGTCGGGGTCTGAATGATTTTGAAGTTGGCGCTGGTGAGTTTAGGCAACCCGAATTTGGCGGAGAAAACGTTGGCGTCGTTCAAGATGGTGGGAGAACCGCACCAATCGAGGATGACGATGGTCTGACCCGTGCCATCGAATCCCTCCTTGTACAGGCCGTTCAGATTGTAGGCGGTGCGAATTTCGGCCGGGGTGTAGCCGCAGCCTGGGCCGGTTTCGCTGCCGTAGTAGTTGTTACCGCTGTAATGGGCGGTGGGATAGGCAGCACCGACCGTGGTGTACTTTTCGGTTTTGGTGCCGGTAAAGCAGTCGGAGACGAAGAAAGCGGTGGCGGCGGATGCGCCGTCAAGCGCGGAAACCAGGCCACCAGCGGGACCGCTCTTGGCGGCGCTGGCGAGTGTTGGACGGGCGGCGTAGGGGTGCGTGAATGCGGCGTTATCGAGACCGGAGACGTGGCGAACGATCGCGGAAGCCGCCCCCTCAATGTAGGGATCCACGTCATTGGCGCGGATGGTCTGCGCACCGACCTGATAATTGTTGAGATGAACGTGGAAGGCGGTTTCCATGGCCCGGGCGGTGCCGCTGGCGCGCACGAAGAAATTCTGCGGACCAACGCTTACAATTTTGAGGCCGTTAGATGCCAGAAAGGTTTGCACCGTGCGGACGTCGTCAGCCGTGGGAGCAAATTTGTCCGCGATGTCGGTTTTCTTGAGCCACTGACGGTATTTGGACGAACTGGGGTCGTAGAGCTCGCGGGCGAGGTCGTCCATCTCCGCGCGGTTACGCGGCTCGAGCCACAGGCTGACTTCCATGACCTCGGTTGGTTCTTCGTGGCCGACGACTTTGGACAAAGAAACAAAGTGCGGAGTGTTGCCGCCGATGGATTGTCCGGGAGCGGAACTGGCAGGCAGCGCGGCGAAAAGCAGGAGCGCGGCTGCCAGTAGGAATAATTGTGCGACACGACCAGGGGTGCGGTTACTGGGTGCTGGTGATTTTTTTTTAAGCATTGTTCTCCTCGGGTTTCTAGAGCGCACTTGTGACCAACCTTCGACGAGGAAAATCGAGAGGGAAATAGCCCGTTCGCGACGCTGCGACTGTAGCTCTCCGGAGGATACGACACATTCCGGGCGCAACGGCAGACGCGCGCGTTACAGGAGGCCTCGCGGCGGCTGGTCCGCTGGGGTCCTGGGGAAATTCGACTCGCATCCTCCTGGCGAAGCTCGGGTACGGGCGGTAGGTGATGGCGCGCCGACCGGAGCCCAGAGGGTCAACAGCGATGCAGAATGCAATGCGGCGCAATTTGCAAAGATCAATCGTCCGTCGGGCTGGTCATTGCGATGGGCGCATAGTAGACCGAAGGATGGCGATGCACAATACGAAAGTTAGAATTCTTTAAACGCGCCGGACCGCTAGGTCCGCGCGGCGAGGAGAACCTTCGCTCTGCGGGTCGTGGCAGTGCGCGGCGCGGCACGCAGCGGGTCGCCGGGTAGTGAACTGATATAAACTGAACTTTACTCGAGTATAGAAAAAACTAAAGCGGGCTGGAGAGCGGCGATGGATTTCACATACAGCGACGAGCAGAAGGCGCTACGGAAGACCGTGCGGGAATTTGCGGAGGGAGAGATTCGCCCCCATGTAATGGAGTGGGATGAGGCTTCGCACTTTCCCGCGGAGCTTTTTCCGAAGATGGCGGAGATGGGCTTGCTGGGAGTGATCTTTCCCGAGACCTACGGTGGAGCAGGCCTCGGATACATCGAATACGCGATGGTGATTGAGGAGCTGTCGCGGGTGGACGGGTCGGTAGGGATTATTGTGGCGGCCCACAATTCGTTGTGCAGCAACCATATTTTTAAGTTTGGTACGGAGGCCCAGAAGAAGAAATATTTAACCGGTCTGGCGTCGGGACGGAAGATAGGCGCCTGGTCCCTCACCGAGCCCGAGGCGGGATCGGATGCCGGGGGTACGAAGACCACCGCGGTGCGCGACGGAGATTTTTGGGTTTTGAATGGTGCCAAGACCTTTACGACCAACGGGCATTACGCGGATTATTGCGTGGCCATGGCGGTGACGGATAAGCTCAAAGGTTCCCATGGCATCAGCGCTTTTATCCTGGAAAAAGGGACGCCCGGGTTCAAGGCGGGGAAGAAAGAAAATAAGCTGGGGCTGAGGGCCAGCGATACTTCCGAGGTGATTTTCGCGGACTGCCGTGTGCCCGCGGAGAATCTGCTGGGGCCGGAGGGCGAGGGATTTACCGGAAGTCTAACGATTCTGGATGGCGGGCGGATTTCGATCGCGGCGCTGGCGCTCGGCATGGCGCAAGGTGCGCTGGACGCGGCCATTGCCTACGCCCAGCAGCGGAAGCAGTTTGGGCGGGCGATTAGCGAGTTTCAGGCCATTCAGTTTAAGTTGGCGGATATGGCCACGGAAATCGAGGCCGCACGCTTGCTGGTGTACCAAGCGGCGTATCTCGCGGACCGCAAAGACGTGCGCTTCACAAAGGAATCGAGCATGGCGAAACTCTTTGCTTCCGAGGTGGCGGTGCGGGTGGCCAATGAGTGCGTGCAGATTCACGGGGGTTATGGATTTATTAAGGATTATCCGGCGGAGAAGTTTTATCGGGACGTCAAGCTCTGCACTATTGGTGAGGGCACCAGCGAGATACAAAAGCTCGTGATTGCGCGGCAACTGCTCGGCAAGAGATGAGTTGAGGTTGGCCGGCGTTCCGACGCAGGATCAGACCACCGGGCACTTGGCGATGATTAAAGTTATGTCGTCGTGCTGTTCGCGGAGGCTGAAACCGCGGACTTCCTCAACGACGGCAGAGAGCATGGATTGTGGAGCGAGGGCCCGGTGGCGCTGGAGCGCTGCCGCCAGGCGTTCTTCGCCGAATTGTTCCTCGTCGGCATTGAAGGATTCCGTGATGCCATCGGTGTAAAGGGCCAAGGCATCACCGGGAAACAGCTGGGTTTCACCGATTTCACAATCCCAGGTTTTGAACATGCCGAGAACGGTTGCCGTGGCATGCAGGTGCTCGAGGGTGTTGTCAGGCCGGAGGATTAGCGCGGGGAGATGGCCGCAATTGACGTAGCGCAGGCGGCGCATCGCGTCGTCATACTCAGCGAAGAAAAGTGTGGCGAAGGCGCTGTCCGAGGTGTTTTCGCAGAACAGGCGATTCACAGATTGCAGCAGCAGTTGCGGCTGATCGAAAACGATGGCGCACTGGCTGCGGAGATTGGCCTGGAGATTGGCCATCAACAGCGCCGCGGCGATGCCTTTTCCGGATATGTCCCCGATGACCAAGCCGAGCCGTCCGCCACCGAGATGTAGAAAGTCATAATAGTCGCCGCCGACCGCCCGCGCCTGTTGGCACGCGCCGGCGTATTCGAGGGTTTTCATCACCGGCTGGGATTGCGGGAAAAGACGAGCCTGCACTTCTTTGGCAATTTCCAATTCGTGAGCGGCGCGCCGTTCCGCATGCAATTTTTCGGCGACGGCGCGGCGTTGCGCTTCTACGGCGACGTGGGTCAGTTCGTCGCTGACGAGAGAAAAAGAATTGCCGTCGAGATCCTTGAAACGCGTGAAGACGCCGCCCCAGATGGGGGCATAGTCCTCGGCTTGCGCGGAGTGCTCGTCATGAGACGGCGGGTCAGTCCCCGGGGTGTGCGAAACGTGAAGCGCGTTTCTGAGGCGCTTGAGGCGCGGGGTAAAATTGAAGCGAACCCCGCGCTTGGTCCATTCGAGGTACTTCGCGAGCACGTCTTCCGTGACGAAGGAAACCCCGGTCGGGCGACCGATGAGCTGGTATTGTGGCGATTCGGGCTCCGGCGCTACGAGCGTGAGGCTGGCCGCGCCATCCGGAGGCGCGACAGTCACCCAGCGCCGGCCGGGTTTTGTATAACCATCGAAGATGAGTTGGAAACCCAGTTGCTCGACGTAAAAACCCAGGCTGCGATCCAGTTCACGCACAAAGATGGTTACCGACTGGAGGCGCAAATAGGGAGCCCGATGATCCAGGCGGATGGTGGAACCGTCAGCTCTCGCGCCCGGGGGGATTCCCATGCGCAGCATTATACGGCGGGAAGCGGGCATTTTGAGCTTTTGCATTGCCCGCTGCGCGGCGCACTGCGAATTGCGGCGCTGAGTGGTAAGGTGTAGTGCGGTCCCTGAGCCGGGCCGCGCGCTTCAAGTACATTTGCTGAGACATGGATGGATCCTAATCTAGGCACGCGGGCATGCTGCGTCCCTAGCAAGATGACCAAGACGCGTCGCCGACGGGAAGTGTGATGGGGATAGCGGTGGAGGAGTGGGCTAGGCAGGTGCGGGCGGGAGACGTGCGCGCGCTTTCCAGAGCGATTACCGCGGTCGAAAATCATGAACCCGCGGCCGAGGAATTGCTGCGGGCGCTGTTTGCCTTTACCGGGAAGGCGTATTTGTGCGGGGTGACTGGTGCACCGGGAACGGGGAAGAGCACGCTGGTCGACCGACTGGCGGCGTTTTACCGGAAACGCGATGAGCACGTTGGGGTCATCGCGGTCGATCCCAGTTCGCCGTACACCGGCGGGGCGATCTTGGGCGACCGGATCCGCATGCAGGGCCACGCCGGAGATGCGGGCATGTTTATCCGCTCCATGGCTACGCGGGGATTTTTGGGCGGGCTAGCGCGAGCCACGGCGGAAGTGGCGCTGCTGCTCGATGCGGCGGGCAAGCAAGAGTTGCTGATCGAAACCGTCGGCGTCGGACAGGACGAGATTGATATTGTGCGGCTGGCGGATTGTGTTTTGGTGGTGATGGTTCCTGGCCTCGGTGACGATATACAGAATATGAAGGCCGGGTTGATGGAGATTGCCGACATTTTTGTTCTGAACAAGGCCGAGCGCGAAGGCGCGGACCGCTTGCACCAGCAACTGGACGCCATGCTGTCGCTGGTGATGCCGCGCGAAGGCTGGCATCCTCCCGTGCTGCGGACAGTGGCGTCGGAGAACAAGGGGATTGCGGAGCTGGCCGGGACGATAGATCGATTTCGCGAGCATTTTAGGACGCGCGGCGAGCGCGAATCGAAGCGCCTGGAACACTGGAAGAAACGGCTGGTCGAAATGCTTCAGTCCCGGGTGCTCGAACGGTGTCTCGGGGGCGCGGCGGGGGAAGATTTGCTCGCAAAATTGGCGGGCGAAGTGGCCGCGCGGCGCATGGATCCGTTTACCGCGGTCAATCAGATTGTGGCCAGAAGCGGCGTGGTAGCCTAGAGGGTGGATCGAGTACACGCTCCCCTCGCGGGGTGCGCAGCAGGCGGCCCAGACCGGGTATCGAGAGGTTTGCGGGAGAGCGATGAATGGCGGCGGAAAAAGCCAAACAGCCCAGGGGTGCGAAAGACGACGGAAAGCCCACCATAGGGATTATCGGGGGCAGCGGCTTGTACGCGATGAGCGGGCTGACCGACACAAAAGAAGTACGCGTAAAGACGCCGCTTGGCGATCCTTCCGAGGTATTTGTGGTGGGCACGCTGGAAGGGAAGCGCGTGGCTTTTCTGGCGCGGCATGGGCGCGGGCACCGGATCTTGCCGGGGGAGATCAATTATCGCGCGAACGTTTACGCCATGAAGTCGCTGGGGGTCGAACGGATTATCTCCGTGAGCGCAGTGGGTTCGCTGCAGGAGGATTTGCGGCCCGGAGAATTCCTCGTGGCCGACCAGTTCGTGGATCGCACCCGGCATCGCGTTTCCACCTTTTTCGGCGAGGGATTGGTAGCGCACGTTGCCTTTGCACACCCAACTTGTGGTGAGCTTTCCGGCGTCCTGGCGGATGCCAGCGTACATTGCGGCGTGCCGGTACACCGCAAAGGAACGTACATCTGCATGGAGGGGCCACAGTTTTCCACCTATGCGGAAGCGACCATGCACCGGCAGTTGCACTTTGAAGTGATTGGCATGACCAACGCCACGGAAGCGAAGCTGGCGCGCGAGGCCGAGCTTTGTTACGCGACCTTGGCCATGATCACGGACTACGATTGCTGGCATCCGGAGCATGAGTCGGTGACCGGCGCGCAGATTCTGGCCATGCTCCAGCAAAATGCGGGAAATGCGCAGAACGTCTTGCGCGAGGCCGTGCGAACGCTGCATGCGGAGCGCCATTGCAGGTGTGGTTCAGCCCTTGAACATGCGTTGATCACTGACCTGAAGATTGTGCCCAAGGCCACCAAGAAGAAGCTGGCGGCGATTATCGGGAAATACGACACCAAGTGAGAACCAGCAAATAAAAGGTCCAAGGAGATCATCTTGTCTTTACTCGTGGTGGGTTCGGTAGCGTTCGATGCGTTGGAGAGTCCGCACGGCAAGGTAGACCGCGCGTTGGGCGGGGCGGCGACGTACTTTGCGGTGGCCGCCAGTTTTTTCACTCCCGTGAATCTGGTGGGAATCGTGGGCGACGATTTCACCTCGAAGGATGCCGCGATTTTCAAAGGGCGGCATATCGATATCGAAGGGCTGGAGCATGCCGAGGGCAAGACGTTTTTTTGGGCGGGAAAGTATTCTGAGAATCTGAACGAACGCGTTACATTAGCGACGGAATTGAACGTTTTTGCCGGGTTCAAGCCCAAACTGCCGGAAAAGTACAAAAAATCGCAATTTGTGTTCCTGGCAAATATCGCTCCAGAGCTGCAGATCGATGTGCTGCGCCAGGTTACGGTGCGCCCGAAGGTCGCGGCCCTGGACACTATGAACTACTGGATCTCGGGCAGCAACAGCGCGCTGCGCGAGGCGCTGAAGCATGTCGATATCCTGATGATCAACGATTCGGAGACGCGCGAGCTGTCGGACGAACACAATCTGCTGCTGGCGGCCAAGCACATTTTCAAGATGGGGCCCTCGACCCTAATCGTGAAGCGCGGCGAGTATGGCGCGATGATGGTGGATAAGCGCGGCGTCTTTTGTGTGCCGGCCTTTCCCCTGGAAGAACCTCACGATCCAACCGGAGCGGGCGACAGTTTCGCGGGTGGATTCATGGGATATTTGGCCAGTGTCGGCAAAAAGAACGATTTGGCGCTGCGGCGCGCGATGGTTTACGGCTCGGTGCTCGGCAGCTTCACGGTAGAGAAATTCGGCTTGGATCGGCTGGAAACCTTAAAACGTAGCGAGATACACGCCAGGGCACGGCATTTCGCGAAACTGACGCAATTCACCTTGTAATGTCCTAATATTTTGCCAGGCGTTCAATTTTAGCGCGAGAAAACATGCTGCCATTGAGCATCATTGTGTTGCGGCTGCTGTGGGGCGGGCTGCTCGGCGCGGCTATCGGGTTGGAGCGGAGTTTTCGGCGCCGGCCGGCGGGAATGCGCACAGGCTTTTGTGTGTGTATGGCCTCGGCATTGTTTACGATTGTTTCCGTCGAGCTTGCCAAGCGGACCGGCGACACCTCGACTACCCGCATTGCCTCCAACATTGTGCAGGGTATTGGATTTCTGGGTGCGGGCGCAATACTGCGCGAGCGCGGCAGCGTGGTGGGAATGACGACGGCAGCGACGATCTTTGCCATGGCGGCCATCGGCATGACCGCTGGGGGCGGTTTGTACGCGGTTTCGGGGATCGCTTGCGCCGCTACCATCGGTTCGCTGACTCTGTTTTTTTACGTGGAAAATTGGTGCAACCTCAAGCCGCGTTACATGCTTTTTCGTCTCACCGGCGACGTCTCGCTGGACATGGTGGCCTTTGTGCATCGCATCTTCAGTGATTTCGATATCGCGCTGGATAATTTTCAAGTGTCGATGGCCGGGGGGCCGGGGGGCCAGAATCTGGGCGCAGCCTCAGCGGTCGTAGCTGCGGGGAAAAATGTGATCCAGTTTGACGCCGAGGTTAGCCACCGGCAGCAGGAAAAACTGCTTGCGGCGTTGACGCAGCCCGGCGTGACTTGCGAGATGTTCCCCGTCGAAAGACAGAACGGATGAGCGTTAGCGCCGAGCCCGCCGGAACCCGGGAAAAAATGGTGCTCAAACCGCGTGCATTGCGCGCAAGGAGCGCGGTGCTGCCGTTCGGTCCGGCATCGCCGGCGGCAGCCGAAAAGGTTGCGGCGGGGTTGCCGGGGCTGCAAGGGCTCGGACTGCGCACGCTCGAATACCCGCTGCGCGCGCCGCAGGGTTTTGTCGCTGGTTCGACCGATGAGCGGCGTCGCGACTTTTTTGCCGGGTTAGAACGCGACGATGTCGAGGCCCTTGTCGGGATTCGCGGGGGATATGGCTCCAATTATTTGCTAGATGGACTTCATATTCCTCGCGGTGATCGCGCGAAGATCATTTTGGGCTACAGCGACCTGACTTCACTGCAGATTTTTTTGTGGCAGCGTTACCGTTGGGTGACGCTTTATGGGCCGATGGTCGCGGCGGGATTCGATGGCGGTGCAGGAAATGCGCGGGGATTTGACCTGGCCTCGCTCGAGGCTGCGCTGTTTCAAACGGCCGGAACATGGTCGATTCCGCTGCAAGGCGAAGCCATGGTTGGCGGGGCCAGAGAGGGTAGAGTTCTCGGCGGTTGCATGACACTGGTGGAGACGACTTTGGGCACGCCGTGGGAACTGGACACGCGCGGCGCACTGCTCTTGCTCGAGGATCGCGGGATGAAGCCGTGGCAAGTGGATCGCGCATTGATGCATCTAGCGCAGGCGGGCAAGTTTGTTGACGTGCGCGGTATTGTGCTCGGAGATTTTCCCGAGTGCGAGCCGCCGGTCACGGGCACCGCTTCGGTACGCGATGTCTGCGCGCGCATCCTGACTCCGCTCGGCATTCCGGTTGTGTTCGGAGCGCCGCTGGGGCATACGGCGCGTGCGATGTTGACGGTGCCGCTAGGCGTGCGGGGAAAACTTGTGTCAGAAGGAGCGGGCGTTTTGGAGATACTGGAACCAGCGGTGAGCGCATGACAACAGCGAAACGCGTACACATTCTGGGCATCGGCGGCTCGGCCATGGCACCGCTCGCGGGTATGCTGTGCGAGAAGGGATTTGCCGTCACCGGATCCGATTGCGGAGTGTATCCGCCGGCTTCGACGCTGCTGAACGATCTGGGCATACCGTTCTTCGACACGTTTGATGCCGCGCATCTGGCGGAAACGCCGGATCTGGTGGTGGTGGGAAACATCATTGCGCGCGGAAATCCTGAATTGGAAGAAGTGCTGGACCGCAAGATCCCGTACCGCTCGTTGCCGGAAATGCTCGAAGAGGTATTCCTGCCCGGACGGTATTCCATCGTTGTCAGCGGGACGCATGGAAAAACCACCACCACCGCCATGCTGGCCTGGATTTTCGCGACGGCTGGCCGGCGACCAAATTTCTTGGTGGGCGGGGTGGCGGAGAATTTTGGCAAGAGCTATGGCTTGGGCGGCGGTGAAGAGTTTATTTTGGAAGGCGATGAATACGAAACGGCCTTCTGGGACCGCGGGCCGAAATTTTTTCACTACCATCCTGACGAGTTGATTATCACTTCCCTGGAGTATGACCACGCGGATATTTATCCGGACTTCGCGACTTACGAACTGGCATTTCAGCGGCTTGTGAATCTCGTGCCGCGACGCGGGCGGGTCGTAATTTGGGGCGACACCGAGCAATCGGGCCCCGCGCTGCGCCGGGCCGCTGCCAAAGCGCATTGCCAGGTGGAGACCTTTGGATTTAACGCGGACAATGATTGGGTGGCCACGCGCGCTGTGCCGCACCGCGACGGGATGACATTTGCCGTGACGCGAGGGGGGCAGCATTTTGGCGAATTTGTTTTGGCGGCCACCGGCCGGCACAACGTCCTGAACGCCATGGCGGCCACAGCTGTGGCGCACGGACGCGGAATTTCCGCGCCAGCCATCGCCCAGGCGCTGGCGACGTTCCGCAGCGTGAAGCGGCGTATGGACGTCAAGGGCGAAATCGGCGGGGTGCTGGTGGTGGACGATTTTGCGCACCATCCCACGGCGGTACGCGTAACCATCGAGGCCGCGCGCGGGCGCTGGCCCGGGCGCCGGCTGTGGGCGATACTGGAGCCGCGCTCAAATTCGATGCGGCGGAAGATATTCGAAGAGACCCTGCCGCAATCGCTGGCGCTGGCTGACCGTGTGGTGCTGGGCGGCGTGTTTCGCGCGCAGCAGCTCGGAGATGAAAATCGCATGAACCCGGAAAGCGTGGCGGAGGGTCTGCGCGCCTTAGGCAAGGATGCTCGTGTACTCGGCGGCTCGGATGCCATTGCGGAATTTGTCGCTGCCGAGACCGCCCCTGGAGACGTGCTGCTGGTTATGTCCAATGGCAGCTTTGACGGGTTGTGCGGAAAGTTGTTGAACAAACTGGAGAGTGGAGTAGGGCAGCCTGCCGAGGCCACCCGCCGGTGAGAGGCTTCCGCCGCGCGATTCACAATCTCCTTTCTGGCGCCGGCATTTTGGCGGGGTCTTTTTTCTTCCCCTCGGCGGTCTGGGGCACGATTCGCTACGATGTTTCGCTCGCGCACCCTGAGCAGCATGTCTTCGCCGTAACCATTACCATCCCTGACGTGGAAACCGAGATCTCCGTGCAGATGCCGGCGTGGAACGCGCTCTATCAGGTTCGCGATTTCAGCGGACACGTCGCGCAGGTTGCGGCGTTCGCGGACGGCCGAAGCGCTCCTGTCGAAAAACTCGATAAGCTTACCTGGCGCGTGACGGGTAGCGGAACCATCACCCTGCGCTACACCACATATTGGGACGAGGCCGGTCCGTTCGCTGCGCAGCTGAACAGCGAGCACGCTTTCATTAATCCGGCGATGATTCTGATGTACGCGACCAAGCGGCGCCAGGAAGAGACGCGATTGTGTCTGGCGGAGGTGCCGAGAGACTGGCGCACGACGCTCTACCTCGGGGATAGCACCGCAAATGCCACAAATTCCTGCGGTACGGCGGAAAGTTACGATGCACTCGCGGACTCTCCGGTCGAAGCAGGCAGGTTTGAAGACTTCGTGCTGCCGGACATCAAGCCGAGCGTCCGCGTGGTGATTCACGGCGACAACTACAAAAAGAAACGAGTGGAAGAGGAGCTGACGCGCATCTGTAAATACGAGTTGAAGCTGATGGAGGGCGCGCCGTTCAGGAGTTACACATTTATCCTGCACGTCGGAAAAGCAGCCGCGGGAGCCGGTGGAGGAATGGAGCACGGCGACGGGGCGGCGATCAATGTGCCCTCAGACGAGTACTTGGAGGGCGTGGCCGCGCATGAATTTTTTCACTTGTGGAACGTGAAGCGCATCCGGCCGGCTTCGCTCGAACCGGTGGATTACACCAAGGAGCAGTACACGCGCGCGTTGTGGTTTGCCGAGGGTGTGACCAGTACCTACGGTTCGTACACGCTGTTGCGTGCCGGATTGTGGAACAAGCAGCAATTCTATGATGACCTCGGCCAGCAGATTACGGAGTTGGAAGGGCGTCCCGCGGAGACCTGGCAAAGTGCAGAGCAGTCGAGCCTGGACGCGTGGCTAGAAAAATATGCGCTTTATAACCGCGCCGAAGAAAGCGTCTCGTACTATACCAAGGGACAAATTCTGGGTGTACTGCTGGATATTCTGATCCGCGATAGAACCGGGAATCACGCGAGCCTCGACGATGTGCTGCGCGAGATGAACACGGATTTTGCAAAGCCCGGCAAAACCTATAACGACAGCCAGGATGTGCGCGCGAGCGCCGAGAAGGTCGCGGGTGGCTCGTTTGAGGAGTTCTTTTCGCGCTACGTGGCGGGAACCGATGCACTCCCGTACCAGCAAATCCTGGGCTTGGCGGGCCTCGACTTGCGGAGTGTGGAACACAAGCGCGGAGTGCTGGGCTTTTTCGCGGAACGCGATGCTAGCGGCGTGGTTCTGGTGCGCAGCGTGGAGGATTCCGGCGGTGCGGCGCAAGCCGGATTGCACGTCAATGACACGATCGTCTCCTGGAACGGCGGCGATGTGCCGCGCCATCTCGAGCGCTGGGTCCTCGACCAGAAGGCCGGGGGCACGCTGCATTTGCGCATTCGGCGGGACGAAAAGGAAAGCAACATCGACGTGACTCTAGGCGAGATGAAGGAAGTACAGTACGAAATCGCGGAAACGCCCCACGCCGCGGAACAAGCTCGGATCATTCGCGACGGGCTGCTGCATGGCACTACCTGGCAGGCTCCGTAGAGTTTCTCTGGGTTGTTTTTGAGGTTAACGCGCCGCAGGCATCGCTAACCTCTTCCCGCTGGTGCGGCGTTCTGCGCTCATGGCTTCTCTAGGACGGGATAAACCCCGGGCGGCCAAAGCAAGCTGAGGCCTTGGCGGTTTGCCGCGGCCGGCGAGGAATTTGTCGCGGTATGGCCCGGCTTGATCAAGGTGTGCGCCCACGCCTCCGCGGCCCAGCCTCCCGGGCCGCGCGGTGGCGACACCCGCACTCGACAAGTTGCCGCGGCGGCGCGGTCGTGGTTCCATGTTGGGCGGCATGTTGCGGACTATTTTTATTTCGCTGTTTCTCTCACTGTACATTCTGCTGGTTGGGCCGCCACTGATTGTGTACACGCTGATCACCAGAAATCCCGACCCGATTTATTGGGCGGGGATTAATGGGGTGATGTTTTTTGTGCGGCTCGCGGGCGTGAAAGTGCGCGTCGCGGGCACCGAGCGCATTCCTCCGGGAACCTGCCTGTTTGTGGCGAATCACACGAGCGCCATGGATGCTCCGGCGGTCGTCGGAGCCATACCGCGGCGCATCGCTATTTTGCTCAAGGCCTCGCTGTTCCGCTGGCCGGTGGTGGGACGGGCGTTTCTTGCGGCGCGATTTATTCCCGTGGACCGCCAGTCCCGGGAATCGGCAATTTCCAGTGTGGACCAAGCTACCGTGGCAATGCGCAACGGGCAGTCATTCCTAATTTACCCCGAGGGCACGCGCAGTCCGGACGGGCGACTGCAGCCGTTTAAAAAAGGCGCGGTGATGATGGCGATCAACGCCGGGGTGCAGATTGTGCCGGTGGCCTGTTCCGGCGCGCATCGCGTGATGGTCAAAAAGTCTTTGGTTATTCACCCAGGGGAAATTCTCGTGGAGTTTCTCGCCCCCATCGATTCGTCAAAGTACGCTTTGGCGCAACGAGAGGCATTGAACGATCTCGTGCATGAGGCCATGGCTGCGGGGCTGCCGCCCGAACAGCGGCCTGCGGGATTTACAGGCCGTGAGGATGGCGGCTCCGGCGCATGACCGAATCCGCGCGGATCATTTCCCCGGCCGTCCGACGGCCACGGTTTCGGAATTCGCCGACTCGAACGTGAGGTTCACGGTTCGTCCGCCGACCGGCCGGGTCCGGTGGCGGACTCCGCGCGGGATGGTAAGCAATTGCCCAGGGTCGAGCACGAGCGATCCGCTTTCGAACTCGATGGCCAGCCGTCCTTCAATCACCAGAAATGTCTCGTCGGAGTTCGGATGAAAATGCCAGTGATAGGGTTCTGTCATGGTGGCCATGCGAACGACATGGTCGTTGACGGCAGCAATCGGATGATTGTCGTAGGCTAAATCCGTCGAACCTTCAGCCTTCAGCGTGACCACCTCGGGAATGTGTCCGTTCATTTTCCAACCTCTTCAGTAATCTTTGATTCCTCGGACCTCGGGTTGTCGCCTTCACTATAGGGAAGCTTTTCGCAAACTTTCTAGTTCGGCGAGTTCGCGCTCGAGTTGGTTGACGCGCTTTTGCAGTTCGGGAAGGCGATTTAGGACAGCGGTAACCTTTAGCCATAGGCGATTGTCAACGGCCGGGGAACCGGAGCGGATGGCGCCGGGCTCGACGTCGCCGGGGAGGCCGCTTTGCGCGGTGACAATTACGCCGTCGCCAACGTTGAGGTGGCCGGAGCTGGCGGATTGGCCGGCAAAGATGCAATTCTCGCCCACGATGGTCGAGCCGGCCAATCCCACCTGACCACAGAGTAAGGTATTGGCGCCGATCCTAGATGCGTGACCCACCAGAACCAGATCGTCCAGCTTTGCGCCGCGGCCGATGCGGGTTTCGCCTATGGTGGCGCGATCGATGCAGGAGTTGGCCTGAACCTCCACGTCATCTTCGAGCACAGCTGGTCCAGACTGTACGATTTTGTACCAGCTGCCGTCCTTTTGCTTGGCGAAGCCAAAGCCGTCGGAGCCGATGACTGCGCCGTTCTGCAGGATTACACGATCGCCGATGCGGCAATACTCGCGGACGACGGTGTGCGCATGGGCGAAGAAGTCGTCGCCGATTTTTGCGCCGTGATAAACGGAAACGAAACTGTGCAACACGGCGTTCCTGCCGAGCTCGACCTGCTCGTCGACAAAGCAGTACGGGCCGATGTGCGCGCCGTCGCCGATGCGCGCGGTGCTGGCAATCACGGATGTGGGGTGGATGCCGGGCTTGTAGCTGGGCGGCTGGTGAAAGAGCTCAAGCGCTTTGGCAAACGCCAGGTAGGGATTGGCGGTGCGGAGCGCAGCGAGTGGCGGGGCGCCGGCGTCGCGCGTCAGGTTGACCCGCTCTTCGATAAAGACCGCTGAGGCGCGAGTGTTCTTTAGCAGCGAGGCGTAACGGCGGTTAGCCAGAAAGGTGAGCTGGCCAGGTTCGGCGTGTTCGATGCCGGCGATGCCGGTGATTTCAAGCTCGGGCGCACCTTCGAGGCGGCATCCGAGCGTTTCAGCGACTTGCGACAATTTCATGTTGCGGCTCCTCGGCGGTTCCGTGCCGCGCAAAAAGAAGCATGGACGCGGCGATATCAGAGTACACAGAGTACGCGGAGAAGAGAAAGGCGGAAGGGAAGAGCAACCGCGCGCAGCCCGCTGCGCCGCGAGTCAGGCCCTCGGAACGACGCGCGAGTTACTCACTGAAGAGGCGGGGTTGTGCGGGGGCGGCGGCGGGTTTGCGGCGAGCGATGCCGACCACGCCGAGGACCGTGACTTCGCTGAGGGCCGAGCGCGGGATGAAGATGCGGTCGGTCGCAGAGTTCAAATCAGGTGGGGTGATTTGCAATCCGTTGTCGATGAGCGAGAGCAGATCGTTCGGAACCACGCCCTCAAGGGTGTCGCCGTCGAGGTAGCGCAAACGCAGCCATAGGCCGTCAAGCTTCGGGCGGCTCAAAAAGGCTTTGCGTTCCGGCTCGAAATCGTCGGAAAACTCGCGCACAAAATACACGGAACGGATCGTGGCCAGTGGTATTTCCTGGTGCTCGCCGTCGGGGGTGAGTAAATCGAGGGGGTCGATCTGCCCGAGGCGCGAGGGACTCAAATAGCCGCGCACGGGTTTCTTGTTGGACAAGACAATGACGACCTTCTTATGCGTCGAAGCTGGGGCGCGCGTTTTCAAGTTTGGGCAAGTCCAAGGACGGTTACCGCGAAAATTTGCGATTTGCTTACAGTTATGTTATGTTAAGCCCGTTTTGCTTGTCAAGTCATTGTTTCCATTAGGGTTAGGCCCCTGGAGTGCCGCCCGTTGACGGAAAAGAAGCAGATCCTGAAGTCGGCTTCGATTATCACTCTGGTCACGATGGTCAGCCGCACGCTCGGCTACGTGCGAGATCAGCGGATCACCTTCCTATTGGGGACCTCCTTGGCGGCCAACTCGTTCGTCTTGGCCTATCGTATCCCTAATCTTTTCAGGCGCTTAGTCGGCGAAGGGTCCATGACTTCGTCCTTCATACCTGTCTTTACCAAGTACATGCGCGAGAAGTCTCCGGCCGAGGTTTGGGAGTTTGCCAACCGCCTGTTTTGGACGCTGGCGTTCATCGTTGCCATTATTACGGTGATGGGAATGGTCTTCTCGCCGGCCGTCATCCATACCTTTACCTCTTCGGCGGGCAACAGCGTGTCTTACGAGCAGGCCATCACGCTGAACCGCATTATCTTCCCGTATCTTTTCTTCGTGTCCCTGGCGGCCCTGGCAATGGGCATTCTGAACTGCTTCAATATCTTCGGGTTGCCGGCGTCGACCTCGGTATTTCTGAATATATCCATCATCCTGTTCTCGATTGGCGCGGTGTGGAGATACTTTGACGATCCGGCCGTGTCGCTGGCCGTCGGGGTGTTGGTGGGCGGCGCGCTTCAGTTCCTGATCCAGGTACCCACCCTGGTGCGCAAGGGCATGAACTTCAAATTCGGGCTGTCGTTCGGGCACCCGGGGATTCGCGACGTGGCCCGGTTGATGCTACCGCGATTCTTTGGTATCGGAATCGGGCAGATAAATTTTTTCGTTGACACCTATTTCGCCACCGCGGCGCGTATGCCGCAAGGCAGCCTCGCGGCGTTGTACGTCGCGGACCGCGTCATGGAGTTGCTGCTCGGCGGTTATGCCATCGCCGTGGCGACAGCGATTTTGCCGATGATGTCGCACCAGGCGGCGGCGAAAGATTTCGAAGCGTTGAAGAAAACCCTGACGTTTGCCGTGCGCATCGTGGCTTTTATCACTGTGCCTGCGGCCGTGGGTCTCGTGATATTGCGCGAGCCAATCATCCGCGTGCTGTTTCAACACGGGCAGTTCGTGGCCGAGTCCACGCGCCTGACGGCTCGAGCCCTGCTCTATTACGCCCTGGGCTTGCCGGCGTTGGCTTCTGTAAAGCTGATCGTGCCGGCATTTTATTCTGCCAATGACACGAAAACTCCGGTAATCGTGGCGGGCATCTCGCTGTTCATGAACATTGCGCTGAACATCATCTTCCTGGACTTTTTCTTCAAACGGGTGCAGAACGGCGGACCGGCGCTGGCCACGGCGATTTCGTGTTACTTCGATTTCTTCGCGCTGTTCCTGGTCTTCCGTTTGCGCTACGGCGCGCTGGGGACCATTCAGATTTTCCGATCTTTCGGCAAGATCGCGATGGCCTCGGGAATCATGGGCGTAGCCTGCTGGTTCGGCGCGCGCTATACGGAGTTCACCATTCATTCCCATTTCTCGCTGCAACTGCTGGTTTTTGCGGCCATGATCTCCGGCGCGACGGTGTTGTATCTGGCCGCGGCGTGGGTGTTCCACTGCCATGAGCTCGAAGAAGTCTACGGCATCGCGCTGCGGCAGCGACCCGCGGCTGGGGAAGGGTTTTCGGGATCGTAAATGGAAATTTCGGCAGCCATTTCGTCGTTCTTGACCCACGTGCGGGTAGAGAAGGGGCTCTCACCGAACACGGTGAGCGCCTATCGTCAGGATTTGGCAAAATTCAACGTCTTTGCGCAGAAGAGAAAACTGCCGCTGGCGAGCGTGCGGCGGGACGACCTTGTGGATTTCCTTGCAGGCTTGTATCGGCAAAATCTTGAGAGCAAGAGCGTTGCGCGGGTGCTGGTGACGTTGCGCAATTTCTTTCGCTTTTCGCAGGTGAACGAACTGGTCAGCGAAGATCCTTCCGTCAATTTGGAGTCGCCGAAAATCCGGCGTTCCTTGCCGGGCTATCTGCGCCTTGAAGATGTGGAGCGTCTGTTGTTGCAGCCGGACCAGAAGACGCCACTGGGGCTCCGCGACCGCGCAATGCTCGAGGTTCTTTACTCCACGGGGTTGCGCGTTTCAGAGCTGGTCAATCTGCGCGTAGGGGACCTGGATACCAGGGTTGGCTGCGTGCGGTGCATCGGCAAAGGGGACAAGGAACGGCTTGTACCCGTGGGGAAGAAGGCCCTGGCCATGGTTGAAAAATATCTCGGCGAGGCGCGGCCAGGGCTTTTGGGGAAAGCGCCAGCGTTGCCCACGCTGTTCCTGAACCGGCGCGGCCGGGGGCTAAGCCGAGTGGGAGTCTGGAAAATCCTCTCCGCTTATGGCCGCCGGGCCGGGTTGCGCGTGGCGCTGACGCCGCACATGCTGCGGCACAGTTTCGCGACGCATTTGCTCGAACGCGGCGCGGACCTGAGGTCAGTGCAACTGATGTTGGGCCATTCAGACATTTCCACCACGCAGATTTATACCCACGTGGTGGAGGAGCGGTTGAAGCAAATTTACAAGGCGCATCATCCGCGCGCGTGAAGCGCGCGAGTGAGGGTACGGGCCTAGAGGTGCACGCGGGAGCTTAGCCCGGCCCCGAAGTAGGCGCGTACCCGCCACGCAGTGCGCCGTGAACAAATTAAAGTCGAGGGAATGTAATGCCAGACTATATGTTTTTGCTGGAAAGCCGCCTGTCACCGGATCAACGGGCGGCCATGATGCGCGTGCAGGAGCTCTCCGCGGCGCTGGGATTCAATTTGTATCTGACGGGCGGCACGGTGCGCGACCTGATCACCGGCGCGACACTGCGCGACCTCGATTTCACGATTGAAGGCAATCCCACCAAGCTGGCGCGCGAACTGGAAAAGGGCGGCGCGGCGATCCTGCTTGAAGATGAAAAGCTGCGCCACGTGGAGGTGCTGTTCGCGGGCGAGGTGGAAGGCAGCATTGCTGCAGCACGCGACGATCATTACGTGCGGCCGGGAACGCGCCCGGAGGTGCGTTGGTCAACAATCATGGAGGATTTGCGGCGGCGCGATTTTTCCCTGAACGGCATCGCCATTTCTCTGAATCCGGCTTCGCGCGGCTTGTTGCTCGACCCTACCAACGGTCTTTCCGATATCGAGCGCGGGGAAGTTCGGGCACTGACCATTCACAGCTTTACCAATCAGCCGGTGCGCCTGCTGCGCGTGTTGCGCTTTGCGGCGCGCATGGGTTTCAAGGTGGAGCAGCGCACGCAGGAGTGGTTTGATCTGGCTATCGAGCGCGAACTGCACAAAACCATCGAGCCGGAAGATGCCGGCGCGGAGTTGCGCGAAGCGGCGCGCGAAGAGCGGCCGACGGTGGTGCTCAAAGCCTGGGAGGAACACGACTTGATGGAAGCGGTCAGCCCGGTGCTGGCCAAAAAGCGTCCCGATTACGAAGCGATCGGTCGGCTGGTAAAGGTTCGCGAAGATTTGATGATGGCGGGTCTGCGGCCGCGCCTGGCGTCTCCGATGCTCCTGGCAATTCTCGGCAAGATGAAAGACCGCGAATTGGCCGGGGTGCTTTCCAAAGCCGGGTTCAAGAGCGGGGAGGCCGCGACGGTCTTGAACTTTGAGGAAAAAGCACTATCCGTGCAGAAGGAGCTGCTTGGGCGGAAACTTGAAGCGCCTATCGACGCCTACAAATTTATTGAAAAGACGGCCACCGAGCAGATCGCCTATTTACTGGCGGAATCGAGTAACTCCGCGGCGGTGTCAAAGATCAAGGCGTACCTGAACAAATGGCGCCCCATGCGCGCGGCGCTTCCCGTGGTGGGGGCGGAGCTGCAGGCCTTGGGGATGGAGCGCGGAGCGAAGTTCGATGACATCGTCGAGCAGGTCTTTGCCATCCAACTGACCGGGCGAGGCAAGACTCCCGAGGAACGGGAGAAGATTCTGCGCAAGCTGTCGGGCATTCGCGAAGTTCCCAAGAAAAAAGAGAAGGAAAAGAAGCCCTCGAAGGCGGAAGAGAAGGCCCATGCCGCGGCCAGCGCCGAGGCGAAACAGAAGCATTCGGCGGGCATGGCCGCGCGCCGTTCGCAAACCGCTGGGAAGAGCGGGAGCGCCAAAGCAGCCGGCAAACCCGCAAAGAAAGCCGCGCCGGCAAAGAAGTCCGCGGGCAAAAAGTAGCGGCCTCCTTTGCGGGGCAGGGCCGCTTCCGACCGTTAACGCGGAACTTCGGACCCGTCTTCCTGATGTTGGCTTGCAGGCCCAGCAAAGGCGCCCGCCTCAAGAGGCGGCCGCTGCAAAAATATTCTGAGGAAAACGTGAGAATGCGAGTCGCAATTCTCGCGCAGGCGTTTTAGAATTGAGTTCCATGGGGCAACCGCAGTTCGTTCATCTGCACGTTCACACTGATTTCAGTTTGCTGGATGGGGCTTGCGAAACCAGCGAGCTTCTCGACGAAGCTTCGCGCCAGAAGATGCCGGCGGTGGCCATCACCGATCACGGCAATCTCTTCGCTGCGGCAAATTTTTTCAATGAAGCCAGCAAACGCGACGTGAAGGCCATTATCGGCTGCGAAGTGTACATAGCCAAAGGCAGCCGGCACGATCGGGGCGAGAAAAACGGCCCTCCGAGTGGCAAACAGAATGGCGAAGATCCGGAGTCCGGCGGGCGCGGCAACAATCACTTGGTGTTGCTCAGCGAAACGCTGGAGGGCTATCACAATCTCATAAAGCTGGTGTCCGCGGGATTTTTAGAAGGATTTTATTACAAACCGCGCATCGATTACGATCTCCTCGCCAAGCACAGCAAGGGATTAGTGGCGCTTTCGGCTTGCCTCAAAGGGCCGGTTACGGAAGCGGTGGCGGATCAGAAATACGATTTGGCCAAAGAGAACGCTTATCGTTTGCGCGACATTTTTGGAAAGAACAATTTCTTCCTTGAAATTCAGGATCAGGGACTCGAGATCGAGAAAGGCGTGAATCCTGAACTGGTACGGCTATCGAAAGAGTCCGGAATCCCGCTGGTGGCCACCAACGACTGCCATTATTTGCATCACGATGACGCGCACGCCCAGGAAGTCTTGCTTTGTATTCAGACCGGCAAGACCATGAGCGATGAGCGGCGCATGAAATTCCAGACTGACCAGTTTTATTTCAAGACCGCGCAAGAAATGGCCAAGGTGTTCGGCGAAATTCCCGATGCCCTCAGCCGCACGGTGGAAATCGCCAGCCGTTGCAATGTGAAAATCGCGCCGATTCCGAATCCTTTTCCGACGTTCGCGGTTCCCGAAGGGCATACGCCCGGCAGTTATTTTGAAAAAGTGACGCGTGAAGGCTTTGCCAGCCGCGTGCCATTCTTAGAAGCGCTCGGGAAACAGGGGGCGCTGGCCAATCCACTAGCGGAGTATGAACGGCGGCTGACTTCCGAAATCCAGATGATCAAGAAGATGCGCTACGAAGGCTACTTCCTGATCGTATGGGATTTCATTCATTACGCCAAAGCGCAGGGCGTACCCGTGGGGCCGGGGCGGGGTTCGGCCGCGGGCAGCTTGGTCAGCTATGCGCTGCGCATTACCGATGTGGACCCGCTGCAATACAACCTGCTGTTTGAGCGGTTCCTCAACCCCGAACGCGTTTCGATGCCGGATATCGATATCGATTTTTGCATGCGTCGGCGCGGCGAATTGATCGAGTACGTGACGCAGAAATATGGCCGTGACAACGTCGCGCAGATCATCACCTTCGGCACCATGGCCGCCAAGGCCGCCGTCAAGGACGTCGGCCGGGCCATGGACATTCCCTACAGCGAAGTGGACCGCTTGGCCAAACTCATCCCCGCGACACTGGGAATCACCCTGGACGAGGCGCTGAAGGATGCGCCGCTCCTCAAATCAGCGATCGACAACGACGATCGCTTGAAGGATTTGATGGCCGTGGCCTTGCGACTTGAGGGACTTTCGCGCCACGCTTCGACGCACGCGGCTGGCGTGGTGATTTCACCGCAGCCGCTAACCGACCTGGTGCCCATTTACAAGACCAGCCGAGATGAAATTACCACGCAGTACGACATGAATGGCCTGGAGCGCATCGGCCTGCTGAAAATGGACTTTTTGGGGCTGACCACCCTGACGGTGCTGCACGACGCTGTACGCATGGTGGAGCAGAGCCGCGGCGCGCACATTGCCATTGATCAGTTGCCGCTCGACGACGCGGATACCTACAAGCTTTTTGCCAAGGGCGATACCACCGCTATTTTCCAGTTTGAGTCGCATGGCATGCGCGATATATTGCGGCGCTACCAGCCGACCAAAATCGAAGACCTTACGGCGCTGAACGCCCTGTACCGCCCGGGCCCGATTCAAGGCGGCATGATCGACGATTTTATCAACCGCAAGCACGGCAAGACGAAGGTCACCTACGAACTTCCCCAGATGGAAGAAATTCTGCAGGAAACCTACGGCGTGATCCTGTATCAGGAACAGGTTATGCAGATCGCCAACCGGCTGGCGAGTTTTTCGCTGGGCGAAGCGGATATTCTGCGTCGCGCCATGGGCAAAAAGAAAAAAGAAGAGATGGCCGCGCAGCGGGCCAAGTTCATGACCGGATGCCAGGCCAACAAGATCTCCGACAAGAAGGCCGAGCGCATTTTCAATTTGATGGAAGAGTTTGCGGGCTATGGCTTCAATAAATCGCATTCCTGCGCCTACGCCTTGCTCGCGTATCAGACGGCCTACATGAAAACGCATTATCCGGTCGAGTTCATGGCCGCGCTGCTGACTTCGGAAGCCGGCAACACCGACAAGACCGTGAAGTACATTAACGAAGCCCGCGGGATGAGCATTCCGATTCTCCCCCCTGACGTAAATGAAAGTGATTTGTATTTCACGCCCGTGGGCGAAGCGATTCGTTTCGGCATGGCGGCCATCAAGAATGTGGGCGAAAACACCGCCAAAGCGATTCGCGAGTCGCGGCTCGGCGCCGGCGAATTCCGCACCTTGTATGACTTTTGCGAACGTATCGAGTCGCGCTTCCTGAACAAGCGCGTCTTTGAAAGCTTGATCAAATCGGGTGCGCTCGACTCCCTTGGCGGACGCGAGAGCATGATGGCCAGCGTGGATGATGCGGTGAATGCGCTGCAGCGCGCTTCGCGTTCCCGGGAATCCGGGCAGCACGGCCTGTTTGGCGGCGCTGCGACTCCCGAGCGGGCTATTTTCGAATTGCGCGACGCGCCTCAGTGGAGCGAGGAAGAGCGCCTGACCAGCGAATATGCCATGCTGGGCTTCTATGTCTCCGGACACCCGCTGGAAAAATACGCCTCGCGGCTGCAGGAATTGAAGGTGGTGCCGCTTAGCGAAATCGAAGGGCAGCGCAACGGCAGAGAGATCGCCGTGGCGGCGCTGATCGTGGGTTCGCGTCCCATGCGTTCCAAGAAAGGCGCGCGCTGGTCCATCTACACGATTCAGGATATGACCGGTGTTCAGGAGTTGCTGGCTTTTCCGGAAAGCTTTGCGCGGCTAGAGCCCATGCTGAAGCCCGGCAATCCGCTGCTGCTGAAGGTTAAGATTCAGGTTGAAGAGGCCGGCACGCGGCTTTCCCTGCAAGAAGCGCGGCGGCTCGACCAAATGGCGGATAAGGCTGCCACGCAAGAATTCCGCGTACGCCTGGATTTGAGCGGTCTTAGCGACGCGCTGCTCGAAGACCTGGAACGCTTGTTTGCGGACTCTCCGGGTACGCTGCCGGTGATTTTCGAGCTCGTGGCGGATGACGGCTCGGTAGCGTTATTGCCTTCGCGACAATTGGTGCGCGTCACCCCGGAATTGCTGGACGGGGTCGCGCGGGTTCGCGGCGATCAGGCCGCGGCGTAGTTGCGCGTAATCCCTTCTAAAATGCGATGACGACAAAAGACAAAGGAAAGTCGGTCCAGACGGGCGAACGGCAACTAGAAATCGACCGCCTGGAAAAAGAAGTCGAGGAGCTGCGCGGCCTGGCAGGGAACTCGGTGGCTGATGCCGAAGTGGAACGCATTCGCCAGCAGGTCGCGGAGCTGCGCCGTGAGTTTTACACGCATCTCGGCCCCTGGCAGCGCGCCCAGATTGCCCGCCATCAGCAACGCCCCTACACACTCGACTACATTAATTTGCTGTTCACTGATTTTATGGAACTGCACGGCGACCGTGCGTTTGGCGACGACAAAGCGCTCATCGCCGGGCTGGCGAAGTTTCATGGACGCCCCGTAGCGGTTATTGGCCACCAGAAGGGCCGCGACACCAAGCAGCGCCTGCTGCGAAATTTTGGCCAGCCGAAGCCGGAAGGCTATCGCAAAGCGCTGCGCGTCATGCAATTGGCGGCCAAGTTTGGCCGGCCGATCATTACATTCGTGGACACCCAGGGCGCCTATCCCGGAATCGACGCCGAGGAGCGCGGGCAGGGCGAAGCCATCGCCCGCAACTTGCGCGAGATGGCCCGCCTGCCGGTGCCCATCGTGGTTACCGTAACGGGCGAGGGGGGGTCTGGCGGAGCGTTGGCGATCGCGGTCGGCGATCGCGTGAACATCCTGGAAAACAGTTTTTACTCGGTGATTTCGCCCGAAGGCTGCGCATCCATTATCTGGCGCGATTCCACCAAGGCGGAGACCGCGGCTATCGCCATGAAGATAACCGCCAAGGATTTAAAGGAACTGGGTATCGTCGACGAGATCGTTCCCGAACCGGAAGGCGGCGCGCACACCGACTATGACGCTGCTGCGGGTTATGTTGACGAGGTTCTGAATCGCCAGTTGATCGCGCTTTCCCATCAGCCCTTAAAGGCTGTGCTCGACGGGCGGTATGAAAAATTCCGCAAGATGGGGCAGTTTTTCGATTTGGTTCCCAGGTAGAGCCTGGCATGCCGGGTACCTGCGACATCTGTGAGGCTCTCTCACTTTAGCGACGACCCCAACATCGAAGGCTTCGTGCCGCGTCCGGTTCGGGTCCCAGCAGAGAGACCGCCCGGACGCGAATGGCTGAATGGGCCGCTCGTTTGGGCCATCGATGAACTCCACCAGGCCATGTATCTGCTCCCCTGAAGACTATGAGCGATGGTGGGGTGAGCGATCGTGCCGGATGAATCCTGCACATAGAATGGTCATGGCTCGATCGCCTGCAGGGGGGGGCGCCCTATCGTTATGAGCTGCCGAACGGAGAATTCATGAGTCTTGAGGACGTCGGCATGTGGGTCTCCAAGGTGCCCATCGTCCCGCTCCAAGTCGAGACGCGGCACGATCTTATGGCTGATGTGCGCGAACAGGGTGTCGAACTGCGCGTCAGCGAAAGCCTGGTTTCTTTAAGGAAGCTCTGGCAGACGTCGCTGCATGTCAGCGGGATTCGGCTTCGCAATGCTCGCGACTGGATGAGCCAAGACCGGGCCATCGGATGAGAACAAATCGCGCTTCCGGCTGCGAGGTTTCAGAATGCCTTGTTCCCGGCCTTACCTTTTGCTGAACGCGGCGCGGCGTCGCAGGACGCCGGAAAGGCCCGCGACACCCCGTGGCACATTCGCCACGCTCTAACGCCGCAAGCGTTGTTGTGCCTGAGGGGGCCGTCTATTCTGGTACAGCACCTGATAAAGCAGGCGTGTGCAGGTATCCATCAGCGCGACCGCGATTCGATGTGCGGCGGGAACGCAGAGGAAAGCGGTCATCATGTCGGAACCGTTTCGCCCATACGAAAAACTCGTGGAGATTACCATCTACGGTAAAAAGTTCCACGTGCCGGAGCGCAATTCGCTGCTGCGCTGTTTCCAGTTCGTCAGTCCGGAAACCATTCCTTACGGGCGCTTTTGCTGGAATCAGGAGTGTCAGTACTGCCGGGTGACCTGCCAGTTGCCCGACGACGACGAGCCACGCGAAATGCTGAGCTGCAAATTTATCGTCATGCCCGGCATGGAAATTTCCGAGCTGAGCCAGGAGTTGCGCTGGTGCCTGCGGGCCAAGCTGCCTTCGGATTTGCCGGTTTCTTCCTAACTATTGACATCCGAGGATCAGGGCTTCGCAAATTCCGCGGCCATCTGGGACCCCGATCTCCCCGGCCCGCGATCTTTTTGAGACCTTGGCTATCGAGCGCGCAACTTTCTGCCGCAGGCGGGGTTTCTGCGCGCAGTCACGAGTATCACCGCGCGGTGGCGCCTGACGCTCTAAAGCCATCTTCATCCCCGGGCTCGCGACGGCCACCGCGCAAGTCTGGTGACAATTTCCCTTCCAAATATGCTGCCCGCGAGCTGCGCGGCACGCAGAGATTGCACTGTGCGGGCGCCTGCACTACATTGAGACTTGATGACCGTGAATTCGAAGCACAGCTTAATTTGCGATGGGTGCGGGCAAGCGGCCTCGGCAGAGCATTTGGCGGCCAGGGTTCGCCGCCTCGAGTGGGCTACGCGCTGGCGCCCGCTGCACATTCAGACACTGTTGCTCGGAGCAGTAGCGCCCGTCGATGAAGCCGATTTCATTTACGCGGCTGCCCATGAGTTTGCCGGAGAAGCGGCCAGGGTGTTGCGCGTGGCCGGCATAGCCGGAGCGGGGAAGCCTGCGGACGCGATCCACCACGAATTGCAGCGAACAGGAATTTTTGTGGGCTATCTGCTGGATTGTCCCTTCGAAGGAAATCCCGGCAAAGAGGCGCTGGCCCAACTGTTGGCCGGGCGCGTTCCGACGACGCTGAAGCGTATCCGCCGGTCGCTCAGGCCGAAACGCGTGGCGCTGATTTCTCCCGAGCTCGACACGCTGCTTGAAAAATTCACCCCCGAAGCTCTCGCCTGTGACGTACTTCTCGATGGCGGCAAAGCCTTCAAACTGAATGAAACGGGCGACGCCCTCGAACGCTTGCGTCTCCAGCTGTCGCCGGCTGCGGTCGCGCGCTGAGGCCCGGCCGTGCGAGCGGCCAAGCCCCCCTCTGGCGGTTTGGTCCGTTTTTGGCTGGCAACCTGTGCTCGGCAGGTGTGGTAGACTTTCCGTTATACGCGAGGGAAATGGCGGGAGTTCCGGCGTGCAAAAACGAGCAAAGTTCGGCATAGGCATCGGGGTGATCGTGGTGTCGCTAATGTTCCTGGCTTGGCTGGGATACGGCGAGAGCAAGACGTACTACCACACCATCGCGGAGCTGCCCGCATTGCGCGGAGCGGCTGCGGCGCACCGCATGCGTGTGGGCGGCACGGTAGAACCGGGAACGATTCGCCGGCTATCCGGGCGTGTGGATTTTGTGCTAGAGGGCGAAGGCAAGACTTTGCCTGTAAGTTACACGGGAAGCGATCCGTTGCCGGATACGTTTGTGGACAAGTCGCAAGCGCTTGTCGAGGGCAGCTTGGCACCCGACGGGCGATTCGTTGCGGAACGCGTGCAAGCCAAGTGCGCTTCCAAGTATGAATCCGCGCCGGGCGGAACTGTGGCGCCGGCGGCTTCGACGCAACGCAGCAGCATGTAACCGGGCGCCATGTAATTGCGACGGTTGACCGGTGGTGGCTCGGGAGAGGTTGGTCGCTGGTGGATCTTTTCGGTTCATTCGCTTTAATCCTGGCGTTTATCTGTGCCGTCTACGCGTTTATCGGCGGGATTTTTGCCATTCGCACGCGGCATCCTCTGCTGGTGAAGAGCACGCGGCAGGCAGGCATTGCAACGTGCGTTTTGATTTTCCTCGGAACGCTCAGCCTCGAATATCTTTTCTTCAGCGATGACTTTTCCGTGGCCTATGTGGTGGCGCACAGCAATCGCGATCTTTCTCCTTTCTACAAAATAGGCGCGTTATGGGCCGGACAGGAAGGCTCCTTGTTATTTTGGAGCTTTCTTCTGGCGATTTATGTTTTTTCCGCGCTGATGGCCTACCGCAACAAGAACGGCGAATTGATGCCTTATGTTGGCGTGGTGCTGGCCGGAGTGCAGATCTTCTTTCTGACCCTGAACGATTTCGTAGCCAGCCCGTTTAAGGCGCTAGCGGTGCCCGGAGTCGGCGGGGCGATGAAACTGGTGATCCGCCCGGATGGCAACGGACTCAATGGATTGCTGCAGTATCCCGAAATGGTGATTCACCCGCCGAACCTCTATGCGGGTTACACCGGGTTCACCATTCCGTTTGCCTTTGCCCTGGGGGCTCTGCTGGCACGCTATCCCGGCGAAAAATGGATTCACCTGACGCGCAAGTGGACCATGATCGCCTGGGGCTTTCAGTCCTGCGGGATTTTGCTGGGCGCGCACTGGGCCTACGCGGTGCTCGGTTGGGGGGGGTATTGGGCATGGGATCCCGTTGAAAATGCGTCCTTGTTGCCCTGGCTGACGGGTACGGCGTTTCTGCACTCGGTGATGATGCAGGAAAAGCGCGGCATGATGAAGGTATGGAACGTGTGGCTGGTGTTCACCACCTTCCTGCTGTGCATCACCGGGACGTTTCTGACGCGTAGCGGGGTCGTGGCTTCGGTGCACGCCTTTGCGCAGTCCAGTATCGGCAACTGGTTCCTCGGATTCATCTTTCTTATCTTGGCGGTGTGCTTCGTTGCCTACTGGAAGAACAGCGATTATCTGAACAGCGAGAACCAACTCGACGCCATCGTTTCGCGCGAGTCCAGCTTTCTGTTCAACAACTTGATTTTGCTCGTTTCCTGCATTGCGGTCCTTTCCGGCACGCTTTTCCCCGTCTTCTCCGAGTGGCTGTCGAGTTCGCGGATCAGCGTCGGCGCTCCCTTCTTCAACAAGGTGAACATCCCCATCGGGTTGCTGCTGCTGTTTTTGACCGGCGTAGGTCCGCTGCTGGCCTGGCGGAAAACCTCCGCGGAAAGCATGAAGCGCAATTTCGCGTGGCCCCTGGCGGTTGGTGTGCTGGGCGGCGTGCTGGCGTTCGCGCTGGGCTACCGGCAATTTTATTCCCTGGTCTGCCTAACACTGTGTGCCTTCGTGGCGGCGACCATCACCATGGAGTTTTATCGCGGAGCTAAGGTAATTCGCGCCCGTTCGGGCGCGTCGTTCCTGGCTTCGGGAGTGGATCTGACCATGCGCAATACGCGGCGCTATGGCGGCTACATCGTGCACATGGGTATGGTGCTGATTTTCGTCGGGTTCGCGGGCGTGGCATTTAATAAAGACGTGCAGAAAGATATGCAGCCCGGGCAGACGCTGCAAATCGGGCAGTACACACTGCTGCTGCAGGGCACCGACAGCAAGCCGGAAAAAAATTACACCGCAGAGCGCATGAACATCGAAGTGATGCGCGGCGGCAAAGCGTTGATGATGATGTATCCGGAGCGCCGGCGCTTCACGACCGATCAGCCCTCCGGCACGATGGTGGCGATCTATTCCACGCTGAAGGAAGATTTGTACGTGGTGTATGCGGGAGAAAGTCCGGAGACCCAGGTGCCGGTGATTCACGCGTACCTGAACCCGCTCGTGAAGTGGATCTGGTTTGGCGGCGCGGTGGTGGTGCTGGGCACTTTGGTGGCGCTGCTGCCGAATCGCAAGTCCGTGCTGGTGCTCTCGGCCGCGCAGCAGCCTGCGCCCCAGGCCCTTGGCGGGCAGCAGTTAACACAGCCGCTTCGTCCCACCCCGGCAATGCGAGAGGGTCATGATTAAAGCGGGCACGCGCTTTCCCTGGACGATTCTGTGCTTGCTGTTGACCACGGGGATGATAGCGGCCACGCTGCGCGCGCAGCAGACGGACAAGGCCAAGGAGATCGGCGGCAAGCTTTTGTGCGGCGTCGGTACACCGCTGTGCGATTGCAAGCAGATTTTGACGCAGTGCAATCACGTGGGCTGCCGCAATTCCGCGGGGATGCTCAAAACCTTGGACCAGGGCGTGGCCAGGGGCGATTCAGAAACCACCATCATTCAGGACTTCGTGGCGGCGTTCGGTACCGCAGTTTTGTCCGAGCCCCCCAAGTCCGGATTGAATTTGGTGGCTTGGTATCTTCCCGCGACGACGCTACTGGCCGGCTTGTTTCTGGTGGTTTTCGTCATTTCCCGCTGGCGCAAACGGCCGGCAACCACGAGCGGACCTCCCCCGCCGAGTGCCGGCATTTCGCCCGAGATGTTGGCGCGCGCTCGTGCACAGGCCTCGCGAGAGACGCAGGATTGATGTTTGCCATGGTCGTTTTCGCCGCGCTAGAGACTGCCGCCTCGACAACCGGCGTGGCGCGTGGCGATTGGCCAGTGCTGGGTGCTTGTTTTGCTCTCGCCGCGGCTACCTTGCTTTTTATTTTTTACATTCAGCCGGACGCTTCGGACCTGGCTCCGCATCGCACCAAACTCGATCAATTGCTGGAACGCCGCGACACCATCTACGACAATCTGCGCGACCTGCGTTTTGAATATCGCGCGGGAAAATATTCTGAAGGCGACTATGAGGCAATGAAAGATTCCATTGAGAACGAAGCGGCCATGATTCTGGCAGAGATCGACCAGGTGACCGAGGCGCAGACGCGCCGCCCGCGCGGGCCGCGACCGTCTCCTGCAGCGGGGAGCAAGTCGTGAGCACGCGACTTCCTGCGCGATTTGCGCTCTTCTGGACGGCGGCGCTGACTGCTCTGCTGTTTCTGCCATTTGCCGCGGTTGCCGGAACCTTGACGGGCGTGGCCAAAAACGGAACCACCGGCAAACCCGCGGGCGGTATCGAGATCATCCTGATTCAGTTGCAGGGCGGCATGCAGCCTGTGGCCAACACCAAGACCGACGCGCAGGGGCATTTTTCCTTTGAACATCCCACGCTGGGCACGGCTCCGATGCTGGTGCGAGCGGTTTTCAACGGCATAAACTTCCACGAGCCGGTGCCGCCGGGTAAGACCAGCGTCGAGATCCAGGTATTCGAGCCCTCAAAAGACCCCAAGACCATCAGCATTCCTTCGCGCGTGGTATTTTTTCAGCCGAACGGGGCGACCCTGATCGTCGGGGAAGAATATTCGGTCCAGAATAATTCCGCGCCGCCGCAGGCCTATTTCCGCGCCGACGGCAACTTCGAGTTTGCCCTGCCGAATGGTGCCAAGCTGCAGCAGGTGGCGGCTGCTGGTCCGGCGGGTATGCCCGTCGTGCAGGCGCCGATTGAAAAGAAAGACAATCATTTTGCGATCGCCTACGCCTTTCGCCCCGGCGCGAGCACGGTCCGCTATTCCTACGAACTTCCGTACCCCAACAATTCCGCAGTGGTGAATGTTCCGGTACCGGCTCAGACCGCGCGATTGCTGGTAGTAGCACCGCCAACCATGCAGATTAGCGGCGCAGAATTGCAACTGGGCGGACAGGAACAGGGCATGAATATTTACGGCCGAGAAAATGTGGCGGCTGGAACGGTGCTGGCCGTCAATGTTTCTGGAACGGCGCCCCCGCCACAGGAAGCTGGCAGCGGGGGCGAGACGCCCCAAGAAGCGGCGGACGCGCGTTCGAGCGAGCCGGCGGCGGGCGCGGCCATTCAACAGGTACCCGGCCGGCTGGACGTGCTCAAATTGCCCCTGATGGTGGGCTTCGCCGTACTGTTTGTGCTTGGAGCTGTGCTGCTGGCGCGCAAGCCGGTAGCTGTAACCGCGCTGTCCAGCGATCCCGCTGCTGCGCCCGTGCCCGCCAGGAATCTGGCATCACCCGCTGCCCGCAGCAGTACTCCAGCCACGACAGCGGCCCCTACCATGGCGACTGTCGACGCGGAGGTAGGGAACAGCCTGGACGGGCTAAAGGAAAAGTTGTTTAAGCTGGAATTGCGCCACGAGGCCGGAACGATCTCTGACGAAGAGTACGCCGCGGAACGCGCGCGCGCGCAAAAGGTGCTGCGCGACCTGGTGCGAGGCTGAAGCTTGACTGTCACGGATCCTCCACAACTGCTTCCGTCCGGGCTTCGGTTTGAAAAAATAGAAAAGCGATACGGCGGGTTACTTGCGTTGCGCCGCGTGTCGCTGGACGTTGCCGCGGGCGAGTGCGTCGCGCTGGCCGGGCGCAACGGTTCCGGGAAAACCACCCTGTTGCGAATTGCCGCGCGATTGGCGCGGCCGTCATCCGGCCAAGTGCATTTCACGGTGAACGGGCAACCCCTTGAGACAAATCCGTGCACCGGATTTGTGGCCCACGCCACCATGGTGTACGACGAATTGACCGCCGAAGAAAATTTGATGCTGTTCGCGCGATTGCAGGGAATTGTGGCCCCAGTTGCGCTGGTCGAGAAATTATTGCAGGAAGTCGGGCTCATCGAGAGGCGCACGTCGCTGGTGCGCACGTTTTCGCGCGGCATGCGGCAGCGCGTAGCCATCGCGCGTGCGCTGTTGCAGCAGCCCGACATTTTATTGCTCGACGAACCCGCCACGGGACTGGACCCCGAAGGTGTAGCGTGGCTGGCCGCCACACTGCGGAAGCTGCACAATGCCGGGTGCACGCTCTTGATGAGCTTGCACGGGGAATCGGCCATCTCCGCTCTGGCCACGCGGGCGGTGCGCCTGGATGCCGGGTCCGTCATCGCGGATACGCGCGAGGACGCAGGAATGCGCTCCATTCTGGCGTTTGCGGGCGGGTGAATGAGCCTGGTTGCCAATACCGGGGTGCTGCTCGGCAAAGAATTGCGGACGGAGTTTCGTTCGCGCGAATTGCTGATGACCACCGTGGTTTTTATTTTGATGGTCATTGTGTTGTTCAGTTTTACGTTTGATCCTTCATCATCGGACACGCGGCGCTTCGGTGGGGGACTGTTGTGGCTGGCGTTTTTGTTTGCGGCATCACTGATGCTGCAGCCCTGTTTTTTGCGAGAGCAGACCAACGACACGCTGAGCGCGCTCCGGCTGGCGGTAAGCGACCCCTTCGCGATTCTGCTGGCGAAGCTCCTGGCCAACACGCTGTTCCTGCTGCTCACCGAGCTGCTGATGCTTCCGGTGTTCGCGGTTTTGTACAACGTGCCGGTGCTCCCGGTTTTTGGACAATTGTTGCTGGTGTTTTTTCTAGGCAGCCTGGGCGTTGCCATTGCGGGCACGGCGTTATCGGCAATCTCTGCGCAGGCGCGTATGCGCGAGTTGTTGCTGCCGCTGCTGCTGCTGCCGCTGCTGACGCCCGTTCTGGTGGCTAGCACACAGGTTACCGCGGGACTGCTCGAGGTCGAGCCTTTCGTAGAGTGGAAGGGTGTCGGCTTTCTGGCGGTCTTTGACCTGGTTTTTTTGACGGCGCTATGGCTTTTCGGCGAATATCTTTTGGAGGAATAGCAGCATGAAGAAAAGCTCGCTCGGCGCGGCAGTGGTGGTGGTGTTGCTCGCGGCCGCGGCCTATGCGGCATTTTTTATCGCCCCGACGGATTCACGGCAGGGCGTGGTGTACCGCATTATTTTCCTTCACGTGCCCAGCGCCGAGACCGGGCTGGTGTCCTTTTTTATTTGCTTCATTGCGAATCTTGCTTATGTCTTCAAGCGCCAACCGAAATGGGATTGGATGGGCATCGCAGCGGCGGAAGTGGGTTTGGCTTTCACCACCGTTTGCCTGATTACCGGGCCAATCTGGGCTAAGCCGGTGTGGGGCATTTGGTGGACGTGGGACGCACGGCTGACCTCGACAGCGGTGTTGTGGCTGCTCTATGTCGCGTATCTTCTGTTGCGCACGCTGATTGAAGAACCCGACCGGCGAGCGCTGCTCAGCGCCTTGTTTGGAATTTTCGCGTTCATCGACGTGCCGCTGGTGTTTGGCTCCATTCGCTGGTGGCGCACGCAGCATCCGCAGCCGGTGATTATGGGCGGGCCGGGGTCGGGCCTCGAGCCCACGATGCGCGCGGTGTTGTTCTTCTGCTGGGTGCCGATGCTGGCGTTGATGGTTTTGCTGATGCATTCGCGCTACCGGCTGGAGGCCATGCGTGGCGATCTTGATCTGGTGCGGCGCGAAGCGGAGGCGGCATGAAAAATCTCAATAGCGTTTTTGCGGCGTACCTGATTGCCTGGGGCGTGTTCTTCGTCTATTACCTGACCGTGGCACGGCGCGCCGCGGCGCTTAAAGAAGACCTGGAGCGCCTCAAGAGTTCGTTAAACCGAGGCAAATAACGTGGCGGGGAAGAAGCGCGTCGGAATCGTACTCTTTCAGCTCGGCGGACCGGATTCGCTGGAGGCCGTCGAACCTTTTCTGATGAACCTGTTTCTCGATCCGGACATTATTCCGCTGGGCGCGGCGGGTTTTTTGCGCTGGCCGATCGCCAAGTTGATTTCTTCCCGGCGCTCGATTCCGGTGGCAGGGAAGTACGCCATGATTGGGCGGCGCTCGCCAATTCGCGTGTTGACCGAGCGGCAGCGCCAGAGGCTTACCGAGGCGCTCGCTCCGTATATCGACCCGGTGGCCGTGGTGGCCATGCGCTACTGGCGCCCGACCACGCGCGAGGCCGTGGATGCGTTGCGAGCGGCTGGGCCGCTCGACGAGTTGGTATTGCTCCCGTTGTATCCGCATTATTCTTATGCGACGACGCGGAGCAGCACCAAGGAGTTTCGGCGCGTTTACGGTCCTCCGAAGGCGGGCGTTCCGGAGCGTATAGTCGAGTCCTTCTACGATCACCCGCTGTACATTCAGGCGCTGGTGCAGCGCATTGCTTCGATGTTGCGGCAGTTTCCGGACAGTTCGCGGATTCATCTGGTGTTCAGCGCGCACGGATTGCCGATGAGTTTGGTCGAGAAGGGCGATCCTTACCCGAAGCACATCGCAGAGACCGTGCGCCTGGCTTGCGAGCTTGGCGCCAAGGCCTACCCTGGATGGCCGAAAATTCATTTGCTGTGTTACCAGAGCCGCGTGGGCCCGGCGAAATGGCTGCAGCCGCCGTTCACGGAGACCACTGAACGGCTGGGGCGCGAAGGGGTGAAAGAGATGCTGGTGGTGCCCATTTCGTTTGTGACCGAGCACATCGAGACGCTGCACGAGATAAACATTGAAGGTCGCGCGGACGCCAGGAAATTCGGCATCGACATGTATCGCATGATGCCGGCGGTGGGTGATTCGCCGCTGTTTATTGCCGCGCTGAAGGATTTGGTTTTGCGCGCGGTTGGTGCGGACTGCGCGAGTCTGCCTTCCGCTTGGCCGCTGGCGCAGATGCCGACATCGTAAAAAGCGGGAAGCGGGGTTTTGGCACTCCGGAGTCCAAGCTTTGCCTGGATCCAGGCAGCGAGGCAGGCTTGCGTTTCGCCAGCACGGTGTTTTTGCTTAGGGTATAATCCGCCCTTGGGACTGAGCTTATGATCGCTACCTATCATCCGGGTGTGCACCGATTATCCGTTTTCGTGGTTTGCTGGACGATTTTCCTTTTTGTTGCCGGCGCGCTAGTCACCTCCAATGATGCGGCCCTGGCGGTTCCTGACTGGCCACTTTCCTTCCACACTTGGTTCCCCACCATGACCGGCGGTGTTTTCTACGAACATGGGCACCGCATGGTGGCGGGCGTTCTGGCCGGCCTGACTCTGGTTCTCGCTATCGTTATTTGGTTTGTCGAGGAGCGCCGCTGGCTGCGGTGGTTCGCCACCATCGCTCTGGGCGGCGTTTTGGTGCAGGCGATTCTGGGCGGGCAAGTAGTGATTCAGTTGTTGCACTACTGGCTGCCCGTGATTCATGCCTGCTTTGCGCAGATTGTCTTTGCTGCGGTGCTGAGCATTGCGGTGTTTACAAGCAAATGGTGGGTTTCCGAACGAGCCCAGGTTGAGGACGCCGGCTCGCCATCGATGCACGCTGTGGCGATTGTGAACGCGTCGGTGATTTATTTACAGGTGATTTTTGGAGCGGGGTTCCGGCATCAGTATCTCCCGATCTGGCCGCATATGGCGGGGGCGCTGGTGGTGCTGGGGGTGGTGATTTGGACCGCCGTGGTATTGCGCAAACGTTTTGGGAGTTCGCGGGAATTATCGCGGGCGCGGATTTTGTTGCACGCCATTGTCGGCACGCAAATTCTCCTCGGACTTGCGGCTTACTGGTCGCGCTTGACCACCGCGGATGCGGCACAGCCTATGCCGGTGATGGTATCGCTGACGGTAATTCACACGGTGTTTGGGGCGATTTTGTTCGCCTTTTCTGTGGGCGTCGTGCTGCTGTGCTACCGCATCATTCCGCGGCACGGACAGTTGGCCGCTACGGCTCCGACTTCGCTCGGCAAGGGACCGGTAGCCGTCCGGTGAGCACCGCTCGCACCGCGGAACTGACGCTTTCCTCGCGGGTCAGCGGGTACGTTGCGCTGACCAAACCGGACGTTTCTTTCCTGGTACTGATGACCACGGCGGCCGGCTACTACATGGGTGCGCGCGGGCCGGTGAACTGGCTGCACATGTTGCACACCGTGTTTGGCACGATGTTGATTGCCGCCGGAACAGCGGCCTTAAATCATTACATCGAACGGGATTCGGATCGTTATATGCGGCGGACCGCTTCACGGCCTTTGCCGAGCGGCACCATGCAGCCACGCGAAGCGTTGGTTTTTGGTCTCTTGCTGTGTTTTGCCGGTGCAATCGATCTCTATTTCAGCGCGGGACTGCTGGCCAGCGGACTTGGCGTGGCCACTTCACTCAGCTATTTGCTGGCTTATACGCCGCTGAAGCGCAAGACCGTTTGGGCTACGTTCGTGGGCGCGTTCCCCGGAGCAATTCCGCCGATGATTGGCTGGGTGGCGGCGACCGGGTCGCTGGATCGTGGCGCGTGGCTGCTGTTCGCGATTTTGTTTTTGTGGCAATTCCCGCATTTTCACGCGATTGCCTGGATGTACAGGGAGGACTATGCGCGGGCGGGGATTCTGATGTTGCCGGTGGTCGATCCGCAGGGGACGCGGACGTTTCGGCAGATTGTTTTGTACGCCGTGGCACTGGTTGGCGTCAGTCTTTTGCCCGCGCTGATGGGGCTCGCGGGGATTCTGTATTTCTTTGGCGCCTTGGTAACCAGTACGGC
>JBEKSZ010000003.1:0-92876 GCA_049516615.1 Candidatus Acidiferrum sp. | reverse complement strand
GGGAAGCGTGGAGGGATCCTACATGATGAAGGTGCGCTCTACTCCCCTGCGCCGATCGATTAGTTGCGAGCTACTCGTCGTCTGCGCGATCTTTTTTCTCTCCCCTGGTCCGGCGACCGCTCAAGAAGGACCTTCCCATGACGAGTCGCTGTCCGTTCCAGGCGAGATCGGCCAGGCTGGCGGGCGGTTGGTGGTGTCGCTGCGCGCCGAGCCCAAGACCTTGAATCCGCTCGGCGCAGTGGACGCCCCATCGCGCGAAGTCATTGCCGCCATGCAGGCCGACCTGATTCATATCAATCGCGCGACACAGCTAACGGAACCTGCTCTGGCGAAATCCTGGAAAGTTTCCCCTGACGGCCTGCAATACACCTTGGTGCTGCGCAAGGGGCTGCGCTTTTCCGACGGGCAACCGCTCGACGCCGACGACGTCTTGTTCACCATGCGCGTGTACCTCGATGAAAATGTTCACGCTACGCAACGCGATTTGCTGATTGTCGGGGGAAAGCCGATCAGCGTGCGGAAGGTGGATGGCGCAACGGTCATTTTCGGGCTGGCGAAGCCTTACGGGGCCGGGGAGCGGCTGTTCGATGGCTTAGCCATCCTGCCGCGGCACTTGCTCGAGAAGACTTACTCGGAGGGGAAGCTCGCGCAGGCCGGGGCGTTGGCCACGCCTGCCAATCTGTGGGCCGGCGCGGGACCCTATCGCCTGAAGGAGTACGAGCCCGGGCAGAAGCTGGTGCTCGAACGAAATCCGTTTTACTGGAAGGTCGATGGGAAAGGGAAAAGCCTGCCCTACCTGAACGAGCTGGTATTTCTTTTTGTGCCCAGCGCGGATGCGCAAGTGCTGCGATTTCAATCGGGCGAGACGGATGTGATCAGCCGGCTGGGGGCGGAGAACTTTTCCGCGCTGGCGCGGCAGGAACGCAGCTACACCATGACCGACGCGGGTCCCGGACTTGAATACAATTTCCTGTTTTTCAATTTGAATGACTTGGGAGGCAAGGCTTCCCCGGAGATGACCAGCAAGGCCAGATGGTTTCGCGAAGTAAAATTTCGCCAGGCGATATCGGCGGCGATCGACCGCGACGCAATCGTGCGGCTGATCTACCAGGGACGGGGAGCCGCGCTCTGGGGTCCTGTGACGCCGGGAAATCGCAGGTGGGCGGATGCGTCGATCGCGCGTCCAGCGCGGTCGCTCGAGCGGGCGCGTGGGCTGTTGCGAGAAGCGGGGTTTTCGTCAAGGAACGACGCGAACGGAGCACCTCTGTTGCTCGATAGCGACGGAAAGGTTGTGGAATTCTCCATCCTGACCAGCTCGTCGAACGCCGAGCGCACGAAAATGGCTGGGCTCATTCAGGACGACCTCAAAGAACTGGGCATGCACGTTCAAGTGGTGCCGCTCGAATTCCGTTCGCTGATCGATCGCGTCACGCAAACCAAGGAATACGAAGCCTGCATCTTGGGCCTGGCGAGTTTCGATGCCGATCCGAATTCCGATCTGAACGTATGGCTATCGAGCGGAGGAACGCATCTGTGGAACCCTTCGCAGGCGCATCCCGCAACGCCCTGGGAGGCCGAGATTGATGGGTTGATGGAGCAGCAACTGGGCACGCCCAAATTTGAGCAGAGGAAGAAACTGTACGATCGCGTGCAAGAACTCCTGGCCGAGTATCAGCCGATGATTTTCCTGGCCAGTCCGGATATTTTGGCGGGGGCCAAGAACAGCATCGGCAATTTCCATCCCGCGGTGCTGGAGCCCTACGTGCTCTGGAACGTCGAGCAACTTTATGTGCGCAGCGAGCAGGTGCACGCCAGTCGATGAGCGCCGTGCTCACCAGAACCGCCAGGAACCGTCCGGAGGTCTCGAGCGACGCCCATCTGGTAAAAGAGTGTCTTGCGGGCAGCGAAGAGGCCTGGTCTTTGCTGATCGAAAAGTACAAGTCACTGATCTATTCGATTCCCATCAAGTACGGGCTGCCTGCACACGAAGCCGCGGATATTTTTCAAGCGACTTGCATGGAATTGCTCACACGACTGCCCGAACTGCGGGAACCGCGCGCCCTGCCCAAATGGCTGATGCAGGTGGCCCACCACCAGTGCTTCCGGCGGAAGCAGCAGGAGGGGCGCCTGGTTAGCCGCGATTCCGAGGAATTGCCGGTACCCGAAACACCCGCGATGGCCGAGAGCCTCGTGCAACAGACCGAGGAAGAGCAGATGCTGCGCCAAGCGATGAGCGCGCTTTCGCCGCAATGCCGCCGCATGGTGGAACTACTTTTTTTTGAGACTCCGGCTAGACCTTACGCCGAAGTCGCCGCGGAATTGGGTTTGGCGCCGGGTTCCATCGGGTTCATTCGCCAGAAATGCATTCAGAGACTGCGTCGCCGTCTTGATGAACTGGGATTTCACTGATGCCCGGCGCGGAAAAAACCGGTTCCCGGGAAGAATTATTTGCGGAATTGAGCCTCCTCGCTAGCGGCGCGGCGCGGCAAAAATTCATAGCCAGCCATAAGCAACTGGTAAGCAAGGAAGTCGTCAAGCAGCTCGCCGAGCTGGTGGTTGAAAAAATTCGCGTCGATACTCGAGAGGCGCTGGCCCTGGCCGACGGCGCCCTGGCGATAGCCCGTGTGTCACGGCGCAAGGAAGATCTGGCGTTGGCCTTGCGCGCCAAGGCCAACGCGCTTTATGCCAGCGGCAACAACCGGGCGGCCGTCGCGCATCACCAAAGAGCCTGCAAGCTTTACGAATCGCTCAAAATCTGGAAGGAAGCGGCACGCACGCTGAGCAGTTCCATCCAGCCGCTGATTCTGCTTGGGGAATATGACCAGGCTTTTCAAGCTTCGCAGCGCGCGCGCGCCATCTTCACCGAGCAGGGCGAGACGCGGCGAATCGCCAGCCTCGAAAACAATGTTGGAAATATTTTTCACCGCCAGGACCGGTTCGCGGAAGCGCTGGCGCACTATGAGCGCGCCTACAAAACACTTTCCGAGTTCGAGGACTGGGAACGCGTGGCCATTACCCTGCACAACATGGCCATGTGTTTGATCAGCCTGAACGACTTTGCAAGGTCGCTCGATTGCTACCAGAAATCCCGTGAACTGTGCGAACGATATGGCATGCCGCTGCTGCGCGACCAGGCGGATTACAACATCGCCTACCTGTATTATTTCCGCGGCGAATACAGCCGGGCGATCGAAATGCTGTTTGCCACGCGGCGCGCTTGCGAAGCCAGCGGCGACGCTTACCATCTTGCGCTTTGTCACCTGGACCTCTCGGAAATATACCTGGAATTGAACCTGAGTGAAGAAGCGCGGGAGATGGCCCACGAAGGCTTTGTGCGTTTTGAAAAGCTTGGCATGGGCTATGAGGCGGCCAAGACCCTGGCCAATGAAGCCATGGCTTACGGCCAGCAGGGGAAAACCGTGCAAGCGCTCGAAAGGTTTAGCAAGGCGCGCGAGATGTTCAGACGGGAAAAGAATCTCGTCTGGCCTTGGCTCCTCGATCTATATCAGGGGTTGCTGCTGTTTCACGAAGGCCGGTATTTCGAAGCGCGCAGACTGTGTGCCGGGGCCGCGGAGTTTTTCGATCAGACCGTTCTTTCCGGCCGGGCCGCGCTCGCGCATCTTTTGCTGGCGCGCGTCGCCTGGCAGGTTGGCGAGCCGCAGGTCGCGGCCGCGGAAACAGAAGCCGCCGCGGCGAAGATCACCGGTTTACAGACGCCCACCCTCGCCTATCAAGCACACGTGTTGCGGGCGCAACTGGCCGAGGGGCGCGGTGACCGCCTGGCGGCGCTGTCCTCCTACCGGGAAGCATGTAAAGCGCTGGAGACCATGCGCAGCCGGCTGCACTCTGAAGAGCTGAAGATTTCCTTCGTCAAGAACCGATTGCAGGTATACGAGGAGCTCGTGGCCCTGTATTTGAGTGGCGGGCCGGGAGAGATTTCCGCAGCCGAAGCGTTCGGCTGGATGGAGGCCGCGAAATCGCGCAGCATGACGGAAATGATCTTCCAGAGCGGGCAGACCCTGCCCCTCGGCGATTCCGGGCAGAGCGAACTGGTCCGGCGCATTCGCGATTTGCGTGAAGAGTTGAACTGGTATTACCACCGCATCGAGCAAGAGCAGTTGCGTCCAGAGGAAAACTCCCCCGCAAGGCTGAAGGAGCTGCAGGAAAAGGCGCTGTCCCAGGAAAACGAGCTGCTGCGGAGGATCCGCGAACTGCCGACGCAGGAGCGCGAGAATGCCGCCCTTGAAGCCCCCGCGGATTTCTCTCTCGAACGCCTGCAGGCCGCGATTCCGCCGGACACCGCGTTGCTCGAATATTACACCGTCGGGGAGCGCCTGGTAGCGGCGGTGGTCACGCGAGACAAGATTGAAATCATTCCGGTGTCGGTGGTGTCGCGGGTTCTGCACTTCCTGCACCTGTTCCGGTTTCAGATTTCCAAGTTTAGAATGGGCGCGGCGTACGCGCAGCGCTTTGAGAGGCCCCTGCTCGCGGCCACGCAGGGTCATCTTGAAGCGTTGTACCAGGAGCTGCTCGCGCCCATCGCCGAGCACATTTCCGAGAAACATCTGGTTTTCGTGCCGCATGGCGCGTTGCATTTCCTGCCGTTCCACGCATTACGCGCCGGCGACGCTTATCTATGCGACACCCACACGGTTTCCTACGCGCCCAGCGCGACGGTATTCACCATCTGCCAGGAGAAAACCCGCAGGGACGTTCGCAACTCACTCGTAATGGGCATTCCCGACGAGCGGGCTCCCGAAATCCTCTCTGAAGTAAAGTCCGTGGCGGCACTCCTTCCCCATCCAGAACTGTTCCTCGGCGGAGAGGCCACCGTGGATGTGCTGCGGCAGCGCGGAGCGGAAAGCAGCCTGCTGCACGTAGCCACTCACGGCTCCTACCGCCAGGACAATCCGATGTTTTCCTGCATTCGCATGGGAGACGGTTACCTCAATCTGTACGACCTGTACCAAATGCGCCTGCCGTCGAAACTGGTCACCCTGAGCGGTTGTGCCACGGGAATGAATTTCGTTTCCGCCGGCGACGAGCTGCTAGGACTGCAGCGTGGTTTATTCTGCGCCGGCGCCACTTCGCTGTTGTTATCTCTCTGGGACGTGCACGATCAGAGCACGGCTAAATTGATGGCCGCCTTCTACAGCAGCTACATGGCGAGCCAGGACCTGCCTGCGGCCTTGCAAAGCGCCATGCGACAACTTCGCGAAGCCAACCCCCACCCGTACTTCTGGGCGCCCTTCGTTCTTGTTGGCAAAATCACTGAATACAATAGAGTTAGTTAATTTTTCGCCGGCCCTATATTTTTTCCCTCCGCGTGGCCCCTTATTCAATGGGTGAAGATGTTTGAGCACCCCCGCCGGGGGGCGGAGAAACACACGAGGCTAGAGGAGGGGGAGCGGGTTATGGAGCACTTTACCACCGAAGAGTGGATCGATTTCGTAAACCAGGTAGTTCCGCAGCGCAAGATCGAAGCGATGCAGAAACACCTCGGAAGCGGTTGCAAGCGATGCGAAGAAAAATTGGCACTCTGGCAAAAAGTCCGCAAAACCGCCGCAAGGCAAGGCCGTTTCGAGCCGCCGCGGGAAACCGTGCGAATCGCCAAGGCGGCCTTTGCGGCTGCCGGGCTGGGCAAAGCAGCCCCAGAAAGGAGCGCGCTCGTGGAAGTCTTGTTCGACAGCTTTTTGCAGCCGGCCTTGGCGGGCGCGCGGTCATCGGCCGCGGGACCCAGACAAATGCTGTACCGCGCGGAGTCCTATCAGATCGATGTGCAGATCGAGGCGGCACCGGGAGGCAAGCTCTTGGTGGTCACTGGTCAGTTGATGGATGTCAGCATTCCGGAAATGGTGAGCCGCGGTGCGCGCGTCACGCTTTCCGACCAGCGGGGCAACGTCACGGAAATGGTGACCAATCAGTTTGGCGAGTTTCGTGGGGAAATCGCCGATTCAGGCGACCTCGAACTCTCCGTACTCGGTCAGGGCCCGCAGCCCATCACGATTTCACTACGCCACGCACTTGGCGAGGCGCCCGGAGACCAAGCATGAAAGCCGGCCGGTCATGCGATTTTCGGACGATTTGCCATTTGGTACCCGAGTACCAGGGGCGAATAGATCGAACGGCCAGCACAGCAGGCACACTCGTACCATTGGCGAAAAAAGACGAATTTTCAACACTACCCCTAGGTGCTTTTTCGCCAGGGCGAAGTGATTCAGCAACAGGACCATCGAGCATCGTGGAAGGGACTACCTTATGAAACGCACTCTAAAAGCACTGGTAATCTTGGCGTTGATGATCACCGTCGGGGTGCACCCGGTGGCGGCACAGAATCGCTACATCGTGCGCACCAGCAGAGGGCTGAACTCCGTCCTGGGGTTGTGCCTGTCGGCGGGATGCCAGGTACAGGGCACACTCGACGGCCCGATCGGGCAGACCTATCTTGTAACCTCCACCGGGAACCTCCTGTCGAATCTTCTCAACGGCACCATCAACCTGCTCGACGCTTTGCTGGGCATCGAGAGTATCGAGCCGGATCGTTTGCTGGCGTTTCCCCAGGTGCCGCTAAGCAACATCCCTTCGACGTTGAGCAACAATTTGCCCGTGAATTACTACGGAACCGTGGTTATTCAGGGCTACGTGTCGCAGCCCGCAACGCAGATCATTCGCCTCAGCGATGCGCAGCAGGGTTTCAATCTGAGCGGTTCGGGCATTGTCGCGGTGATTGATACGGGCGTGGACACCAACCACCCGGTTCTGGTCCCCGTGCTTCTCCCGGGATACGACTTTACGCGGAACCAGCCAGGCGCTTCGGAATTGCTGGACGTCCCGCAACTGCAAGATGGCAGCACCACGACGGGAGCCCAGGCCGAGCAGCCCGTGCTCGTGCAGCAATCGAGCGCAGCGATTCTCGATCAATCCTCGGCGGCGATTCTGGATGGCGGACCGTACCCGGCGTTTGGTCACGGTACGATGACCACGGGTTTGGTCCATCTGGTCGCGCCACGCGCCAAGATTTTGCCGCTGAAGGCCTTCTCCGCGAGCGGCACCGGCTATCTTTCCAATATCATCGCGGCTTTGTATTACGCGGTCGAGCATCAGGCCAACGTGGTGAATATGAGTTTCGATGTTTCGACTTCTTCGGCGGCGTTGAGCCAGGCGATCTCCTACGCGAATCAAAACGGCTTGATCCTGGTAGCCGCGGCGGGCAATGAAAGCACCAGCGCGCCAGTCTACCCCGCGGCCCTCAGCGGCAGTGTGATGGGTATTGCATCGACCTCGGATGCGGACCAGCTCTCGTCGTTCTCCAATTACGGCTCGACGGATGTGTGGATCGCGGCCCCGGGCGAAAACGTGGTAAGCACCTATCCCGGTGGGACGTATGCCAGCGCTTCCGGCACTTCGTTCAGTTCACCGCTCGTGGCGGGCACCGCCGCGCTGCTCCTCGCGGCCAAGCCCTCGCTGACGCAGTCCGCCGCATCGAGCGCCTTTTCGCACGCCATCCATCTGACGCCCAGTCTCAATCACGGCCGCCTGGACGCTTATGATGCGGTTTCTGCCTGGATCAATGGCTCGGCGTCGAGCCCGAATCCGGCTGCATGTTCCCTGCTCTGCCTGTAGCACCTGAGGATCGTCGTGACTAGGGTGATTTCCCCTGTGCAATACCCGGCGGAAGTGCTGCGAATCAAACAGCTCGAGGAGCAGTTTTCCGCCTTGCGCAGTGCGGTAATCTGCTCTTTCAATCAGCTTCTCGATCTGAAGGACTTGAACACCGGTGTGCACAGCACCCGTTTGGCGGAATGGGGCATGCGCGTGGGGCAGGAACTGGGCCTCTCGGACGACGAACTGCAAAACCTAGAAGTGGCTGCATTGCTGCATGACATTGGCAAGGTCGGAATTCCCGATGCCATCCTGCGCAAACCCGCCAAACTCGATGCCGAAGAATACGCGCTGATGAAAAAGCATCCGGAATACGGTTGGGCCGTCCTGCGCATCCTGCCCGGCTTTGAGCGCGCTGCGCTGGACATCCTGCACCACCATGAGAATTACGATGGCAAGGGCTACCCGGCCGGATTGAAAGAAACCGAAATCCCCGTCGTGTCGCGTATCGTTTCCGTGATCGATGCCTTCGACGCCATGGTCTCTTCGCGCCCCTACCGCAACGGCCTGCCGCCTGAAGAAGCCGTCCGCCGCCTGGTCGAATCGAGCGGAAAGCAGTTCGATCCCGCAGTGGTAAAATGCTTTCTCTCCTTCGCCGAAGCCGAAATGGCCATGGTCTTCGCCGCCGCCGGCACTTCGGTGGCTTCAGCCCTCTAACAAATTCCGAGTCCCCCAAGTCCGCGCGCGATCGTGGGCAAGCAGTGTCGCGGGCTTTTCACCGCACGACGCCGCATGCTGTGGGCGAACCTGTCGTCAAGGATAGGGCCAGAACCGCGAGCTCAGCCCCGGGGCAAGTCAGCATACCTCGGGAGCAGTAGATTCATTCCTGCTGCGACAGATAGCGCCAGCGCGAGGACCACGAGGAGAGAGGAGTAGGATCCCGTCGAATCAAAGGCGCGCCCGAGTAGCACCGGGCCGATCGCTCCGGCGGCGGCATAAAACGTCCACGTGAAACCGTAAAGGGTCGAAAACGCGCGCAGCCCAAAGTAACGGGTCAGCAAGTAAGGCGTGATCGCGGCTTCTCCACCGGCCCCGATACCAAGAAGTGCCGCCGCCAATGCGCCCGCCAGGAAACTATTGGCCTCGGCGAGCAACACGACGCCCGCGGCGGTGACCAGGTTCACTACCACGGCGACGCGAGCCGCAAAAAACCGGTCGAGCAACCAGCCTGTGGCGATTCTGCCAAGCACGCTCAAGCCGCCGAGCACGGCGGCACACCATGCCGCATCCCCGGCCGTGATTCCCCGATCGGTCAGCAATGCCGACAGGTGCGTGATCGCACCGTTCATGCTGATGGAGCTGACAAAAAGAACGGCAACGATGATCCAGAAGGCCAGCGAGCGCACGCCCTGCTGCCAGGTGAGTCCAGAATGAACGGACGGCGCGGACGGTTCTTGCCTTGGACCACGATCAACGATGTAACGCCAACTGAGTGGCAGTCCGAAGAGCAAGGCCAGGGCCCCGAGCGAAGCGTAAGCGGCCCTCCAACCAAACCGAGTGACAACCGACTGTGCAACGACTGGCAAGATCATCGCGCCTAAACCGGCGCCCACCATTACGAAGGCCAGAGCCATACCGAGTCGCCGCTCGAACCACGTCGCAATGGACCGCGCATATGCCAGGTGCGCCGCGCCGTTGCCAACTACGCCGATCAGGAAGCAGGTCAGATAGAACTGCCAGAGCCCCGAGCCGAGCAGGGCCAGCGACGCAATGCCGCATCCGAATACCGTCATGCAGGGAAGAATGATGCGCCGGGGACCGAAGCGATCGATCAGCCGGCCGATCAACGGGGACGACAGTCCTACTGTCATGGCAGCGATGGCGAAGCCGAGGGAAACCGCTTCGCGATTCCAGCCAAAAGCGCGACCGAGTGGTTTCACGAAAACCGTGAAGGTATAAACGAACAGCGAGCCGAACCCCGCCATCACTCCAAGGCACGCCGCCAGCACCACACGCCAGCCGTGATAGTTGAAGTTCGATTCGTTCTGGCCGGAAGCGGTTTCCGCGCTTTCTTTTGCTTGCTCGTCGAGGATCACGAGCCGACGACTTTCTCGACCGAGGAACCCCGTTTTGCGGCGATGGCTTCGAGCGGTTTCTGGTAGTCCCTGCCAACATATCCGAGGCGGGCCGTGTGCTGGCCGATCTCCCGGTAAACATCGGGGTCGTGTGGCTGCCAGGTAGCCAGACCATCCACGTACCGATTGAACATGCAGAACGCGGCTGCGATCAGAACCGTGTCGTGAATTTCTTTGTCCGTGGCGCCTTGTTGTCGCGCCCGCTTGACGTCGGGCGTGCTTACGTGCTTCCCGCCTTTTTGCACCTTTCCGGCGATGTTCAGCAGCGCCTTCATTTTCGGCGACAGGGCGCTCGACTCAAAATCGCGCTTCGTGTGGGCAATGAACTCGTATTCCTGTGCACCCCCGCCAAGGTGCTGCGCGGCCGTCGAACCATGGCAGTGCTGGCAGTAGTAGCAATCATTCTCCGAAGAAACGTAGGTTGCGATCATTTCGCGCTCGGCCGGAGTCAGGGAGTGCGGTCCGGTCAGCAGCACCTCTACCAGCTCGCAAAGAGGTTTTGTGGTTTCCGGGCTGAACACCATCGGGCCCCGTATGCCGGGCAACCCCTCCCTCAAAGCGATGTGGGCCATGGCGCTCTCCCTCAAGCCTGCGCGGCTTTTGGCGTTTCCCGGATTCGATCCCGGGTATAACCCTCGCGCGCCGACTGCTTGCCCATCTCCCGGTAAGCTTCACGTTCGCGCGGCTGCCAGGTCGCCAGTCCGTCCACGTAGCGGTTGTACATGCTGAAGGCGGCCGCGATGAGAACTGTGTCGTGGATCTCCTTGTCCGTCGCACCACCTTCTCGTGCCTGGTCCACATCGGCGGCGGTTACCTGCTTTCCGCCTTGCTGCACCTTGCCGGCGATCGTCAACAGTGCTTTCAGCTTCTCCGAGACCCCCGCGGCCTGCGGATTCACGGTGACCTGTTCGACGAACTCATCGTTTCCATCGAGATGGGCAGCCGCGGCGGCACTGTGCGAGAGACGGCAGAAGTCGCACCCGTTGCGATACGAGACGTGCGCGGCAATCATTTCGCGTTCCGCGGAAGTCAGCGTATTGGGTGCCCGGAGCAAAACTTCCGCCAGTTCGAGCAGGGGTTTGGCCGTCTCCGGACGGAAAGCGAGTGGACCAACGATTCCGGGCATACCCTCGGGAAGCGCGATGTGCGCCATAGTTCTCCTTGCGCTCGTTTCGGTAAGATTGCCAGGAGTCTTAAGGATGGGAGCTTTCCGTACAATACTGCGAAAATACTACGGACCGGAATCTGCCCAGCAGTGCGTCAGGAACGGTGACGGACGAAAGCGACGGGATGGTGTCTGGCGCGAAAGTGACGGCCATCGACACGGAGACGGGGCCTCGGCGGGCACAAGCCATGGCCACTTGCCAGAAAGCCGAGCCAACTGCGATGGTTAATTCGTCCAGCGAATACGGGAATGCCTCAATTTCACGCGATACTAGCCAGCCCATTGCGGATCGCGTACACGATGAGGTCTGGGGTTTTATTGACGCCCAGCGTACGCATGATGTTGGCGCGATGAACGGCCACGGTATTGACGCTGAGCGCCAGATGCGCGGCAATTTCTTTGGTCGATTTTCCGTCCACGATGGACCGCAGCACTCCCAGCTCACGCGCAGTCAGGCCGCAGCTCGGGCGGCCTTTTCGTTCACGCCGCTCGAGGATGGCCGGATCAAACACTGACTCACCGGCGGCCACGCGCTTGATGACCGCCGGCAGATCAAGATCCACGGCACTTTTGAAAATATACCCGCGAACACCCGCTGCGATGGCACGGCGCACCCAGGTGTCCTCTGTGTGCATGCTGCACATCAACACCCCAATGCGGGGACACGCTCTGACGATTTCCGCGGCGGCCGATACGCCGTCCATTCCGGCCAACGCACAATCTATAATCGCGACCGCGGGCTTGAGCGCGCAGGCCATTTTGACGGCCTTGGCGCCGTCACCCGTCTCACCCACAACCTCGAGGTCGCTCTCGTCTTCAATGACCAGCCGAAACCCCTTGCGAACCAGAGCGTGGTCATCAACCAGTAGAACTTTGATCCTTTTCTTCATGTAATTCGGGTCCTTTTCGGATTCGGCCACAAATAGAGCATCGGCGCATAAGCGTCTGCTAAGGGGTTGGCAGAAACTCTTGCCCCGCTATCGCCAAACATGGTGGGATGGTTCCGGGGTGCGAGCCAGAGCGGTTTGCACCAGGTCCCCGAGTTGATCGGCGGTGAACTCGTTTCCTTCGAGGTTGGCCAGCAACGTTCCGTCGCGGTCCACTATAAAGGTATGCAAAGAGTGAATCATGAGCCCTTCGTCCGGCCAGAAGCTGATCCCAAACTGGTTACACAGTTTTTGGACCTTTGCTGGAGGACCCGTGAGCAGCCGCCAGCTCTGTGCATCGGCGTTCCAGGTCTTGCCGTACTGAGCCATTATTTCCGGGGTGTCGTGCGCGGGATCGAAGCTAATGGTCAAGAGGATCAGATCGCGCCCCATTTGATCAACAAAGCGCTGCTGCAGGTGGCGGAAACTATTTGAGATGCGGAAGCAAAAATTCGGTAACGCGCAATGTGTGTAGGTGAAGGTGATGGCCACGACCTTTCCAGAAAACTGAGAAAGTGTGACGTTTTGCCGGTTTTGATCGATGAGCGAAAAATCCGGCACCCGAACGCCAAGAGGAAGATCCTGTGGCGCTGTTGAAGCGTCGACCGCCCCGGCCAGCAGCTTTAGGCGCCGGGCGGCGAGGGGATCCTGTTCCACGCTTTCGTAGCGGTGGATACGAACTTTTTCGATATAGGGTGAGTTCCGGTCCGCCACCAGGGTGAACTCAATCATGGAGCCAACGTCCAGTCCCTCTAGCTCCTGCGAATTGCGCACCGCGAGAGACATGGTCATCGGCTCCATAAAGTTCGGGATGTTATCGATAGAAACAAGCAAAGAACTATGAGCCCTGTCCACTTTAAGAACGAGTCCCTTGGCGTCATAGCGTTGCGCCGCAGGTACGGGGGGAGCCCAGAAGAGCAGGGCCGCCGCGAGTAACAAAACAGGTTTCATGGGCCTGACCTCCATATCCCGCGAGTCATGTTGCTCAGTTCTTTGCGGCCGGTTCTTCCCTGGCGGCCTGTGGCAGATGCGCGAGATTGTTTTCTGCGCCGCCGAGCTCGAAGGGGCTGCGATCCAGCTTGGTATACACGTCCGCGAATTCCTTGATTTCCAGGAACTGATTCTTGTCCACATCGTGAAAGATTTGCCGCGTCCTGCTGACGGGCCAATAAACCTCGAGACTGATAATTCTTGCGGATTTCCCCAAGCCGATATGCTGTTGCAGCGGCGAGGCGCCAAACGACCCGCCGCTACCCACGGTGCGATAGATCGATCGCCGGGCGTGCGCTTCGTTCTCGACGGTGACCTTGATACGCGCGTCAATTCCCACGCGATTCGTTTTCACTCCCACAAGCTTCACGGTGATCCAGTCGTTTCCGTTGCCTGGATTCTTGAAGACCCGCAGAGCGTGGCTGTCTCCGAGCGTGGCCCCACCCACTTCCGCAACAATGTCGTCACTTCCCCTGTTGGCCAGATCGGCAAAAGCAATCCCGTGGCCCTTGTGAAGTTCCCCGGTGCCCGACGAAGTGGTGATGTCGACGAAATACTTCCCGTCATGATTCCGCAGCAGAACGTTAGGAACGATGGAGGCGTACGAGGGGTTGCCGGTTCCGAGGTAAATGTCCAGATAGCCATCGTTGTCAACGTCGCCGAAATTCGCGCCCATGGGCATGAACACCTTGTCGAGGCCCACTTCGCTGGTGACGTCGCGAAAGGTGCCGTCGCCCATATTTCTGTAGAGTTTCAGCGTGCCCGCGTTGTGAGCCAGCCCGAGGTAAGTCCGAACCGTATCGTCAACGGAAGCAAAGTAGCTGGTGGCGAGGAGATCGGGCAAACCATCGTTGTCGTAGTCGAAGAACCAGGTGGCGAAACCTTTGCCACTGCCGGGAACACCTGCTCGATAGGTGACTTCTGTAAAAGTGTTGTCGTGATTGTTGTGGTAGAGAAAGTTTGGACCGTTCTGGTTCGAGACATACAGGTCCACGTATCCGTCATTGTCGTAGTCCGCTGCCGCGACGCCTTTTGAAAAAGCTGTGCCATCCCCGCTGACGCCAGAAGCGATGGCGATATCCTGAAATGTTCCGTCGCCTTTGTTGAGAAACAGTTGCGCTAGTCCGTTCTCATTGCCCACGAATAGATCGAGCAGCCCGTCGTTGTTGATATCGGTCCAGACGGCCGCTTGCGAACTCGTCGGTTCGTCGAGACCGCTGCCCAGCGTTACATCCGTAAATGTGCCGTCGCAGTTGTTCCGCAGCAGGGACTTGCGTTGCGGGAATTCCCATCCGCCGCGCAAGACGAGAATGTCGATGCAGCCATCGTTGTTGTAGTCGGTTTGGATGATGTTGAGCCCGCCCACCTGGTCAGACAAGCCGGCTTTCGCGGTCTGGTCGGAGAAGGTTCCGTCGCCGTTGTTGTGGAAGTAGTGCATCGAAGCACAGCTGTCGAAGCCCGACGTGACCACGTCCAGAAGGCCGTTGTTCTCAAAGTCGTCTGCGATTACGCCGCCCGCCGTCGAAAAGGATCGCAATCCGATTTCGGAAGCTACGTCTTCAAACCGTCCGATATCTTCCCTGGATTCGAAAGAAGACGGTGGAAGCAAATATTTCGGTGGAACGCCATCGGGGTATTTTCCGAGCGTCATGTACGCCACGTTCAGCAGCCACAGCACCTCGAGTTCATCCGGCTTTTCTGCGAGATATTTGAGGAAGTATTCGACGCTCCTTTGCGAATTTTCCGTTTTCTTGTAAGCATCCTCGGGGCGCATGGGAAAGAGGCATTTCTTGCCGGGCGCGCGATAGGCGTCGTTTTCCATCTCCGATTTGTGCAGATAAATGATTCCGAGGGCTTCCGCCATTTGCGGAACAGCGGAACGAACATCGGATAGGGCTAGCTTGTAGGAGACCTGATACTCCTCAATGGCGGGATCCATTTGCCCCTCGTAGGCGTATAGCTGGGCGAGAGAGAAATGCAGCTGCATTTCGTCAAGCGGCGACCGAGCGGCGACCCCCTCCGGGGATTCTGAGGCCAGGTAGGCTTTCATTCGGCCAACCACCCTCGCAAGAGACTGCTTGCGCAGTTCGCACACCTGGTGCGGATCTCCGTTCCAGTCCGCAGCTTTTGGAAAGCGCAGCAACGCGAGCTCTGCTTCTGCAAGACCATCCACGTCAGTCACATACTTCACGGCTCCGGAGGCGGCCAAGGCGAAGTTTCGTGCCGGGTCCGCAGTCTTGGCTGCCGCGCTGGTATCCTTCATCACTTTCAGGATGGCGTAGCCGGAGGGGATGCGGGCTATCGAAGAAACCTCCCCAGGCCCCACATTCCGCAAGGCGTTGCGCAATTCGGCGCGCAGCGCGCCGGGCCGCATCGTGCCCATGTAGCCGCCGGCATCGGCGGTTGGGTCAATGGATTCTTTCTTGGCCAGTACCGCAAAATCTTCGCCTTTCTTTAACCGCTGCAGCACTTGCCGGGCCTCTTCAGAGGAGCGCACTACAATGACTTGCAACGGCACTTCTTCTGTTGTCGTTTCCTTTGCCGGCCGGGAAGTCTGTGCGACGGCTGGAGTCCAACAACCGGCCACTGAGCTGAGCAACAACGCCAAGCCACAAACCCTCGCGGATTTTGTGCACATCTTTAATTCCCACCCCGAAACCGGCCGAATCTGTCTTCGAGCAACTGGAGGCGAAATCGTATGAGGGCGGTAGGCGATGCACCATAATGCAATCCGGCTAGCTGAACTGTACTAGTGGAGGAACGAGAGAAAGGAGCCACATGAAGCCGGATGGCACCTGACGAAGTTGGCTTACAGGAAATGTCGCGCTGTCGGTTCTGCGAGACTTTTGTGAAGGGGTTTCGAAAACGTCGGCGAGCAGCCACAGATGCCCGTGCCAACGAGACTTCCGAGGAGTTCATTCACTCAGGTTTGCTCCGCGAGCGCTTGGCGCCATCGCTGAGCGCAGGCACACGGCCGCAACGGTTTTTTGTCGCGGTCCCGGGCGAATAGCGCGAAGGAAAAGCGTAATACTACAAATTGCTGCGGATCGCGGCGGTGCTCAGGGCCGCTTGTCGGTTGCGGCCCCTTGATTCATGAATTTGGCGTCATCAATGCCGCGAATCATCCCCAAGACTTCTTCCGATTCCGCCGATTTCCTGGGGCCGAATGTCGAGCCATCGGCGAAGACGACGAGATCCAGACTTATCTTGTAACTGGCCAAGCTGCCGTAGGGCAAATAGGAAAACTTAAACCCGCGCCGTTTTATTTGGCTCATCTTGTTCTCCGAGACGACTTAAAAAAGGCGCGAACATTTGGCACTCGACATCTTATCGCTGCGCCTTCCCGCTCTCGTCACTAACACGAATGCCGGGGTTTTGTTTTCGAATTCCGAGAAAGCCAGAAAGGTAGCCTAGGTCAAGAAAGAGGCTGCATGGGGGTTTTCTGGCAGCTGTTCGTGTATGGCTTGCTCGCGCGGCATGTGGGAAGCTAAGGTTGCGGAGCGAGCATGCCGCCCGCTGACGCCCGCAGCCAAGCGCGAAGGATGAGCCGAAAAGAGAGAAATCGTGCAACCCATTTCGTTACTGGTGAATGGAAAGAAATATGATCTCGCGGTGGATCCGGAGACACCGCTGCTCTTTGTCCTCAGCGACGAACTCGGGCTTCGCGGCCCCCGTTTTGGCTGCGGCATGGCGCAGTGTGGTTCATGTACAGTCCTTTTGCGCGGGCAAACCGTGCGTTCCTGCGTCATGCCCGTGCGGGCCGTTGGAGCTGACGAGGTGACCACCCTTGAAGGTCTCGGAACACCGGAACGCCCGCATCCCTTGCAGCAAACGTTTATCGACGAAGGCGCTGCACAATGCGGATTCTGCCTGAGCGGCGTGATTTTGACGGCTAAGGCCGTTCTCGATGCCAACCCGGGCGCTTCCGACGCCGAGATTCGCGATTCCCTCGGCGGCGTTCTATGCCGCTGTTTCACGCATACCCGCATGTTGCGTGCGATTCGAAAGTATGCCGAGAAGAAAAAGCATGATTCAGTCTCGTCGTGATTTCCTAAGAAGCTCCGGAAGCCTGATCGTGGGATTTGGCGCGACGGCTGTCCTGCCTGGGTCGATGGGTGGACAAGGGCCATTCGCCACCCATCCTTCGCATATCGACCCGAATCGCATGGCTTCGTGGCTGGCCGTGGATACGGACGGTTCGATCACCGCCTACACGGGAAAATGCGACTTCGGGCAGGGGATTTTCACGGCACAAACCCAGCTGGTGGCCGAAGAACTGTGTGTTCCCATCGCGCGCGTCAAGTTGGTGCAGTGCGATACCGCCGTCTGTCCGGATCAGGGAACCACTTCGGGAAGCCAGTCGACACCGACGAATTTCAACGGGGAAAGTTTGGCGCTGGCTGCGGCTACGGCCCGGGAAACGTTGCTCAAATTCGCGGGGGATCGATTCGGAGAGCCGGTGGATGCGCTCGACGTCGTCGACGGTGTCGTGACGAGCAAATCCGGGCGCGGGGTGAGTTATGCGGAGCTGCTAGAAGGAAAATACTTCGATCTGCCGGTGGACAAATCCGCGAGGCGTCGCTCGCCTGCACAGTGGACGACTCTCGGTAAACCGGTGGCGTCGCTCGACCGAGTCGCACTGATGACCGGAAGCTTTGAGTTTGTCCATCACGTCCGGGTGCCCGAAATGCTGCACGCACGCGTGGTTCGCCCCCCGCGAATGGGGGCCACGGTCGCGAACGTGGATGAGGCCTCGATCCGTATCCCCGGAATTGTTAAGGTCGTCGTTCGGAAAAATCTTGTCGGCGTTGTGGCCAGGAAGCAGCAGCAAGCGGTCCTGGCCGCCCGGCAGCTGGCGGTAGAGTGGAAACCCGGTCCTGATCTTCCCCGGCAGCAGGACTTTTTCAACTCCATGCGCACCCAGCCTTCAGAAGACACGCTGAGTGTGGACTCGAGAGATGTTGACGCGCGGCTTGCCGCGGCCAAGGGCATCATCCATGCCACATACCGGTATCCCTATCAAATGCATGGATCCGTGGGTGCCTCCTGCGCGGTGGCCGACGTCAAGCCCGGCCACGCGACGATATGGTCGGCGACTCAATCGGCTTATCCGACGCGCAGCGTCATAGCGATGCTTTTAGGCTTAAAACCCGACGCTGTACGCGTTGTGTTTGTTCGCGGCGCCGGGTGTTACGGACTGAACGGAGCGGATGCCGTTTCCTTTGAAGCCGCGATTCTTTCGCAAGCTGTGGGGCAGCCTGTTCGACTGCAGTTTTCGCGGCAAGACGAGATGGCCTGGGAAAACTACGGCGCCGCCTGCGTTGTCGAACAGCGGGCCGCACTCGGGGAAGATGGACGAGTCGCGGTGTGGGATCGCGAAGCATGGGTTTCGGCTTTAGGCAACAGACCCGGTTACGATCGGCCGGGTAATGTAATCAGCGGCATGTTACTCGGCTACGAACCCGAACCATTTGAGCCGCGACCGGCAGAACCTCCAAAAGGCAAACTTCGCAATCAGAGCAACATCGTACCCGCATATTTCGCGGGTTGTATCGACGGCAGCTGCGGATCCGAAGGAACGGTCGTCGCGGAACGCGCGCTGACCCATACCGTACGCTCTCCTTTCTTTACTGGCCCGCTTCGTTCCCCTCTGAGAATTCAAAACACATTCGCCAACGAATGCTTCATGGACGAGATTTGCGCGCAAGCCAAGGCCGATCCCGTGGCCTATCGTCTTCTGCATCTGAAAAATTCCAGGGTCATAGGGGTTTTAAAAGCGGCTGCGGAGATTGCCAAGTGGGACCCCCGCCCTTCGCCGAAAGCAAATCTTGAACGATCGGGAATCGCCAGTGGACGCGGAGTGGCTTGCGTGGCTTACGAAGGCGCCAACGGGTACGCGGCGCTCATTGCCTACGTCGATGTAGATCTTGAAAGCGGCGCGGTAAAACCGAAACGCTTCGTCGTGGCCATCGATTGTGGACCAATTTCAAATCCCGACGGCCTCAGAAACCAGACCGACGGCGGGATCTTGCAAGGTATGAGCCGTTCGCTCGTCGAAGAAGTGACATGGAACGAATCAGGGGTGACCTCGGTCGATTGGCAAACGTACAAGAGCCTGTACCTCGATTACGAAATGCCGTCGATCGACTGCGTCTTTGTGGCACCGGAAGGTGTGCCGGCCCTCGGCGCGGGAGAGACTTCCATTACCGTGGTTCCCGCGGCCATCGGGAACGCGGTCTTTGACGCCACCGGAGCCAGGCTGCGCGACGTGCCGTTCACTCCGGGGCGCGTGCTGTCCGCGCTGGAAACAGCTCGCAAGGAGGCCACCCGGTGAGACAAGCGGACGCGATCCTGGCCATCGGATTTCTCGCGTTGCTTTGTTTGTGTTTATCGAATTTGCGCGCGCTCGCATCTCCCGGAATTGCGCGGGGTAAGCATGGCGAAAGCGTTATGGTGCCTGAGAATCCGGCTGCTGATGCTGGGATTTCAGCCGCCGCCTTTACCTCCATGCTTCCCGTTTTGCGGCACCCGCGCTGCATGAATTGCCACTCGAGTGGAGACTTTCCGAGGCAAGGCGACGACCGTCATCCGCATTCCATGCGCATTCGCCGCGGCCCGGACGGCACCGGTGGTAATGCGGTGAAATGCAGTACCTGCCATCAGGACCACAATCTTGCAGGCCCGCACATGCCTCCGGGAGCCCCGGGTTGGCATTTGCCGTCTCCTCAGGAGCCGATGATTTGGGAAGGATTGACAGATGGGCAGCTCTGCGCGTTGATTCTGGACCCCAAACAGAACGGCAATCGTTCTCCGGCGCAGATTGCCGAGCACATGCAAACGCCACTCGTACGGTGGGCCTGGAATCCCGGGGAAGGGCGGGCTCCGGTGCCAATGCCTGTTGAGCAATTCCGGACGGAGACAGAGCTGTGGATCTCTAAGGGCGCCGCATGTCCCCGACAACCATAGAAAGGCCCTGGGGTCATCGAGCTGAGCCAGGTGGGTTCGAACATTTTTCTGATTGCGGCAAAGAGCTGGTTCGTAAATGTGTGCAAGGATTTGCGGTGCCCGGTTTGGGTGCTGCCGGCCGACAGATCGCGGAGCAAGGACGCCGCGGAACCCTTTGTCTTGGTTCCCGTGACGGCAACGACAAAAATCAGTTTGTCGGCCCCGTCTGACAGGCAAAAGCAGCGGCACGGTGTCTTTGCCGGAAAAAGACCGGAGGAAAACGAGCAAATACGAGTTTAGGAACCCTCTGGCACCTTGCACCGCACATTCCAGGTCTTCATTTAGGGTCGGGTGCCAGGCTTCATCAGAGCGTTTTGAATTGCGGCCAGGAGCGCAGGTGCTTCGCACGGTTTCCGAAAAAAGGAATGTGCGCCCGCTTGCATCGCGAGAGTTTCAGCGGTTTGTGGGTCCCGCGCGCTCACGACAATCACCGGAACCAGCATTAGGTCGGGCAGTGCTTTCAGTCTTTTCATTACCACAAAGCCGTCTCCGGCGGGCAAGCCGAGATCCAAAATGATCAGATCCGGCTTCTCCTTTCGCGCTGTGCTGATGGCTGAAATTGCGTCGTTGGCGACAACCAGACTGTAACCCTGCGTTCTAAGTCGTATGGCCATGGCGTAGACCATGTCTTGATCGTCTTCCACGATTAATATTTTGTTTTCCATCATAGAATCGAGCCCTGTCTATCATTCCGATTTGCAATAGGGAGCGTATCGTCGAGGCCGAAGAAACGCTGCCCCGCCTGGCCTCGATGCTTCAGCCGATGAGTTCGTGGCGTTCTGGCGCAGCCGCAGAGGGTGGGGCGGGCTCGCCGAGAGCGTTGCGGATGGCAGCCAGGAGTTGATCGTTGTCGACGGGTTTCTCGAGAAAGGCCTTGGCCCCCGCGTTGATGGCGCGCTGTTGATTGCCATGACCGGCGCGAGCGGAGACCACGATGACCGGGATGACGGCGACAGCGGGAATGGTCTTGAGCCTCTCCATGACCACGAAGCCGTCGCCAGCGGGCAGGCCGAGGTCCAGAATGATCAAGTCCGGTTCTTGCTTGCGAGCTTCGGACATGGCGGTAAGGCCGTCGGCGGCGAAGATGGGATCGTAATGGTTGGCCTTGAGGCGGACGTACATGCCTTGGCGGACGTCGGGATCGTCGTCGACAACAAGAATTTTCTTATTAGACATGCGTCACCGTCCTTGAGGAGATCTCACTGTTCATGAGGTGCTGAATTTGCGTGGCGACGCGCTCGGAGAAGTCCTTCATGGACTCCGTGGCGTCGCGTTTAATGGGCGGCAAGGCGCGGTGAGAAACCGCAGCAGTCAAGCCCGCAAGCTGCAGAGCCGAGGAGCCGTCTAAACGTTCGCGAATGCGCCTGGCGATGGCGGCGGCGCCGATGTCGTCGGTAATGGCGAGAATGAAGAAGAGTTCGGTGGGATCGGAGGAACGCATTTTGGGCAAGAGCAGGTCCATGTCCGAGTGCAGGCAGGCCTGCAAAACCTCGCGAATGTTCTGGCCTTTTTCGGTGCGATCGGCGTCGGAAAGCCAGCCGTTTTGCCAAGCGGTTTCGGTGACGACCAGAGCAACCGGGCCCTGGGTGTGGCGTTCGCGCTTGAGCGCCGGGGCGATCAGGTTGGGGAGGGAAAAGACCGGTAAAACAACAGACATAACGGCGCCTTGTCCGTCTGACGCGGTGGCCCAGATGCGTCCACCCTGGCGGTTGACCAGATCTTTGCAAATGTAAAGACCGAGGCCGAGGCCGTTGCGGCCGCCCACGCCGGGATGGCCGGTCTGGAAGAGGCGTTCAAAGATTCGCTCGGTCATATCCGCGGCGATGCCGCAGCCGGAATCGGAGACGGTCAGAAGAAGGAGGGCGGGGTCTTTCTCGAAGATCTCCGCATGAAGGCTAACTACGCCGTTGGGAGGCGTGAACTTTATAGCGTTGTCGAGAAGGATCATCAGAATCTGGCGCAGGCGGGTGGGGTCGGCGCAGACCGGGGGCAGAGCGACACCAATCGCGGAAGTGAGGGTGATGCGCTTGGCCTCGGCGGCGCCACGGAAGGTGTTGACGGCGTCGAGAATGGCCGCCGAGGCGGAGGTGCATTGCAGATCGATCCTCAATTTGGCGGCCTGCATGCGGGTGACTTCGAGCAAATCATTGATCATGGATTGCAGCTGCTTGGTATTGCGCAAAATGATGGCCAGGTACTCAAGCTGCTGGGGGTTTAATTCACCGGCGAGACGGTCAAGAAGAATGGTCACGAACTGATAGATGGCGGTGAGCGGGGAACGAAGCTCATGGGAGACGTTGGAGAGGAATTCGTCCTTGAATTGCAGCTGATTGGTGCGGACAAGATCGGCCTCCGCTTGCATGCGGTGGCGCTCGATGGCGTGGCGAAGGGCACGGGGCAGTGCGCGATTTTCGATCTGGCCTTTGATCAGGTAGTCCTGCGCGCCTTCCTTCATAGCTTGTGCGGCGAGAGCTTCGTCGTCGAGGCCGGAAATGACGATCAGGGGTACGCTGGGGGCAACGGCACGGGCCATGCGGACGGTGTCAAGACCGTGAGCGTCGGGGAGACCCATGTCGAGGAGAACAATGTCCACCCCGCCCTTCGCAAGATGAATCATGGCGTCACCCATGCGCAAGAGGTGGGTCAGTTCGAAACTGCCGGGGGCTTCGCTGCGGAACATTAAACGAAGCAGTTGGGCGTCGCCCTCGTTGTCCTCCACGAGGAGAATGCGAAGTGAATTTTTATTCATGGGACTCGTTGGGGGGCAGTTTGACGACCGTCAGCCAGAAACTGTCGATACTTTTGATGACGGTTAGGAAGCCTTCAAGGTCCACGGGCTTGGTGATGTAGCTGTTGGCGTGCAGGCGGTAGCTGCGGAAGATGTCGGCGTCGGCGGCGGAGGTGGTGAGGACCACGACGGGAATGGTCTGCAGTGTTGGGCTATTCTTGATTTCATCGAGGACCTCGCGGCCGTCTTTTTTGGGCAGGTTCAGATCGAGCAAGATGAGGTCCGGACGGGGGGCACTCGAGTACTCCCCCTCGCGCGCTAGAAAGGCCATGGCGGCCACGCCATCGGAGGCGACGTGGAGGTTGACATGGACCTTGGCATCCTTGAATGCTTCGCGCGTGAGGCGGACGTCTCCGGGGCTATCTTCGACCAATAGAATCTCGATGGGTACAGGGATGCCAAAAACTGACTTGGTCATTTGACGGCTCCGTCGGGCAGGGCGAAGAGGAAGGTCGAGCCGCTTCCGGGCTGGGACTTGACCCAGATTCTTCCGCCCAGGCGATCGACAATTTTCTTGCAAATGGTCAATCCGATGCCGGTGCCTTGGAACTCTTTTTGGCCGTGTAAGCGCTGGAAAAGAACGAATATTTTTTCAAAGTACTGCGGATCGATCCCCAGACCGTTATCGCGTACGGAAAAGACGCACTCCTGGCCGCCCTTCTTCAATGCCGAAACATGGACGCGAGGAGTTTCAGCGCTGCGGTATTTGATGGCGTTGGCGACGAGATTCTGAAATACCTGAACGAGTTGCGCGTCGTCGGTGACGATGGCCGGCAGGGGGTCGTGGGTTACCATCGCGCCGCTCTCCGCGATGGTTGCTTGCAGGTTGCTGAGCGCGACCTGCAAGGCCTTTTCGCTGGAGATCTCGCGGGGCGCTTTTCCTTCGGTGCCGGCTCGCGAATAAGCCAGCAGATCGCGGATCATCCTCTGCATGCGGTTGGCCCCGTCCACGGCATAGGCCATGAATTCATCGGCATCGGCGTCCAATTTCCCGGAGTAGCGCTTGGCGAGCAGCTGGGTATAACTGGCCACCATGCGCAAGGGCTCCTGGAGATCGTGGGATGCGACATAGGCAAATTGCTGCAGTTCGTCATTGGAGCGCTTCAATTCAGCCACGGTGTTCAGCAAACGCGCCTCAGATTTCCTGCGGACGCTGATGTCGCGGATGGCGGCAGTGACCAGGATGCCTTCGGAGCCTTTCAGCGGGCTGAGCATGATCTCAATGGGAAACTCGCTGCCACTCTTTCGGCGCGCGGTAAGTTCAATCCCAGTGCCGATCTGCTGCGCCAGCGCGTCTTCGGCGGAGCGCAGGGCGTCGGCGATCAGCCGCTCGGCGAAGCCCTCGGGGATAACGTTCTTCACTTTCTGGCCGAGAAGTTCGTCGCGGCGGTAGCCGAACTGTTTTTCCGCCTGGACGTTGAGCAGAACGATTTCCCCGGCGGCGTTGACCACGAGCATGGCGTCGGGAGCGGCTTCGAGCAGCCCCCGGTAGCGGCTCTCCATCTGCGCGAGATGCTTCGAGGCCGCATTACGAACGCTGATGTCGCGGATGGCGGCAGTGACCAGGATGCCTTCGGAGCTCTCAAGAGGACTGAGCATGATCTCGATGGGAAAATCGCTGCCATCTTTGCGGCGGGCGATGAGTTCGATGCCTGTGCCGATCTGTTGCGCGAGGGCCTCGGCGGCGGTGCGCGTGCCATCGGCGATCAAGCGTTCCGCGAAGCCTTTGGGGATGATGTTGGTGACCTTCTGGCCCAGGAGTTCATCGCGGTGGTAACCGAACTGTTTTTCCGCCTGGACGTTGAGCAGGACGATTTCCCCTGCGGCGTTGACCACCACCATGGCGTCGGGGGCGGCCTCGAGCAGGCCACGGTACTTGGCCTCGGTGTCCTTGCGCTCGCTGAGATCGCGGCTGATCTCGGAGAAGCCGAGTAGCCGGCCGGAAGAGTCGCGCGCGGCAGTGAGGACCACGCTGGCCCAAAACTGCGAGCCGTTCTTGCGCACGCGCCGGTGTTCCGCTTCGTAGCGGCCGCGGGCGGCTGCGACACGGAGCGCCTCTTCCGGTTTGCCCTGTTCGATATCCTGTTGAAGGTAAAAGCGGGAGAAATTCTGGCCGATGATCTCGCCGGCTTTGTAACCCTTAATACGTTCCGCGCCGGCATTCCAGGTGACGACGTTGCCCTGCGCATCGAGGGTGAAAATGGCATAGTCCTGTATGCCCTCGACGAGAATGCGGAAGCGTTCCTCGCTTTCAACAAAGCGCGCCTCCGCCCGTGTGCGATCGGTGAACATCTTCGCGAGATGCTCGTCCGCAGCCCGGCGGACACTGATGTTGCGAATCGCTGCGGTTACCAGGATTCCTTCGGCATTTTCGAGGGGGCTGAGCATGATCTCGATCGGAAATTCAGTCCCATCTTTCCGCCGCCCAAGAAGTTCGATCCCCATGCCGATTTGTTGCTCCAGTGCGTCGGCCACACTCCGGGTAGCGTCTGCGATCAGCCGTTCCGCAAAGCCTTCAGGAATAATGTTCTTAATTTTTTGGCCAAGGAGTTCGTCGCGACGGTATCCGAACTGCTTCTCAACCTGCGCATTCACCAGGACGATCTCTCCAGACTGATTCACAACCACCATCGCATCCGGAGCTGCTTCCAATAACCCACGATATCTAGCTGCCGATTCGCCACTCTCGTCGCGCTCGGGGCTTATCTTCCTTTCACTGCCCCCAACTTGCTTGCCAGTTGACACACTCATGCAGTCTCTATCGGCAACCAGCCGCCACACTTTAGGGGCTGACTGCCCGGACCGGGGTGGAACTCCTCCCGTAGTTTACAGAGAGTGTCGGATGTGTCGATTTGGCACCCAAGTACCGGGAGCGCCGGTAGGTGAACAATTTCAAGCGCGCGCTACCTGTGTAGGGTTCCGAACGCTTCAAGCGGCCTGTAGGGCCAGTCGAATTGCGGATCTGGTCTTAACTCCTTACCGAAGAATTGATTCTGGTGATCAAAAAAGTGTGTCTAGAGGCCTGAGCACCGCATCAGTATTGAGGACCGAGAGAAGAAAAACCTAGCGGGTGCGACGGAGCGCGTTTCAGCCACTTTCCATCCGATCGAGGGAATCGTATGTCCGAAGGAATCGACAATAATCGCCGGCGCTTTCTGGGTGCGGCGGCCCTGGGTATTGCCGCAAGTCAGCTCACCTTGATCCGTTCTGCCAAAGCGCAGCCAAACGATGTAAAACCGCCAGATCGGCCTCAGGTTAAGCCCGCTGGCGACGGGTCATTCGGATCGCTGAAGCAGATCGAGGCTGGCGTGCTGAACGTTGGCTACGCGGAAGCCGGCCCGGCGGGCGGCCCCGCGGTGGTTCTGGTGCACGGCTGGCCCTACGACATTTACAGCTTCGTCGAGGTTGCTCCTTTGTTGGCATCCGCGGGCTACCGGGTGATCGTTCCGTATCTGCGCGGCTACGGGACCACGCGCTTTCTTTCGAGCGAGACGCCGCGCAACGGCCAGCAATCGGTTATCGCGGTCGATATGCTCGCGCTCATGGATGCTCTGAAAATCCCCAAAGCCATTCTCGGCGGTTTTGACTGGGGCGCGCGCACCGTGGACATCATGGCCGCACTCTGGCCGGAGCGCTGTAAGGCCCTGGTGAGCGTCAGCGGTTATCTGATCGGCAGCCAGGAAGCCGGCAAGGCTCCCTTGCCGCCAAAGGCGGAGCTGCAATGGTGGTATCAATACTATTTCGCCACCGAACGCGGTCGCGCCGGCTACGACAAATATCGCCGCGATTTTGCCAAACTCATCTGGCAACTCGCTTCGCCGAAATGGGATTTCTCGGACGCGACCTTTGAGCGCAGCGCCGCAGCCTTCGACAATCCCGATCACGTGGCCATCAGCATCCACAATTACCGCTGGCGGCTGGGTCTGGCGGAGGGCGAAGCCAGATACGATGATCTCGAAAAACGCCTGGCCCAGGCTCCGGTCATCACGGTGCCCACCATCACCCTGGAAGGCGATTCGAATGGCGCACCGCACCCCGATCCCAGCTCCTACGGGAGGAAATTCTCGGGAAAGTACGCCCACCGCAACATCGCCGGGGGCGTCGGACACAACTTGCCGCAAGAAGCGCCGCAGGCTTTCGCGCAAGCCATCATCGATGTTGACGCTTACTGAAAAACCTTCATGCATTACGCGCCTTGCTGCGCGGACCGGAGAAGGAGTGAGGAAGCGATGACCACGCAGCCCGCAAAGCCAGAAGTATCTGACGAAGGGCGAGCTATTAAACCAGGCGACAGGTCGCGTCGTTGCTTTCTTAAAACGAGCTCGATGCTAAGTCTGGCAGTGGCGTTCGGCTCAGCGACGGCCGGCGAGGCATTGGCAGACTCGGAATCCCAAACTCCTAAGGACGACCGCCCGGCTGCAGCGCGAGGGAGCGAGCCGGCAGCTGACCAGACCACCATCCGTCCGTTTCACGTGAGTTTTCCAAAAACGGAACTCAGCGAATTGCGCAGGCGCATTAACGCCACAAAGTGGCCCGAGCAGGAAACCGTCCCCGACGCCACGCAAGGCGTCCAGCTTCGCACCATGCAGAAGCTCGCTCGCTATTGGGAGACCGAGCACAATTGGAGCAAGTGCCAGACGAAGCTGGGTGCCTGGCCGCAGTTCATGACCCGCATCGACGGTTTGGACATTCATTTCATGCACGTGCGTTCGAAAAATCCGCATGCGCTTCCCGTGATTATCACGCACGGATGGCCCGGCTCGATCATCGAGCAAACGAAGATCATCGACCCGCTGACGAATCCCGGGGCACACGGCGGGAGTGCAGCGGATTCATTCGACGTCGTGATTCCTTCGCTGCCGGGCTACGGGTTTTCCGGCAAGCCGGCTGCCACCGGCTGGGATCCGCAACGTGTCGCACGCGCCTGGGCCGTGCTGATGGAGCGGCTTGGATACACGCGCTATGTGGCGCAAGGCGGCGATTGGGGAAACGCGATTACCGAGCAGATGGCTCTAGAGACACCTCCGGGACTGATTGCCATCCACACCAACATGCCGGCGACTGTCCCGGATAACATCAATACGGCGGCGCTCGCTGGCGCCCCGCCGCCGCCCGAACTGTCAGAAGAGGAGAGACACGCGTACGACCAGCTGGCCTTCTTCTATAAGCACGGCTTGGGCTACGCCCAGGAAATGGCCAATCGCCCCCAGACGCTTTACGGCATTGCGGATTCGCCGATCGGCCTGGCGGCCTGGATACTCGACCATGACGCCAGCAGTTACGCACTGATCGCCCGCGTTTTCGACGGCCAGAGCGAGGGACTGACGCGAGATGACATCCTCGACAACATCACGCTCTACTGGCTGACGAATACTGCGGTCTCTTCGGCTCGTCTCTATTGGGAAAGCAAGCTGGCCTTTTTCGCGCCCAAGGCTGTCCCGCTCCCGACCGCCGTGAGCGTCTTTCCCGATGAGATCTATGCGGCCCCCAAGAGCTGGACGGAGAAAGCCTATCCGAAACTGATTTACTACAATCGGCTCCCGAAGGGCGGGCACTTCGCAGCATGGGAACAGCCGCAATTGTTCTCTGAAGAGCTCCGTGCCGCCTTCAGATCGTTGCGCTAACTGCGGAACCTACTGGTTTTGCGAAAGATCCGATGAGACGGGCCGGGGCGTATGGTTCCGCCCGAGCCCGTCCCGCTCTAGAAGGAATTAGTGTCTGCCTCCGGTTGCGTGGCCGCGACCGTCGCGCTCTTCATTGCCTTTGAAGTGTTCTCGGTCGACCCGCCTCGACTCTTCGGCTTTCTCGCCGCGTTTCGGCATCGGGCCTTTGTAACCGTGGTCGGGATGGAAGCGGTTATCCACGTAGCCGCGGAAATTGTCGGGGCCATGGAACCACGGACCGACACCGATGAAGACTCCGCCGTTAAACCATTCTGGACCGTAGTAGCCAGCAGGAGCGCAGTCGTAGGGAGGCACGTCATAGTAACCGTAGGGGCATTCCGGAGCTACGCCAACGCTGACGCTGACCTGAGCCTCCGCCTTGGGGGCGGCGGCGGTGAAAAAAATTCCCGCAACCACTGTTAACATTAGAATCGTCAATCCGCGCATTACTTCATCTCGCATCCTTAGCATTTGATATTTCCCTCGAGCAGTTCGTCGGCGGGATTTGGCTGTGCCGCCACTGTTCAGTTCGATATCTTCGGCAGGCTACCCCGGGACGCCGCCCGCCCAAATACGCTTTTGTCCCTAGTCGGCGCGAGATCTGGGGTAGGCGATATTGGGCGACAAAGTACATTCGCGCTAGAATCATCCATCCAGGCAGCCTTGTACGCTTCGTTCGATTCGCCCGGTGTTCGCTTGGGAGTTTCGCAAAACCGGGGCGGACGGCGGCAAGCTTCCGCTGCGACAGTCGTTTTTCGCTTGAGCCTCTGGCGCGCGATGGGGAATCTGAAGACGTGGCGCAAATTACCCAAAGGAGGGGGACTGTGACGGGCTCAAACCTGCAATCTCGCGTTGCCCGCTCTTACCTCCCGCGCTACGCTCTGGCGCTCGCTTCGTTTGCGATGGCCCTCGGTTTGGCGCTGTTGGCGCACCGCTACGGATTCCGCAATGTGGAAGTACCGCTTTTTCTATTTATCGTCGCCCTCACCGCCTGGTACGGAGGGTCCGGGCCCGCCGCCGTCGCATTGCTGCTGTCGATCGCGGGCTTCGATTACTATTTCACCGAGCCGCGCTACACTCTTTACGTCACCCGCTCGGATATACCCTATCTGATTGTTTTCGTAAGTTTCGCCTCGCTGGTGGCCTGGTTCAGTTCTGTACGTCGCCGGGTCGAGCGTGAGCTGCTAGAAACTCGCGATAACCTCGAGATCGAAGTTGCGGAGCGAACGCAGCAGGCCAGCCTCTTGAATCTGACGCATGACACGATTTTCGTTCGGGACATGAGCGATGTCATCACCTACTGGAATCGCGGTGCGCAAGAGTTGTACGGATGGACGGCGGAAGATGCCGTCGGAAAACGTTCACAACAACTCCTGCAAACCATTTTCCCTGCGCCGCTCGAGGACATCCGTGAGGAGCTGGTCGAGTCCGGCCGCTGGGAGGGCGAGCTCAGGAAGAGCAGGGCCGATGGAAGCCAGGTGGTGGTGGCGAGCCGCTGGTCCTTGCGGCGCGACGAGCAGGAACGAGCCGTGGCCATCCTTGAAACCAACAATGACATCACCGAGCGCAAACGCCGCGAACAGGAAATTCAAAGTCTCAATCACGAACTGGCCAACCGTTCGACGGAGCTCGAATCCATCAACAAGGAACTCGAAGCCTTTGCCTATTCCATTTCTCATGACCTGCGCGCGCCGCTCCGGCACATGGCCGGCTTCACGGAGTTGCTGCAAAAGAGGGTTGGTTCCGCTATAGATGAAAAAAGCAGGCGCTACCTCACCATGATCCTGGACTCCGCCAAGCGCATGGGCAATCTGATCGATGATCTCCTGGCTTTTTCGCGGATCGGGCGCACGGAAACGCAGACATCGCTGGTGAACTTGTCGCAGCTTGCCAAGGAGGCTCTCGCCGAGGTTCGCCAGGACACCGAAGGCCGCGAGATCGTGTGGAAAATCGGGGTGCTGCCCGATTTGTACGGCGACCGCTCGATGCTGAGACTGGTGTTCGTCAACCTCATCTCCAACGCGATCAAATTTACGCGCACGCGTCCACAAGCCGAAATCGAGATCGGATGCGCGGGCGCAAATGACGGGGAGCCGGTGGTATTTGTCAGGGACAACGGCGTGGGATTTGATATGAAGTACGTCAATAAATTATTTGGCGTGTTTCAACGCTTGCACCAAGCAGATGCATTCGAAGGAACGGGCATTGGTCTGGCAACCGTGCAACGCATTATCCATCGTCACGGGGGGCGGGTCTGGGCCGAAGGCGTCATTGACCGTGGCGCCACTTTCTATTTCTCAACTCCGAAAGCACAAGGACGCTAATGGAAAACATCGGCAGGCTAGGACGCATTTTGATGGTGGAAGACGATCCCAAAGACGTGGAGCTTTCTCTGACCGCTCTAGAAGAATACAACCTGGCCAATGAGGTGGTGGTTACGCGGGATGGCGAGCAGGCCCTCGATTACCTCTATTGTCGCGGGCAATACCAGGACCGCCCCGGCGACAATCCCGCCGTAATGCTCCTTGATCTAAAGCTCCCCAAGGTCGATGGCCTCGAGGTGTTGCAACAGATCAAGTCGGACGCAAAGCTGCGAATGATTCCCGTCGTGGTGCTGACTTCCTCAAAAGAGGAAAAGGATATGGTCGCCAGTTACAAACTGGGGGTGAACGCCTATGTCGTGAAGCCGGTCGACTTTCACGAATTTGTGAACGCCATCAGGGAATTGGGTGTTTTTTGGGCGGTCATTAACGAACCGCCTCCGGGAAGCGTCAAAAGGTAAAAGTCAGGACCTTTCGGAAAGAGACCATGCCGCGCCCGCTGCGCATTCTATCCATCGAAGATGATCCCAGGGATACGGAGCTGATTGCGGCTCAGCTGGAGGCCGAAGAGTTCGTCTGTCAAGTCACGCGGGTGGACACCGAGGAAGCCCTGCTGGCGGCCCTCGAGCGCGGCGAAATGGATCTGGTTCTCGCGGATTACACGCTGCCCTCCTTCGACGGCCTTTCCGCATTGAGACTCGCCATCAAAGCCTGCCCGGACGTGCCCTTTATCTTCGTCTCGGGAACCCTGGGCGAGGAAGTGGCCACCGAAGCGCTCAAGATTGGGGCCACCGATTACGTCTTGAAGACCCGCCTGTCCCGCTTGGTGCCGGCGGTGATCCGCGCGCTGCGCGAGGCCAGCGACCGCGCGGAACGGCGGCAGGCAGATGCCAAGCTGCGCCGCCAGCAAGCGTACTTGGCCGAAGCCCAGAAATTGAGCCGCACCGGCAGCTTCGGCTGGGACGTTGTCAGCGGTGACATCCACTGGTCGGAGGAAACCTTACGGATCTTCGGGCTGGAGCCAGATCGCAGGGTGACCATCGAACTTATCGTGCAACGGACGCACCCGGAAGACCGCATGGCCGTCGAGCGCTTGCTCGAACGCGTCTCGCGCGAGAGGACGCCGTTCGATCTCGAGCATCGCTTGCTTTTGCCGGATGGCTCCATCAAGTATCTGCGGGTGGTCGGACGTCCGAGCGATGCACCTCTCAGTAGCGAGTTCGTCGGAGCCGTGACGGATTTCACCGAGCGCAAGCGCGCGGAACTCCTGCTCAGTGACAGCGAGCTGCGCTTTCGCGCGATCTTTGACAAGGCTGGCACGGGCATCGCTCTTGGAGAACTCCCGCAAGGCGGTCCGGTTGAGAATAACCCGGCCCTGCAAGCCATGCTTGGTTGTACCCGTGAGGAACTCCTCCGCCTGGAGACCTACGACGCGCTCACCTTTGAGGATGACCGGGAATCAGATGCGCTGCTCTACCGCGAACTTTGCGAAGGAAAACATGAGGTTCTTCGCCAGGAAAAACACATCGTCCGCAGAGACGGCAAATCCGTGTGGGCCAATGTGGTCTTTACACTTCTGCGCGATTCCGAAGGCCGTCCGAAAAATATTATCGCCACGCACGAGGACATCACCGAGCTCAAGACCGCCCAAAGCAACCTGCAGAATGCTCTGAATGAAATCAAAAAACTGCGCGATCAGCTCTATCACGAGAATATCGCGCTGCGCGAAGAGATCGATCGCTCCTCGATGTTTGAGGAAATCGTAGGCGAATCTCCCGCTTTGCAGGCCGTCCTTGCTCATGTTGTGAAGGTGGCCCCGACCGACTCCACAGTTCTGATTACCGGCGAGACGGGCACCGGCAAAGAGCTCATCGCTCGCGCCATTCACAAACGCTCGCAGCGTGCCCCGCGGGCCTTTATCAGCGTCAACTGCGCCGCCATACCGCCCTCCTTGATTGCCTCGGAACTGTTCGGTCACGAAAGGGGAGCGTTCACGGGCGCGGTGCAACGCCGTTTCGGCCGCTTTGAATTGGCCGAGGGCGGGACGATCTTCCTTGACGAAATCGGGGAGCTGCCCGCGGAAACGCAGATCGCCCTGCTGCGCGTTCTGCAGGAGCGCGAGTTTGAACGCGTGGGCGGGTCCAAAGCCATTCGTGCCAACGTGCGGGTGATTGCTGCCACCAATCGCGACCTCCAGGCCGCGATTGACGCGGCGACGTTTCGCAGCGATTTGTATTACCGTCTCAATGTCTTTCCCGTAGAAATGCCGCCGCTCCGCAAAAGAAGGGAAGACATCGCCCTGCTGGTCGAGTATTTCATCGACCGCTATGCCAGCAAGGCTGGCAAGAAGATCCGGGGAATCAACCGCGCGACGCTTGAAAGGCTTAAGGCCTATTCCTGGCCGGGCAACATTCGTGAACTGCAAAACGTGATCGAGCGTTCCGTGATTGTCTGTGAAACGGAAAATATCACTGTCGATGAGCGCTGGCTTTCGGGCACGCCAGAAGAGACCAACCATGCTGGCGGGCAGCTGGCCCGAATGCCCGCTTCTGAGGAGAAGCACACCATCGAGGCGGCTCTCGCCGCCGCCCGGGGCCGCGTCTCAGGTCCTTCGGGCGCTGCCGCGAAGCTCGGCATTCCTCCCTCGACGCTGGACTCCAAGATCAAAACCTTCAACATTAATAAGCACCGTTTTAAAAGCGCTTAGCCCCTGGGCTACGCGAAGTCACGAAAATCGTGAATCACCGAATGTCGTGAACCTCAAATCGATATAACCCTGCTGTTATCAAAATATTGCAGATGGGCATCGCGTTGCACCAAAACGGGAACATGCTGAAAATTGGTAAGTCCGGGGAGCAGGGAAGAACCAGCTTCGCTCTGAGCGGACGGATCGAGGAGCAACACGTTCCCGAGTTGCTGACGCTTCTCGCCGGCGAACCAGAGGGCAGCACGATCGTCTTTGACCTAGAAGAGGTGCGCCTCGTAGATCGCGCCGTGGTGCGCTTTTTGGCCGACTGCGAGCTTCGGGGAATCCAGCTGAAGAATTGCCCATCTTATGTCCGGGAGTGGATGGAAACGGGGAGGCTATAAGCCATGACCAACTATTTCGTCCGGCGACTTGACGCGATCACCGGCGGTGCACCATGGGCTCGCGATGTGCTGCCGCGCCCAGCTGGCCAGATTCGAGCCCGCTTCCGCGGCCTCCACCACGAACGCGTGAAGCGCGAGCAAAATCTTCGGCTCGAAGAGCGCCGCAAGGAGCGGGCGCACATCGCGCGGGAGTTGCACGATACGCTGTTCCAGGGTTTTCTCGGCGCCTCCATGCTGCTGCACTCGGCAGTCGAGCAATTGCCGGCAGATTCGCCGAGCAGACCCTCGATCGACCGCGCTTTGAACCTGATGTCTCGCGTGATTGACGAAGGCCGCGGGGTGCTGCAGGGACTTCGTTCGCCCGAGCCTCGCTCATCGAACCTCGAACAGGAGCTCTGCCGCCTCGGCGAAGAATTCGCGCCGCGCGGTGCGCGTTTCCAGATCTTCGTTACGGGACGGCCGAGGCCCTTGAAGCCTGCCGTACGGGAGCAGATCTGCCTGATCGCGCGCGAAGCGCTGGTCAACGCTTTGCGGCATTCCGAAGCGACAAGCGTCGAGGCGGAAATCGAATATGCGCCCGAGAAGTTGCGCGTGATGGTTCGCGACAATGGCTCCGGCTTCGACACCCAGGCCTTGAAGGCGCGTTGCGACTCCCACTGGGGCCTGGTCGGAATGCGCGAGCGCGCCAGCGGCATCGGTGCGCAACTGAGTATCTGGAGCAGGCCAGGAGCCGGAACCGAGGTGGAAGTTTGCGTTGCTGACGGTTTCGCGCTCGCGGACTCAACCTACGGAGTGTGCTGAAGAGCGGGCCGCCGCTCCGCGCGCCGTCGACAGCTGCGCACGTGCCGCGGCAGAGCGCAGGACTCGGCTACGCTATTTTTTGAAGTTGCACACCATTGGTGCCACACTGTGGCGTTCAGTACTTGGTTATGCCCATTCCCCCATTGCACAACGGCCGCCCTCGCCGGTCTGTCCGGCTGCCCGTGTACGCCGTCCCGCTAGCGGCGCTCTTCGGCGCTCCGCTCGGCATGGTCTTCGGCCTGGCAAGCGGATGTCATTCGCCCGGCGCGAACGCTCCGCCGGCCATCGCCTTCAGCAAAATACCGCCTGCGGCAGAAGGCGGCCGTGAGCGCGTGGCCACCCTTGCGGGCCGCGTCACGGGCGCGCTTCCCGGCGAGCGGATCGTTGTCTACGCCAAGAGCGGTCCCTGGTGGGTTCAACCCTGGCCCGATCAGCCCTTCACCGCGATCCAATCCGATGCCACATGGACGGTCTCGACGCATCTCGGTTTTGAATACGCAGCCTTGCTCGTGGCCCCCGGTTATCAACCTCCGGCCACCATGGATCTTGCGCCAGCGGTTGGCCCGGGAGTGCTCGCCGTCGCCAGCGTCAAGGGGGAAGGCTTTTTACCCACAGCCTGGAAACCGCTGCGTTTTAGCGGTTACGACTGGGAAGTGCGCACCATCGCCAGCGATCGTGGCGGCATGAACAATCCCTACTCCGGCGACAATGTGTTTACCGACGCTTCAGGCGCCCTGCACATGCGCATCACCCGAAAAGACGGCAAGTGGGTTTGTGCCGAAATGCGCACCACGCGCAGCTTGGGCTACGGCACCTACGTTGTAACCGTCCGCGACACGTCGCATCTCGAGCCCGCCTCGGTGTACAGCATGATCACCTGGGACGACAACGGCGATCCGCACTACCGGGAAATGGACATCGAAATCAGCCGCTGGGGCGACGCCGCGAATAAGAACAACGCACAATTCGGCGTTCAGCCCTTTTATGTTCCCGGCAATCTCGCGCGTTTCACCGCACCCCCGGGCACCCTCACGCACGTTCTTCGCTGGCAATCGGCCCTTGCCAGTTTCAAGACTCTTCGCGGGCCCTCCGACCTGCCCGGCGCGCCGCTGCTGTTTCAGCACGAGTTCACTTCCGGGGTTCCCGCCATCGGCAACGCCATCATCTACATGAATTTCTACGTCATCGCCAGCGACAAGAGTCCACTCGAAAAGGAGACGGAGGTTGTCGTTGAGAAATTCGCCTACCTCCCCTAAACGTTCCCCGGCTCCCTGGCGACTGGCCTGCTCTCTGCTCCCCGTCATGGTCCTCGCGGGCCTCTTCCCGTTGGCAGAGGCCAAGAATATTCGCGACGCCGGATCCCAGTACCTGCGCGACCACTGGGGCAGCGAGCGTGGTTTTCCCGGCGGCGCCATCTCGGCCATCGCGCAAAGCAGCGATGGCTACCTGTGGATCGCCACCGAAAAAGGCTTGATCCGCTTCGACGGGCTGAACTTTCGTCTTGTCGAGCAAGCCGGACCCACCGCCGTTCCCATCGGTGCGGTCGCGAGCCTCCTCACCGATGCCCAAGGCACTCTGTGGGTGCTGCTGGAAAGCACCAAGATCCTGCGTTACCGCGATGGGCAATTTGAAGCTGCTCGCGCAGAGGTCGAATTCGGCGTAACCGCCATGGCCCCCGGGGCCGATGGTTCGGTGCTGGTTTCTTCTCTCGCGCTCGGTCCGCTCCGTTATCGTGACGGCAAATTTCTTGTCCTCGCTTCTGCCAGCGGTTCGCCTAACGCTCCTCTCACCCCCAATCCCGACACTACCCGCAGCCAGAACGTTCCAGACAATTGGTCGACCGGCGTGGCCACTCACCGCATCGTAGCCCCGAGTTCCCCGGTCACGAGCATGGCCGAAACTGCCGATGGCAAAATCTGGCTGGGCACGCGGGACCACGGTCTTTTCGTTCTTCAGAACGGACAGATCTCGCCGCTTTCCGCGCTCCGCCGCCCGCGCTCGTCCCCTTCCCCCGCTCGCGGAAAACCTCCCGCCGTGAATCTCCGGGGCCCGGAAGTCACGGCCAAGAGAATCAATGCTCTGCTGGCATTGAAAAACAATGAACTCTGGATCGCCACCGACGACGGGCTTCTCCGCTCGGACGGTGCCCAAGTGCGTCGTGAAGGCGCCGCGGGGCTCGGCCATACTCCCATCCTCTCCATGGTTCAAGATCGCGATGGCGATATCTGGCTGGCCACCCCCCGCGGTCTCTTGTGCCTCAACTCCGAGGGTCTCTCTGCCGTCGATGTAGCCTCTCCCCAAGCGACCCCGGCAACCTCGGCCCTTTTTGCCGATCGCGAAGGCGATCTATGGGTCGGCACTGCCCGCGGCCTCGAGCGCTTGCGTCCGAGCACCTTCGTCACCTACAGCGTCGCAGGGGGCCGGTCCTTTGAAAATAACGGTCCCATCTATGTCGATTCCTGGCAGCGCGTGTGGTTCGCTCCCCTCTCCGGCGGTCTTCACTGGCTCCGCTCCGGAACCACCGGCGCGGTCCAAACGGGCGGCCTCGAGCACGACGTCATCTATTCCATCGCTGGCCGCGATGACGATCTCTGGCTCGGCCGGCAGCGTGGCGGCCTCACTCATCTCCGCTTGAGCAGCGAGGAGGCCATCACCTCGCAAACCTATACCCACGCGCAAGGTCTCGCCGAGGACAGCGTCTTTGCCGTACTGGAAAGCGCCGATGGCGCAGTCTGGGCCGCGACCCTCAATCACGGCGTTAGCCGTCTCAAAGATGGCCATTTCACCACCTACACCACCGCCGACGGTTTAGCTTCGAATTCTGTGACCGCTATTGCGCAAAGTTCCGACGGCGTCATGTGGTTTGCCACCCCGCGCGGTCTCAGTTCGCTCTCGGCTGGTCACTGGCACCTGTACACGGTACACGAAGGTTTGCCGCAAAACGGCAACGCCACCCCCGATGGGCGTCTGCCCAATACGGCCATGCCGCCAAACGCCGGCGCACCTTCTGACGAGGGCGTGCTCTCGGACGACCTCGACGCGCTGCTCCCGGACTCCCAGGGGATTCTCTGGATTGGCACCGCCACAGGACTCAGCGCCCTGCAGTCCGGTCACATTTTCTTTCCGCAAAATATGCCGCCTTTCCTGCACGATCACATCTACGGCATCGCCGAAGACCAGGGCGGCTGGCTCTGGCTGTCTACCGCGAATCACATTCTGCGCGTCTCTCGCGACAAACTCCTCACGGGCACCCTCAAAGGTGGCGATGTCCACGAATACGGCATCGCCGACGGTCTGAGCGGCACCGAAGGCGTCAAGCGTCAGCGGTCGGTGTTCACAGGTCCGCGCGGACGCATTTGGTTTTCTACCAACCGCGGTATCTCGGCCGTCGATCCCGCTCGCGCCGCCCGCACCGCGCCGCCTGCGCTCGTGCATCTGGACTCCGTTTCCGCCGACGGCAATGCTTTCGATCTCCGCGCCCCCATCCGCATCCCCTCCGGCCGCCAGCGCATCACCCTCGCCTACGCTGGCCTGAGCCTTGCGGCGCCCGAACGTGTTCGTTACCGCTATCAACTCGACGGCTTTGACCGCGCCTGGAGCGAACCCGTCGCCAACCGTGAGGCCATCTATACCAATCTCGGTCCCGGCGCGTATCATTTCCATGTCATGGCCTGCAACAGCGATGGCGTCTGGAACGAATCCCCGGCCACTCTCGATTTTAGCCTGCTCCCGGCCTTCTATCAGACCAGTTGGTTTTATCTGGCCTGTTTCTTGACCGCTTTAGGAATGGCCTGGGCCATTTACGTTTCGCGCGTCCGCCTCGTGGCGCATCGTTTGGACCTGCAGTTTCAGGAACGTCTCTCCGAACGCACGCGCATTGCCCGCGAACTGCACGATACCCTGCTGCAAAGTTTTCAGGCGCTGACGCTGCATTTCCAACGGGCGCGCAACCTCCTTCCCGAGCGCACCGCAGAGGCCATAGAGACTCTTGACCGCGCCCTCGATGGCGCTGAACAGGCCATCGTCGAAAGCCGTGATGCGATCTTCGACATTCGCTCCCCGGCGCCCGCGGGCGCTGATCTCGCGCAGCAAATCACCGCCTTGGGCCAGGAACTTGCGGACACGGGCGCCGTCGAGCCCGCGGTCTTCCGGGTATTGATCGAAGGCGCGGTGCAGCAGCTGCATCCTTTTGAACAGGTAGAGGTCTTCCGTATCACGCGCGAAGCCCTGCGCAACGCTTTCGCTCACGCCCGCGCGCGCACCATCGAAGTCGAAGTCGCCTACGGTAAGAAACAGTTTCGATTGCGCGTTCGTGATGACGGCAAGGGCATCGATCCTGGCGTCATCGCCGAAGGGCAACGCGCCGGACATTTCGGCTTAGAGGGCATGCGCGAACGCGCCAAACGCGTTGGTGGGCACTTCGACGTCTGGAGCGAGCCCGGTGCCGGAACGGAGATCGAGTTGCGTATTCCGGGATCCATCGCGTACCGTCCCCCGGCGCCGCCGACCGCGGATGGCTTGCCCGGGAAATCAAAACTCTCAAACGTATGAATACCTCTCTGAAGCCAATTCGTATATTGCTCGTCGACGATCATCCCCTCCTGCGCCTGGGCATAGCCGCACTGGCTGCCGATGAAAGCGACATGCAGTTCGTGGCGGAAGCTTCCAATGGCCGCGAGGCCATCGAACTATTTCGCAAGCACCGTCCCGATGTGACGCTGATGGATCTGCAAATGCCGGAAATGAATGGCATCGATGCCATGACCATCATTCGCGATGAATTTCCCGAGGCCCGCTTCGTGGTGCTGACTACCTACACCGGCGACGTGCAGGTCTTGCGCGCGCTGAAAGCCGGCGCACGGGCGTACTTGTTGAAGAGCCTTTTGCGCAAGGAACTTCTCGACACCATTCGTGCCGTCCACGCCGGGCAAAAACGCATACCCGCCGAAATTGCCGCGCAACTTGCCGATCACGCCGCCGATGACTCTCTCACCACGCGTGAAATCGATGTGCTGCGCCTGATCGCCACCGGTTTGGCCAACAAAATCGTAGCCGATAAACTGGACATCACCGAAGAAACCGTAAAAGGCCACGTAAAAAATATCCTCTCCAAACTCGATGCCAACGACCGCACGCACGCGGTTACCATCGCCATAAAACGCGGCATCATCGAACTCTAGCCCCGTCCGTTCTACGGGGGCCGGTTTCCAACCCCCCCGAAAGGGGGGCATGCGAACCCCGGTGATGGGGGTTTCACGGCGATTGCGCGATCTCTTATTCTTCATCGAAGGCACGTCCCGCCTTTGCGAGGGCCCATCCCCTGCAACGCTTATTTTCCATGTTTCCGAACGGCTGGCCCGGCAGAGGACTCGTTCTCCTGCGCTGTGTGGCTGCGTCCGTGCTGATTTACGACGGCGTTTTGGCCCTGCTCGATACCCCTCAGCGCGGTGCTGTGGTCTTCCATATATTGGCGGTGGGAGCGGGATTGCTCCTACTGGCCGGTTTATGGACCCCCATCGCCGGACTATCGGTGGTCGTCGCACAGTCCGCCGCCATCTTTTACGACGCCACGCATCTGCGCAGCGCCATTCTGCTGGCTACCATCGGTGCGGTACTTGTCATGTTGGGCCCCGGCGTTCACTCCATTGACGCCCTGCTGTTCGGCCGAAAACGCATCGACATTCATTAGGCCAGCTCGCGCATTGCCCGTCTCCTTGACGCGCCGCACGGAAAATACCCGCAAGCAAACCCACACTTTTGAGGGGGCACCCGGAAGCACTATCTGGGGTTTCGGGCGAATCCGGAAATCTACACACTGGGGGCGTCAACTGGCTCTCGCAACCTCTCGAACCTTCCGTTCGTGAAGGTGCCGCCGGAAAACCTCAACGTTTAGGAGTCCCGATGATCGCCACAGATAGACTTGCAAGTTCTTCAATCGCCGCGCCACCCCGTCTTGATGGCTGCCTCGCGTCGCTGGCGGAACACGAGCTCGTCGTCGCCGCCAAGCGCGGCCAAACCGAAGCGCTCGAAGTTCTCTTCGGCCGTTGCTCCCTCAAAGTGCTGCTGGCCACGCGCCGCATCACCAAGAATCAGGAAGACGCGGAAGACGCTCTGCAGGATTCCCTGCTGCGCGCTTTCGTACACATCAAGGATTTTGACGGGCGCTCGAGCTTCACTACCTGGCTCACGCGCATCGCCATCAACTCCGCGCTCATGATGCTGCGCAAACGCCGCTCCGCCCGCGAGATTTCCATGGACGCGCCTTTGCATCCGGACTCTCCCAAATCGTATTGGGACATGGAAGCGCCGGCCCCCAATCCGGAAAAACGCCTGGTCCAGCGCGAGCGCGAGACCATTCTCCGCGAAGCCATTCGCGGTCTGCGTCCCGCCATCCGCCTCATGGTGGAAATCCAGCACCTGCAGGAAAATTCCCTGAAAGAAGCCGCCCAGAAAATCGGCATCACCGTCTCCGCCGCTAAAGGCCGTCTGTTTCACGCCAAAGCCGCTCTGCGCAAGTCCCGCGGCCTGCGCGCCCTCGGCCCACGTCGCAATTCGTCGCTCAAATACGACGTTTGGCGCGCACCGGCCCTGGCCAAGGAAGCACGGAGCTGATGCAAAAAACCACGATCTCGCAGGGGCTAAAACCAGGCAAAGAGACAGGGAAGATCGCCAACGCGGCGTCCGGAGCTTCGAGTTTCACGGTGTTCAGCAACCAGAAAATTCCACACGGCAGGAGATACGGGTTATGAGTGCAAGAAGTGCAGCGGCACCAGGCAAATTACCAGCGGGTCCGCGAGAAGACGTGGCCGGCCTCAGCAAGGCGGGCGTCGAGGAAATCACCACCGGCCTGCGGCACATGCTGGCCGACGTGTTTGTCTTATACCTGAAAACCAAAAATTTTCACTGGCACATGTCCGGCCGCCACTTCCGCGACTACCACCTGCTCCTTGACGAACACGCCGACCAGATCTTCGCCATGTCCGACGACCTGGCCGAGCGCGCCCGCAAGATCGGGGGCACCACCCTGCATTCCATCAGCGATATCTCTCAGCACCAGCGCCTCACGGACAACAACCAGGCACTCGTCGCTTCGGAAAAAATGCTTCAGGAACTCTCTAGCGACAACCGTGAATTCACTGGTTATCTCCGCTCCCTGCACGAAGTCTGCGACAAGCATTGCGATGTTGCGACCGCCAGCCTCATCGAAAACTGGATCGACGAGAGCGAACGCCGCGTCTGGTTTTTAGGCGAAATCGTTGGTGCCCTTTAAAGGCGCCCGGCATCTATACCTCGCACGGCAACGGCACATTCCGGTTTTACTGGCCATGCCCGCGGGGGCGGGAAAACCGAGAGAGAGTCTGGCGATGCCTTGAAGCATCGCGTGAACGCAGAACTGCCGGCCTGCGTCAGGGAACCTTGCATCAAGCCGGCTTCGCGCTGCTTGAAAAACTTTGTGAGAAAAGGACACCTCTCATGATCTTGACCGTTTTCACTTTTGTGCATGTAGCCATCAGCCTCATCGGCATCGCCACCGGCCTCATCGTCATGGCCGGTTTCCTGGCCGAAAAACAACTGAGCGGCTGGAGCGCATGGTTTCTCTGGAGTACGGCGCTAACCAGCGTCACCGGCTACTTTTTCCCCTATCACGGTTTCAAGCCTTCTTACGTAGTCGGCGCCATCTCACTGGTTTTTTTGGCGCTGGCGCTCTTTGCTCTCTACCAACGCAAGCTCTCTGGCGGCTGGCGCAACACCTACGTCATCAGCGCCATGATCGCCCTGTACCTCAACGTGTTCGTGCTGATCGTGCAGCTCTTCTTGAAGGTCCCGGCGCTCAAAGCTCTGGCGCCCACGCAATCTGAGCCGCCTTTCAAACTGACGCAACTCACGGTTCTGATTCTCTTCTTCTTGCTGACCCTTTTCTCAGCCATCCGCTTCCGCAAGACTGCGGTGCGCACCGCCTAGCCCGGGTCGCATTGGCCTTTCCAGGGTGCCGGTCTTACGTTCACCCCGAAAAACGAAGATCCAAGGCCGGCCGGACCTTCGCCGCAGGGGCAAGAGGTCCGGCCATTTTCTTGTCCGCTCTTTCCTGCGTGGGGTGCAGCAGCCGCTCTGGCGCGAACCGCTTCTGCTCGTTTTTTGCCCTCTCTCGCCTCAAGGCCCCGTCTTTTTCCCGGGTTCCGCGCCCACATTGGCAAGCCCAGCAAGGGATATCCCCGGGGTTTGCGGCTCGAGCGCCGCGCGAGAAAAGAGCTGTTGCGGTTCAGGCCGAAGGAGGGAGGGGTAGGCCGAGACGACGGAGAAGATCCTGGAATTTCGGCTCCTGACGCAAGCCGCGGAAGCCCGGCCAGTCGCCCACGGTGACGAGTTCATATTCGTGCAGCTGGTAGGATTTCTCAAGATATTCGAGCGCTTCTTTATTTTTCCCGAGCAACGCGTAAGTTCGGGCCACCTGCAAAGCCGTAGTATTGCCTTGCCTGAAGCCCTGCAGCTCGTCATCGAGCATGGCGTTTAGCATGGCGGTCTCGCCGCCGCTTTCGAAGCGCTTTTTAGCGGAGGCGATCGCTTCGAGGGCTTTCCGGTCGTGGGTAAGCTGCGCGGCAATTTCTCCTTGCGTGAAGGACTTTTCGAACTCTTTGCGGTCGAAATATTCACGGGCGAGGTACGAGTACGGAGACAGGAAATTTGGCTCGGATTTCTCCAAATCGAGAAGTGTTTGCATGGCCTCGTCCTGACGGCCGCTGGCAAAGAGAATGGCCGCGCGATCCGCAGCAATCGAACTGGAGGCGGGATCGAGCTGCCGGGCGCGTTCGATCTCCGCGAGCGCTTCCGGGTAGCGCGACAGGGTCACGAGCGCCGTGGCGTACCAGTGGTGGGCCTCGACGTCGTTGGGATTGAGCGCGATGGCCCGGCGAAATTCGCGCTCAGCTCCGGCCAGGTCCCAGTTCCACCAGAAATAAGAAAAGGCCAGCGCGCGGTGCCCTTCAGCCAGCTGGTCGTCCAAGCCGAGAGACTTCTTGGCGGCCGAGATGGCCAGGGGAAAAGCCTGGCTGGGCGCCATGCTGGTGTATTCGCGCAGCAGATTGTAACAGTCAGCTTGGCCGGCATAGGCCAGGGCGTAGTTGGGGTCGAGCTGCGCGGCTTTGGTGAAATCATCGAGAGCCAGAGTCAGCCCTTCGGGCGTGCGCTTGGTCCAGTAGAAGCGGCCTTGCAGATACAGATCTTCGGCCTGCCGGTGGCTGGCGCTTTCCGTCCGCCGGGCGATTTCCGGCATCACCCGGCCATGCACCGAGCGCAACTGAAAAAAGCGCGGGAAGGCCACAACGGCCACAACAAGAAGGGCCAGCGCGCTGCCGACGAGCCACCGAGAGCTCCAACTCCTCGCCGCGATGGGCGGTCGGGAAGGTGCGATCGGCGGCCTGGCCGTCAGCGGCAACGGTTCGAGCGCCGGCGGAATGACATTTTCGCTGCTCGCGGAGACGGTTTTCTCAGGGGCAGCGACGGGTGACGCGGGTTCGGGGCTTTCGCGCTGCTGTGAGGAGCGCAGCCAGGCGGTTAATTCAGCGGTAAACGCATAGACCGTGCCGCGTCCTCCGCCGGGCACGCGATGCACGGGCAAGCCGCGCTGGCTCTCCCATCGTTTGACGGTGCGCTCATCGCGGCCAAAAAAAGCAGCAATTTCTTTCCAGGAGTCAATGCGCTGGCCCTGGGAATCATTGGGCGAATCGATCGGCATGGCTCGGAACGTTCCTCGATGCTGCGGGGCGCTTTCAGCTCTAGACCACCTATTTTAGCAATGACACCGTCGCAAAACAGCGCTTTCTTATATTGGATGCCGGGGGGCAGCAATACGCACTTTCCCGGGGGGAGCGAGCGGGGCGCCCAGCAAGGGCCGGGAGCGAGGAGGGCCGCGAGGCGACCGGATGCGCTGCACTCGCGGCGCGATCCAACCCGAAAAAGGATTTGTCCTCCGCCACGGCAAAAGCGGAATCTAAACCCGGCATAACCAGAGTTTCCGCAAGCAGCACCCGCGAACCATATCGCACGGCTTGGCCTGACGCGGCCGCAAGTCGCTGATTTACTCCGAGTTACGCTGGCACCCCTGACGCGATGGCCAGGTTGGTAAACTCTTGCGACTCCGCCTCGCGGCCATGCAGTCCTGTGTTCGTCTACGAGCGCATGACCCAAGTAGAGGATTAGGCGACGGCCAAGGGCGATTTCTGAACCGGGCAAACTAGGAAGGACCGATGGGGGGGCAGGCGCAGTCACCCCCGGTCAAGAGCTTGGCCGCCGCCCCTCAGAGGTGCCACGCGCGCGCTAAACATTGCCAGAAACGGAATAAAGTGCTCTGATGACCGCGAAGAGTTTGAGCATGTCAGGAGGCCGAATGAGCATTACCACGAACCAACGACAGGTAGGCAGCGTCACAATTATGGACATTGCGGGACGAATCGTACTTGGAGACGAAAGTGCCGCCATGCGGCGAGTCATTTGCGAGCTGTTAAGCAAGGGTCATAAACACATTTTACTCAACCTTGAAGGTGTCACATACATTGACAGCATGGGTCTCGGCTCCCTGGTGGGTGCCTTCACCACCACGCGGAAACAAGGTGGCGAACTGAAATTGCTCAACATCAGCGAGAAAGTAACTGACCTCATGCAGATTACCAAGCTGTATACTGTATTCGATATTCACACCGACGAACAGATAGCCGTCAATTCTTTCAACCAATCTGCGGCGGCTGCGAACGTCTAGCGGATACGCGGCTTTCGAAGAACATCCTATGAAAACCTACGGCCTCTTCCAGCTCGGCGAAACCGAGCCTGTCGAAAAGTTTCAAGGCGTGCTGATCGTGCTCAAAGGCACGACGGTCACGGTCCTCGGCCCTCATCTGCGGGATTACAAGCGGGAATTAATCGCCGAAATTCATCTGGTTCCGGGGCAAACGGTGCGTGAGGTTAAGGCCTAAGTAGCTTTTCTTTTGACGCCTGGTTGTGGTTGCCGGCTCAAATGCTCCTCGCATTCGGCAACCTGGTCGTCAAGTTTTTTAATCGCTTGTCCCGTTTCCGTTTTACTGGGATTGGCTGCAAACTGCCTAAAAAGCGAGTCCCGTTTTGCGGTCAGGCCCTTGCGCTTTTCGCTTCTCAACTTCGCGCTCAAATGACCCGTGCCCAGTATGCGCCGATCATGCGGATTTCGAGCGCGCCAAGAAGCCGATGAACGGGGGGCAAGAACGAACCCATTTGGCGACTTAGCGGGACTTCTGAGGGTCTGCTTTTCAACCGGTGGCTAAAACGATTCGGCGATGGCCGTATCGCCAAAGCGATGAAGCCACTCCGCCCGTACTTCGTGGAACAGGGCTTGCGTCGCATCAAGCGGCAAGTCGAGAAGCCCAGCCTCGACGACGCAAATATATTTCAAAAGAGCGCCGTATCGGAATAGCGACCCATCGTCCATGATGGCCAGTTCTGCCCGGGTGCGACGCACGTCAATGGGAAATTTACTCGCGTTTGGCGCCGCCGCTTGGCCCTGCGAAAGGCTCGAAAAATAACTGCGATTCAGTTCCGCAAAGCGCTCGTGCATGTAGTCAATGATGCCTTGTTGTTCGGCGAGGCGCTCCCCGAGGCCCTCGGTCTCAGCACAAGGTAACCCGGAATCATACAGACGCCGCAACGCGTGGAGTTCCACGAGAGTTTCGACGAGCGTTTCGCCAAGAATCGTCGCCGCCACGATAGCCACCAGCTACGAGATAGCACCCATATTTATTCGGCTGGGAATGGTCCCCGATGGTAGCAGATGCCCTTCGCGCGTCAAGAATAAATAAACTTTACTGCCTGGTATCTACTAACAACATAAATAACCATTCTACACTATTAACCTTATTTACCAATAACCCGAAGATACCGGAAACTGTTCTTGCTGGCCCTAACCAGGTGAACTTGCTCCCGGCGCGGCTAAGGAGAGTCACCATGCCTCGGGTCTTTCTTGCCAGCGGTGACCAGACGTTCTGCGAAGTTCTGCGTGATTTCTTTCAATCCGAAGACGAGTTTCTCGTGTGTGGGGAAGCCCGCGATGGTATCGAAGCCGTCAAAATGGCGATCGAGCTTGCGCCCGACCTCGTCGTACTCGAACAGGAAACTCCTCCAATGGATATTTTCCAGACGGCCAGAGTCATCAAGACCGCTTTACCGGAGATTCCCGTGTTCTTGGTGACGGAGCCAAGCGATATGGACGCGGAGAAGAAAGCGTTATCCAGCGGCGTCGAAGCCGTATTTGAGAAAACTGAGGACGACCTGTCGTCGCTGCTATTGAAGAACGCCCGAGCAATTTGTGGTCTTGAATAAAATGCAGTCGAGGCTCGGTAATCCAACACCCGGGCTTGCAAGGTCATGGAGGAGTTGTGAAGAGCCGACAGCCACCAGAACCCACTTCACGACCTCGGCGGAGTCGCCCTGGTACCTTTGCCGAAATCCGGCGTAATGCTGAAAAAAGATTGCGGAGCGGAGGGAAACTCGATTTCGAGCAGATAATGCGAGATGTCGCGGCGCTTCGCAAGCTCCATAAGAATCCCTCCCGTCTGAGAAGATGCGTCGGCCCGAAACCGTTTCAACTTCGGGCCAAGTTGATTTGAGGTCATCCCCTAATAGACGTCGCACTACGTCATTCAGGCCGGCCCATGAAAGAGCGGATTGACTTCCGGAATGCTCTCTTTGGCCGGGTCAGGAGCGTTCCGGAACCGGATCGCTAGCGCTTTCGCTTTGCAGTTAACCTCGGCCAGCGGAGTTCTATTTATGTTTCGAGCATAGCCTGAAGACTCGCCCTGCCCTGTTTCACAGGAAAAGATATCCGTCAGTCTCAGGGTCGAATTCCGCACGAGTAATTCAAAATCGTATTGTTTCGCTTTGGTTTGGTGGGCCCACCTGGACTTGAACCAGGAACCATCGGATTATGAGTCCGGTGCTCTAACCAATTGAGCTATAGGCCCTAACCTTTAATACCGTATTTTGTCCGCAGCATTTTGTCCAGTTTCTTCATGCCCGCCTGGGCGCCCTCGTGATTCGGCAGGATGTAACATTTTTCTCTTGTGGCTTGCCATGCCTTGCCGGGACTCAGTGACTAGCATGATTATGGAAATACAACAAAGAAGAGCGGTTAAGCAGAGAGTACGTCGGCTCGCAACCCGCGCAAGGACAAGCCGACGGGCATTTTGAAGAACCTCCTTTTGTAAAGAACTCCCAATAATACGGATCGGGCGCCAGGGGGTGTTCGGAGAAGGCGTTTTCGCCACGCGCCGGCGACGCGTGCCAAATGGGTATTTTCAAGCGCACATTGCCATTAGGAGGCGCTGCCTGCGTTCAAGCGGCGCTGGTGTGGCGCGCGAACGGACCAAAATTCAGTACGAAAACACTGCGATTCAATCGGTTAGCCCTGCAAACGGTCGCTGTGCCGGGTAGCTGCAAAAGTGCTCCCGCGAGGTTAGAGAGCGAGTGCCAGAAGGGGAAGAGTTCTGGCGCTGGTTCCGGGCGAGCTGTGGCCAAAAGTGTTTAGCAGCAAGCAAATAGAGGGCGTGCGATGGCGAAACGCGCTTGATTCTTGTGGCCCGGCACATGCTGCGTCTAGGCCAAGTGATCGGTCCCTTCGCTGGAATCATTGGGTGTTTCTAACGACGAGCATCGTTTACTGACCTCGCCCGTGGCTCGGTGAAACGCGCGGGTTTCCCCGTTTGAGAGGATGTGGTTTGGTATGAGCGACGATATCGTTCGCGAGTTTCTTGTCGAGAGCAACGAGAATCTGGATTCCCTGGACCGTGAGTTCGTGCAGCTCGAAAAAGATCCCGAGAATCGCGACACCCTGGGAAGCGTATTTCGCACCATTCACAGCATCAAGGGCGCCTGTGGGTTTTTGGGGTTTGGGAAACTGGAATCTGTGGCGCACGTGGGTGAGAACCTGCTGACACGTCTGCGCGACGGGGAGCTCACGCTCAATCCGGAAATGACCACCGTGCTCTTGCGGATGGTGGACGCCATTCGGCAGATGATGCAAAGCATCGAGGAAAGTGGCAACGAAGGCGAGCGTCACGACGAAGAGCTGAAGAAGGAATTGACGCGTTTGCAGCAGAAGGCGGTGGCGGCGAGCCCGCCAGGGAAAAGTCCGAAGACAGCTACAGCGGCCGAGGAGGTTGTCGAGAAACAGCGCGCGAAAGTGCCCGCGGCGCAGAAACCTCTCGTCGTGCCGGGTGCGGGGTCAGTTTCCGGGCAGGAAGCTCCGGCGGAACAATCTTCCGTGCCGAGTCCGGAGACCGTGGCCATTCAGGTGGACGCGGCCGGGGTAGGAGCGAAGGACGCTGCGGAGCCCGCGCAAGGCCAGCCAAGCAATCGCGCGAGTGTCAGTGAAGGTTCGATCCGCGTGGAAGTTGTGCTGCTCAACAAGCTCATGAACCTGGTGGGCGAGCTGGTGCTGGCACGAAATCAGATCCTGCAATACTCAAACGCCACGGAAGACGTAGGCATCGTGGTGCCAAGCCAGCAGCTCAACCTGTTGACCACGGAGTTGCAGGAAGGCGTGATGAAGACGCGCATGCAGCCCATTGGAAGTATCTGGAGCAAATTCCCGCGCACGGTGCGGGACATCGCAATGAGCTGTGGGAAACAGGTGCGCATCGAGATGGAGGGTAAGGAGACAGAGCTGGACAAGACCATCATCGAAGCGATCAAGGACCCGCTGACGCACATTGTGCGCAACTCCGTCGACCATGGCATCGAACGGCCGGAAGCGCGCGTGGCGGCAGGTAAGCGTGCGGAAGGTTGCCTGACGCTGCGCGCCTATCACCAGGACGGCCAGGTGAACATCGAAATCCGCGACGACGGTGCGGGCCTTGACCACGACAAAATCAAACGCAAAGCGGTCGAACGGGGTTTGCTCAGCGCGGAACGCGCGGCGCAGCTTACCGAACGCGAAGCTGTCAACCTGATTTTCCTGCCGGGATTTTCCACGGCCGAGAAAATTACCAATGTTTCGGGGCGCGGTGTGGGCATGGACGTGGTGAAAACCAATATCGAGAAAATCGGTGGAACGGTCGACGTGCAAGCGGTCGTCGGCGCGGGCACCACGGTAAAAATGAAAATCCCTTTGACCCTGGCGATTATTCCGGGGCTGCTGGTACGCGCAGGAAGCGGACGTTTCGTGATTCCGCAGGTCAATTTGATCGAACTGGTGCGCATCGAAAGCGACCAGGCCAGCACCAGCATCGAGATGGTCCATGGCGTTCCGGTATACCGCTTGCGCGGGAAGCTTCTTCCCCTCGTGTATCTCGACCGCGAGCTGAAGCTCAACGGGCCGTCGGCGAACGGCGCGGCGCCTTCTGACGACAACGCCACCAACATCGTGGTCCTGCAGGCAGGGGGCCGGCAGTTCGGCCTGATCGTCGATGAAATCCGGGACACCGAAGAAATCGTGGTCAAGCCGCTCAACCGACGGCTAAAGAACATCAAGACGTTTGCCGGGGCGACCATCATGGGCGACGGCAAGGTGGCGCTGATCCTCGATGCGCTAGGCCTGGCGCAGCGGGCCAACGTGATCACCGAGGTGCACGAACGAGCCGCGTCCGGCGGCGTTTCTGAAGGCAAGGCGGCGGATACGGAAAAGCAGACCTTTCTCGTCTTCAACGGCCCCGACGAGGCTCGCATGGCATTGCCGCTCGAGGCGCTGGCGCGACTTGAAGAGTTTCCGGCTTCGCAAGTGGAAATGTCCGGCATGCATTCCGTCATTCAATATCGCGGGCAGATCCTTCCTCTGATTGACCTCAAAATGGTGCTGGAGGAGCGGCGCCGCAGCCGGCGCCACGCTCCGACTCTAGAGGAGGACGTCGAGCCCGATTCCGTCCAGGTACTGGTTTGCAATCATGAAGGCCACACCGTGGGCCTGATCGTCGAACAGATCCTTGACATCGTGGAAGATCCCGCAACGGTGAAAACGCCCGCCACACGCGCCGGCGTTCTATACGCTGCGGTGATCGAAAATCACGTCACGGAACTGCTGGACCTCACCGCCATCCTGCAAGCCGCAGCCTTCAATTCCGCACCAGTCGAAGCGCACGTGGAGGTGAGTAACTGAGCCATGGCCATCGCGCAACAATTCTGCACCTTTTATCTGGAGAAGTATCTCTTTGGCGTCGAACTCCTCAAAGTGCAGGAGGTATTGCGGCATCTCGAGCTAAGCGACGTGCCGCTGGCGCCCTTTACGGTTCGCGCGCTGATGAATTTGCGCGGCCAGATCGTCGTGGTCATAGACCTGCGGCGGTGCCTGCAGCTACCCGAGCGACCCGCTGGCCAAGACCCCATGCACGTCGTGGTGCGCACGGAAGACGATGTCGTGAGCTTGTTGGTGGACGAGATCGGCGACGTGGTCGAGGTCAACGAAGAGTCTTTCGAGGCGCCTCCAGAGACCCTTCGTGGCGCGGTGCGGTCTTTCATTCTGGGGGTCCATAAGCTCGACAAACAGCTCCTGCTGGTGCTCGACACCGACCGGGTATGCGCGGTGACGGAGACCGCGGAACTCGCCAGTGCCGAGCGGTGAGCGCCCGCAAGCGGCGTCGTGGAACGGCATGCACCGCGCATTTTTTTTTGGCGGGCGACCTTGCCTGGCTTTAGATTCGCAGTTCTTCGAGGAGCGTCTAAATGAGATTCACACTGGGACGAAAACTGGGATTGGGATTTGCAGTTATTCTGGCGCTGATGGTCATCAGTGCGGGTCTTTCCTATCGCAAGGCGTCGGAGATCAAGGAAATTGAACATTTTGTGCTGTCGAATCGCGTGCCGGCGATCCGCGCCGTGGGCCAACTTCAGGACGATCTGGATTACTCCGGAAGTAAGGCGCGGCAGGCAATCCTTGCGGGGACGGAGGCAGCGAGAGCTGACGACGCCCAGAAACGCTTCGATAAGGCCTGGGACAGAATCGACAAGTCAAGTGACAAGATTACTGAATTGTCCGCAAGCTGGGTGCTGCAGGAGAATAAGGATCGCGCCGCGGCACTCAAGCGCGACCTGCCGCAGATCCGCTCAGCGCAACAGGCGGCAATCAACACGGCGAAGAGCGGCGCGCATGACTCGGTCGTTGCGGGCGGCAACGAATACGCCGACAAGGTTACGCCGGTGATCGATGCCACCACCAAGACTGCGGCGGATCTGGCCGCAAAATTAGGCGACACCCTGGTTACCTATCAAGATCAGCTCGACGCCGCGAACAGTTCCCTGGCGTGGACCATGGCCCTCACCACGCTCTTTGCCATTGCCTTCGGGGTTTTTGTCGCCCTGTACCTCAGCCGCACCATTTCCGCGGCCACGGGCGCCGCGCTCGGAAACGCGGAGGCCATCGCCGACGGGGATCTGACCTCCGCCGACATCGTCATTGCCAGCCGCGACGAACTGGGGGATCTCGGCACGGCTCTCAACCGGATGCAGGGCAAGTTGCGTGACGTGATCGAATCCATCAGCAAGAACGCGCAGCAGGTGGCCGCGGCCAGCGAAGAGTTTTCCGCCACCAGCCAGCAAATCTCCGCCAATTCCGAGGAAACCTCGGCACAGGCCAACGTGGTTTCCGTGGCCACCGACGAGGTCAACCGCAACCTGCAAACCGTGGCCGCCAGCACGGAAGAGATGAGCGCAAGCATCAGCGAGATCGCCAAGAACGCGGGAGAAGCGGCGCGCGTCGCCGGGGAAGCCATGAAAGCCGCATCGCAAACCGACGCCACGGTAACCAAGCTCGGGGAATCCAGCGCGGAAATCGGGCAGGTGATCAAGGTCATCACCTCCATCGCGCAGCAAACCAACCTGCTGGCCCTGAACGCCACCATCGAAGCGGCGCGCGCCGGAGAAGCGGGCAAAGGCTTCGCCGTAGTGGCTAACGAGGTAAAGGGCCTCGCCAAGCAGACCGCCAAGGCCACCGAAGACATCAGCCTGCGCATTGCCGCCATTCAAGCCGACGCGAGGAGCGCTGTCGAGGCCATCAAGAGCATCAGCGCCATCATCGGACAGGTGAACGACATCTCCGCGACCATTGCCACAGCGGTTGAAGAGCAATCGGCGACCACCTCGGAAATGTCGCGCAACGTCTCAGAAGCCGCCAAGGGCTCCGGGCAGGTATCGAAAAACATTGGCGGGGTGGCGCAGGCGGCGCAAAGCACCTCGGCCAGCGCCACGGACTCGCAGAAAGCGGCCAAAGATCTGGCCCTGATGTCCACCGAACTGCGCACTCTCGTAGGGCAATTCAGGACCGCTTCGAACGGACAGAAGAATGCCCATGCGTATCGCGGAAGCGTTTCCTGATCGGAAAAACTCCGGGCCCGCCCATACCGGCAAGCGAGCGCCAGCATCTGCGCCATTCTATGCCAGCAGCCGAAAGGACCGTCAACAAGGCGCCATGAATCCGATTCGCGTTCTCGTCGTGGATGATTCTGTGGTCATCCGCAAAGTGCTCTGTAGCGCGCTGGCCTCGGACCCGGCGATCGAAGTCATTGGCACCGCGCCCGACGGGCGCATTGCTCTGGCCAAGATCGCGCAGCTCAAGCCGGACCTGGTCACTCTGGACGTCGAAATGCCCGTGCTCTCCGGTCTCGAGACCATCCCCGAAATCCGCAAGCTGTATCCCAAGCTTCCGGTAATCATGTTCAGTACGCTCACGGCGCGTGGGGCCAGCACCACGCTCGAAGCGCTGGCCCTCGGCGCCAGCGATTACATCAACAAGCCCAGCAATACCGGCAGCCTCGAATTGACCATCGAAAAAATCAAACAGGATCTGCTGCCCAAAATCAAAGCGCTCTGTGGACGCGTGCAATTGCCAGCGTACTTGCCTCCTCAGCCGGCGACGATAACGTCGTCCCCAGCGATTCCGATGCCCGCGGCGGCCATCTCGGCGCTTCCACGTCCCCGGCACACAGGTCCCTTCGACATCCTGGCGATTGGCACCTCGACGGGCGGACCCAACGCTTTGGCCGATGTGCTCTCGGCAATTCCCGGCGATTTTCCCGTTCCCATCGTCATCGTGCAACACATGCCGCCCCTCTTCACCCGCACGCTCGCCGAGCGCCTGGAGAAAAAAGCCGCCATTTCCGTGCGCGAAGGCCAGCCGGGAGCCAAGTTGCGCGCCGCGGAGGCCTGGATCGCTCCCGGGGATTACCACATGACCGTCGAACGCCACGGCGTCGACGTCAATCTGGCGATGAATCAGGGCCCGCCTGAAAATTCCTGCCGGCCCGCGGTGGACGTGCTCTTTCGCTCGGTGGCGACGGTTTTTGGCCCCAGCGCTCTGGCCGTGGTGCTGACCGGCATGGGCTCGGATGGCGTTCTCGGCGCGCGAGCGGTGCACCAGCGCGGAGGCCGCGTATTCGTGCAGGACGAAGCCAGCTCGGTGGTCTGGGGCATGCCCGGCCAGGTTGCCGCCGCGGGCTTGGCGGATGCCATCTACCCTTTGCACGACATGGCCAGAGAAATCTACCGGCAGGTCCGCATGAGCCGCCCAGCTTCCCGGGAGAGTCTCGGACTCGTGCCGAGCAAGTCCGGCTAGGCTGGCAGACTCTATTTTTGTATGAGTGGCCAGGCTCGTGAGGGTTTTTAGGCCAAGAAGGACCTCGAAAAACAAGGTGAAAGACGATGCTGGTAGAGACCCAGAAGTCGGCTTCAACAGCTCCCAAGAAAACCGAGGAGCAGGATCCCAACTATCTGAAAATTCGCGATGTGGTTTACCAGGCGTGCGGGATCTACCATTCCGAGGAGAAGCTCTATCTGCTCTCGGGGGCTTGCAAAAGGCGGATGCCCAGCAGCAAAACCAATGACTCGCGCCAGTACCTCGAGCTGATCAGCAATCCCGCCACCCGCGTGCTTGAAATGCGCGAACTCCTCAACGAGATCACCATCGGCGAGACCTGCCTGTTCCGCAGTCCTCCGCAGCTCGCGGCGCTGCAGAACGTGATCCTTCCCGAGCTCATCGCCACACGCTCCAAGATCGGGTTGCACAAACTCAAGATTTGGAGTGCGGGCTGCTCGACGGGCGAAGAGCCTTACACCCTTTCCATGTTTCTTCTCGAACAAAGCGAAAAGTTGTTAAAAGGCTGGACCTTTGAAATTTCCGCGACGGACCTGAACGATCGCTCCATCGAAACGGCCAAGGCCGGAATCTACGGCGATTACGCCCTGCGCAATACCTCCGACCTTTTCAAGCGCAAGTATTTCAATCCGGTGGACGGCGATAGACTGCAAGTCAAACCCGAAGTCAAGGCGCCTATTACCTTCTCCCGGCTCAATCTCAGCGACGACAGCAAAATGTTGTTTATGAAGGGCCTGGATTTAATTTTTTGTTGCAACGTGCTGATCTATTTTGATGTCGCTTCCAAGCGCCGCGTGGTCACGCATTTTTTCTCCGGGCTCCAGGCGCCGGGCTATTTCTTCCTGGGTTCCGCGGAATCGCTCTATCAGGTCAGCGATCAATTCCGGCTCGTCCATTTGCCCGGGACCACCACCTATCAGAAGCCGCTTCCCGGCGCTGCGGGAGGCGTCAAATCATGATCACCACTAGTAATCCCGAACTGCGCAAGCGCGTCGAAAAACTCCGCGCCTTGCCCTCCTCGCCCGCGGTGCTGAAGCCGTTACTCGACCTCCTGCGCCAGCCCCCGGACAACATCCCGCTCGAGCGCGTGGTGCAACTGGTATCGTATGAAAAAACCATCGCCGCGCAGCTCTTGCGCATCGCCAACTCGCCGCTCTACGGGCGCGCTCGCCCCGCCGAGTCCATTCAGGCAGCCATCGTCACACTCGGCATCCAGCGCATCGAAGACATTTTGCTCAGCAATTGCATTGGCAACCTCATCCCGCCGGAAAAATGGGTGGTGGACCCCGGGGTTTTCTGGCGTCATTCCTTCGGATGCGCGCTGGTGTGCCGTGAATTCGCGCAGCGTATCGGCTATGGCGACCCCGAAAAAGCCTATCTCGCCGGACTGCTGCACGATATCGGCATTGTCGTGAACTCGCTGACCTATACCGAGGAATACCGCGCGGTCCTGGCGGCTGCGGTCGCAAGCGGCCGCCCGCTCGATGAGCAGGAGCAAGAGACGCTGGGTTTCACGCACTCTGAGAGCGGAGCCATTCTGGCCAAGACCTGGCAGTTGCCTCCGGCCATCGCCGAAGTGATTGAGTGGCATCACGCCGTCGCACGTGGCCCGGAAGGAAATCCGCTGATTGCCATCGTCCATCTCGGAGATCTGCTCTGCCGTCTGCGCGGCCTGGGCTACGGATACGAGGAATGGCGGGCCGTCGATTTGCCGGCCGACTCCGCGTGGATCGAACTTGCCAAGCACCTGCCCAAAATCGCCAGCATCGATCTCGCGCGCTTCACCCTCGATCTAGACGCCTACGTGGTGCGCATCACCACGCTGGTTGACGGAATTTTTTCACTCGCGTAGCGGCCTGCGGCGCGGAGGACGCGCTACCCCGAGAAGCGGGGCGGAACGAGGCTAGCTATGTTTCTAGGAGACAGACTATGACGCCGCTCATGAGCCCGGCCAAAGCGCGGGTGCAATTCGACCCTCATTGGAAAACCGTGCTGGAAATGGCCGCACTCGAAGTGTTTGAACTCATGGCCGGTGCGCGTCCGGACGTGAATACGGCGTCGACGGAGGTTCCCCACGGCGGGCAGACGGCGATCGTGGGTCTGGCCGGCGCGCTGTGCGGGATGACCACGGTGCGGTGTTCAAAGGAGACCGCGTCGCGGCTGGCTTCGCTGATGCTAGGCGAAGATGCGGCCGCGAGCCCCACGACCTCGCGAGACGCCCTGGGGGAGTTGTGCAACATGATTGCGGGCAACTTCAAAGCGAAAATCAGCAATGTGGCCGATTACTGCATGCTTTCCGTGCCCACGGTGATCACAGGCGATGACTATACGATGGAGGTCCCCGAATCGACCTTGGGTTTCACCGTGGCGCTGGCTCTCGATGGCCAGCCCATTTGGATCACACTCGTGACCCATCCCTAAAGCCAGCTGCACTTGCGCCGCGCATGGGCCCGCGGTTGTGCGAAACTTCTGGCGAACCCCGGCCGAGGAGAGCTTGGCACAGCCGCCTTCTTGCGAGGCGCCGCGCTGGTCGTTGCTGAGTTCAATTTTGACGTTTTGCGGCGGGATCAAACGCTTCGGGCGGGTCGAGATAGCACTGTTTCCAGAAATCTTCCTTCGCGAGCGTGCCGTCGGCCATCTCGGAAACGCTGGCCATCGTGGCGCCGATAATCCCGCCGTCGGCCGAATCGTAGATGACCACTACCCCTTCAACCGCCGCGCCATCGGGCGGAGAAAAATTCTTAAATAGCGTGGTCGCAAACGCCCGCTTGGCACGCGCATCGGTTTCCGCAGGCACCTCTGAGACTGGCTGCACGGTGTAAATCTTGACTTTTTTGCCCTTCAAATTCTCCCAGTCGCCCGGAAACTGGCTGATCTCTTCACGCTCGATCTGAAATGGCGCCTGCTTCGCCGCCGCACCCTCGGCGTCCTGCTGCGCTTTCAGCCGCGCCTCAATGAACTCGGTCAATTCCACGCTGCCGCGCTTCACATACCCGCGCGAAACGCCCGAAATCCCCACGTGCAGCCAAGCCCCGTCGGCGTCCAGAAATTCAAACTCGTCGCCGGCGGAGGCCATAAACAGCACGCGCGCTCCCTCTGCCGGGCGCGCGGTCACCGGCGTGCCCGATTTCTTCACCGCCACCAGGTTCAGCGGACGGGCCTGATTTTTTTGTACCTCTTCCAGTCCCTCTAGCATTCCGGTGAGATCGTGTTCCTGCTTTTCGTCCTCTTCCCGCTTCGCGCGCATGGCTTTTAAATCGTCGCTCGGCAGCGGGCCGCTGGCCCCGCCGTTCACGGCAAGTTGCGAGAGGCCCGGCACACCGGAAAGATCGAGTTTGGCTTTGGGCGCTGCGATGCCTGAACCCTCGGGCAGCGAGCCGCGCGCAGTCCCTCCCGGCGGTGCGGTGCCTAATTTTTCAGCCAGGCGGTCCAGCAGATCGAACTCCAGTCTGCCGTTGGAGACCAGGACCTCGTATCCCGACCGCGCAGGATCGCTATCGGCGTACCACGCGGTGATCTTCGCGGAAACTTGCACGAGGGTGCCACCCCGCGCGCCGGTACCAGGAAAGAGCTCGATGGCCAGCTGGTAAAAAGCCCGTTCGTAATGCGTGAGCGGTTTGGCGGTCTGGGCCACAAACCCCTCCACGGTCGGAAGCTTCTGCCCGGCGTAAGCGCCCATTTCTTTGAGTGCCTGATCCACTTCCGGCTTGGCCCTAGGATACGTGCGCGCATAGGGCATGGCCTGCGCGCGCGCGCTGGCCGCGCCCGCCAGCGCCAGCACGAAAATCGTGGCCATGGCGCAAACTCGCTCTAAGGGAACGGCAAAAGATATTCGCCTCAAGGAAGGGGTTCCAATTGGTCCTCGGGGAGCCAGCCGCGTTGCCCGTCCGCCTCTTCAATGCCCAGCCAGTGCGGCGTAACGATCACCACCACTACCTCTGTATATGCCGCGACGGGCTTAATGGTTGCCGCCTCGCGAAAGGGCGCGGCTTTCAGATCGGCGCCCGGGGCTTTCACTCTCCGGTCCAGCTCGTGGCGAAGTTTCTGCACGCGTTCTTGCAAATCCTTGACGCCGGCTTCGGCCTCCGCGAGTCGCGTCGTTTCGTCTTCCCGCTGGTGGATGAAGTTCTGTTTGACGAGTTCCGCGCTGTCCCGCCGCCGTCGCGCGTCCGCCGCTTCCTGTTCGTCGAACTGGATCGCCAGCAGCCGGTCGTGAATGACCTTGAATTCCGCCCCCTCCACGGTGCCATCGGACTGGTGATACACGCGGTGCGCATCTTCCACGTAAATCGCATCGATGCGCAGCCGAGCGCGGTCCGCCGTTATGGGCATCAACACAAAGCGCACCACGATGGTTCCCTGGTCCGCGCTCTCAAGGAAATGCCGCGGCGCGACGGCTTTCGGGCGCACTTTATAAAAGACCTGCCCGCCTCCGGTCCACTCCGGGAACTCCTTGGAGGACTGCTCCTCGGTCGCGCCCGTCAGAATCGGCTCCTTGTCAAAAACATAGGTTCCGTGAATGGTCTGATCTTCGAGGTCGGATTTCAGCGCCTCGAGGACGTCGCGGCTGGACCCTTCGAGTTCCTTCACGAAGCCGGGACCCTCGACGCGCTCCTTGGCCGGCAGAGCGGCACACACCATCAGCGTCCCGGCCGCGAAGAGCGCCTTACGCTTCAGCTTTTTGAAAACCAGGTTGCGTGGGGTGGAAGCCATGGATGAACCGGTTCGCGGCGGGCAAACGAGAAAACGCCCGCTCCACCCGTAAGTATGCCCATTTGCGGGATGCTGTCAAATTTAACTCCGAGAATGGCCCGGGAACCGCGATTTCTATCCCACGATGAAAATATTTTTGCATGTAAATAAGAAAAGTCTTGCATTCGGCTTTCTCCGGAGTTAGCATCCCCGACGGTTCAGGGACTTGGGGAGTTGGCGTCTCTTTTTCCACGGAAAGAGAGGCCCCGACCTTCTATGGGCGAATTGTCACTACTACACTGCGGTAGCGCGGACGATGCTGCGGCGTCTCAAACGCCTCACGTCCGGAGTTTTTCCGCCCCTGCTACTGGGTTCCTTGGCCGCTCGAATCAAAAACTCAAGACTTTCAAGTTTTGCAATCCCTTTCTGCAGGAGGCGGTATGCATTCTGGCAGCTCTGTAACCCCTACCCCGAGGCTCGCGCGGTTCGTTCCCTCTCTGCTGGCCGCGTTTTTCATCCTCCTGTTTGTTCTGATGGACACTCATCCGGCCACGGCAGCTCCCCTTTCTGCAATTCGTGTGAACGCCATCCCGGCATTCGCGCGCAAGTACGGCATGCCGTGTTCCTCGTGCCATCAGGCGTGGCCGATGCTGAGTCCTTTCGGACAGGCTTTTAAAGACAACGGCTATCAGATGGGCAACGATCGCGACGCCCCCATCTTTCAGAATCCAGCCTACTGGCCGGTGACGTTCCGCATGACGACCTTTTTTCACCGCGAGAATGAGACCCACGCCGCTGTGGACGTCGGTTCGGGAACCCTCAATGGAGAGGGCAATCTCACCACGCATGGTTTCGATTGGAGCGGCCTCGATTTTCACACTGGCGGCACCCTGGCGAAGAACTTCTCCTTCTATGTTCTGCCATCTTCGGATAATACCGGCGCCTTTCACTTTGAAACCGTCTTCGCTCGCCTTGACAACGTGGGCGGCACCAGTTGGCTGAATATCAAGCTGGGCAAATTCGAACTCGATAACCTGCTGTCTGAAAAGCGCATTCTCACCCTGACGAACGTTTCGGGCGTGTACACCAACTATCACTTCCAGCCGTTGACGGAGGTCAACTCGCCCGGAATCATTCCGTTCTCCTTCGGAATTGGCGATAACCAGGCCGGCCTCGAAGTGATGGGTCATTCCAAGGATGACCGCACGCGTTACTCGGTCGCGGTGCTTAGCTCCAACGATGGTTCACCGGGTCTGCCAACCAGTCGCTCCTATGGAGCGTTTCTGACCGCCAGCCAGGCCTTCCAGGCCGGTAGTCTCGGCTTGCAGCGCATCGGCGTATTCGACTATATCGGTGAATGGCCCACGTTCTATCAATTCTCACAAGATGGTGCGGGCGTCGCCGGCACCGGTATCGGAAATAAGGGCTACTATCGCGCTGGTTTAATCGGCCAGTTTTACATCAAGAAATACGATCTCACCGCGATGTATTTCCACAGTTCCGATAGCGCGTACCTCGGAACCGGCACCGCTGCGGGTACTCCTCTTCCGACGGGCGCAAAGAGCCCCACGTGGAATGGTGCCTTGTTTGAAAGCCACTTTACCTACAACCCGCAACTCATCCTGATCCAGCGTGTCGAATTGGTGCGCATGTCCCAGCAAGCGCTGCCCATCGATCCCACCAATCTCTATATACCGGGTGTGAGCGTGCCCAGCGCCAACTATGGCAACGAGGACGTGTACACCTTCGGCTTCCGCTATTACCCATTCATCTCCAGCCGCGCGGGGTTCGCGTACCACACGGAATATGCATTCAGCCACCAGGTGGGCGCTGCGCCGGTCACGGGTCGCAACCAGGACTTCAGCAGCTTACTCATCGGATTTGACTTCGCGTTCTAAGGATGGAGACTATGCGAAAACTAAACATTTCGAAGTTGCTCGTATCGATCGCCATCCTCCTGGCCGCGCCGCTGCTGGTCGCGGCGCAGGGTGAATCGCACATCGGCAAGTATACCGGCAACGAAGGCGCCGGCAAGCAGCTGTACTTCCGTTACTGTTGGGGTTGCCACGGCTATCGCGGCGACGGCAACGGCGAGAACGCGCCGTATCTGAATATTCTCCCGCGCAACTTCGTCGCCGCCACATTCAAGTGCCGCTCGACCGTCACCGGCACGCTGCCCACTGACGAAGACCTCTTCGAGTCCATCCGCCGCGGGTTCAACAACAGCAACATGCCCTCCTGGATCACCTTGACCGACCAGAATCGCGCCGACCTGGTGGCCTTTATCAAGACCTTCTCGCCACGCTGGAAAACCGAAAAGGCCGGGACGCCCATCACCATTCCCGCCGAACCCCCGCTGACCCTGGCCAGCATCAAGCACGGCCAGGAACTTTTCCAGAAGCTGGAATGCTGGAAGTGCCACGGTCCAGAAGGCCGCGGCGACGGTCCTTCCGCCTCGACCCTCACCGACAGCAACGATCAGCCCATCCGCCCCTATAACTTCGCCGCCGGCTCGCGCTTCAAGTGCGGCTCAACCAACAGCGACCTGTACAAGATCTTCATCACCGGCGTCGATGGCACGCCCATGCCTTCCTTTGCCGACGTCATCAAGCCGGAAGAGGCCTGGGATCTGGTGCACTACCTGCGCACTCTGCAGGTCACGCACAAGAGTCCTGAACTGGCCTTGTGGGTCAGCACCAAAGAGGGCGCGGACATCGTTGCCGCACAGAAGCTCTCCGGGACGCCGACCGGTTCTGGTATTAAGCAGTAATATTGCTGTAGGATAACTTCAGGAGGAGTACATCGCATGACGCTAAAGCACGTGTTTCTCGCAGGCCTGGTCACTCTGGCCGCCGTCACTTTGACGTCCGCCGGACCCGGCTCCGGCACTATCTCCGGCAAAATAACCTATGAAGGCACTCCCGCCAAGCAAAAGCCCATCGACATGTCCAAGGAGCCCAGCTGCGCCAAGGAGCATGCCACTCCCATCACCACCGAAACGGTGGTCGCCGGCCCGGGCAACAGCTTGGCCAACGTGGTGGTGTACATTTCGGCCGGCGCGCCCGACGACCCTGCACCTGCCACTTCCGCAAATTTCGACCAAAAGGGCTGCCAGTATATTCCCCACATGCTGGCGTTCCAGGTAGGGCAGGAACTCAAGATTTCCAACGACGACCAGACCTCGCACAATATTCACCCGCTCGCCAAGATCAATCGTGAGTGGAACAAGTCGCAGCCTCCCGGCACGCCGCCCATTGTCGACAAATACGACAAGCCGGAAATGATCCCCGTGAAGTGCAATATTCATCCCTGGATGCACGGCACGTTCGCGGTGCTCAAGAACTCTCATTACTCCGTCTCGAGCGAGGATGGCAGCTTCAAGTTGCCGAATCTTCCTCCCGGCAAGTACACCCTTACCGCGTATCACGAATCCTACGGCGAACTCACCCAGGACGTGACCATTGCGGGCAGCGAAAGCAAGACCGTCAGCTTCGTCTTTAAAGCCAAGCCGTATTGAGAATCGACCCGCTGGTTGACATTTCCGTTGGCGGCCAAGGTGATGGGCATCACTGCCACCGCTGACGGAACGGGTGTAGTAATTGTGGAAACGATTTTTGTAAAGTGGAGGGTGCCGCCCATGGGAAAGTTTTTTGCCGTCGTTCTGGTGATCATCGCGCTGGCCTCCGCTTATCCCATCGTCACGCACCAGTACAAGCTGCCCGAAGACATCTCGACGCACGGCCACGCCATTGACGAGCAGCTGGCCGACACCATGGCCGAAGCCGGCCTGGCTTTTCTCGGCGCCCAGCTGCTTCTGGCTTTCTTTATCTGGAAGTTCTCCGGCCGCAAGCCCGGGGAAAAAGTCAGCGCCATTCCCGGCGGAGCGAAAATCATGGTCGCCGCCGCTTTCATTCTGGTGGGCACGGAGGTTCTGGCTCTTGGAGTCTTCGGCCAGAAAGCCTGGGCCGCTGTCTATTTCACGCCTCCCGCCGCCGATGCTCTGCAAGTGCAGGCACAGGCCGGGCAATTTGCTTATTATTTCCGTTACCCCGGTCCTGACGGCAAATTCGGCGCGATCCATCCCGACAAGATTGACGAAGGCAACTCCAACTTTTTTGGTCTCGACCCCGCCAACGATGTTGAAGCTCGCGACGACGTGGTAGCCGCCGAACTGGCCATTCCCGTCAACAAGGAAGTTCACATGCTCATGCACGCCAAGGACGTCGGCCACTCTTTCTTCGTCCGCGAGCTGCGCATTCAGCAGGACTTCGTGCCAGGTCTCGATCTCTCGTTGCATTTCACCGCCACCAAAGTCGGCAAATATGAAATCGTCTGTACCCAACTCTGCGGCCTCGGGCACTACAACATGAAAGCGTATCTGAACGTGCTTTCTCAGGAAGACTTCGATAAGTGGATGAAGGAAAAAATCTCTGAGCAGTAATCGGTCAGGGAAGGGGCGGGCGGCTTGCCCACCCTTCCTGGTAAGAATTTTGATGGTTCTTTTGAGCGAGGATCACACATGGATCAACCGACTGTCCAGCCCGCACACGTTCATGCCCCGCCGGAAGGCTTTCTCTGGAAGCACGTCTTCAGCCTGGACCACAAGACCATCGGGAAGCAGTACTACGCCCTGGCCCTGGTCGCCGTTTTCGTGGGCATGGCGCTTTCTTGGCTGATGCGCTTTCACCTGGCCTGGCCCACCGCCGCGATTCCGGGTCTTGAGCTGATTTCCAAAGTTGGCGCGCCCGGCGGCCTTATCACCCCGGAATATTACTTGTCGCTGCTGACCATGCACGGCACGCTCATGGTTTTCTTCGTGCTCACCAACGCGCCGTTCGCGGCCTTCGGCAACTATTTCCTGCCCATCCAGATCGGCGCCGAAGACATGGCCTTTCCGCGCTTCAATTTGATGTCCTTCTGGGTCACCTTCACGGCCTTCATCGTTCTGATTCTTGCGTTTTTCATTCCTGACGGTCCGCCCATCTCCGGCTGGACCGCCTATGCCCCGCTGAGCGCCGTCGGCTCCGATGCTGGACCCGGCCTCGGCTGGGGACAGAATCTCTGGGGTATCTCCATCGCCATTTTTTGCGCCGGTTCGCTGCTCGGTGCACTGAATTTCATCGCCACCACGATCGACCTCCGCGCCAAGGGTATGACCTTCATGCGCATGCCCATCTGCACTTGGGCATGGTTCATTACCTCTTGCATCGCGCTGCTCGCTTTCGCGGTTCTCCTGCCGGCTTGCATCCTGCTGATCCTCGACCGCGTCGCAGGCACCAGCTTCTTCATTCCAAGTGGCCTGGTCATTAGCGACAAGTTGCAACCGCACTCCGGCGGTTCGCCTCTCCTCTGGCAGCATCTTTTCTGGTTCTTCGGGCACCCGGAAGTGTACATTGCCATTCTGCCCGCGGCGGGCATCGTCTCGCACATTCTCATCAACAGCATGCGCAAGCCCTTGCTGAGCGCCAAGGTCATCATCTATTCCATGATGGCCATCGGCTTTTTGAGCTACATGGTTTGGGGCCATCACATGTTCCTCAGCGGCATGAACCCCGCGTCGGGCTTGGCCTTTTCTTTCCCCACCTTGACCATCACCATTCCGGCGACCATCCTCACGCTGATCTGGCTGGGCAGCCTGTATGGCGCGAATCTCCGCCTTGATGCCGCCGCGCTCTTTGCCCTGGGATTTATCTCCATGTTCGTGACCGGCGGAGTCAGCGGCTTTTTCCTGGCGCAGCCGTCCTTGGACATTTATCTTCACGGCACCTACTTCGTCGTCGGCCACTTCCATATGGTCATGGGCGTCGCCGCGCTCTTCGGCGTCTTTTCCGCCACCTACTTCTGGTTCGGCAAAATGACCGGGCACATGATGAATGAAACTCTCGGCAAGCTGCACTTCTGGCTTACCTTCATCGGCACCTATTGCATTTTCATGCCCTTCCACTATCTCGGGCTGGTCGGCAACATCCGCCGCTACTCGAGCTTTGTCGACGACTTCATGGGCCCGTACATGGGGTTGCACAAATTCATTACCATCGCAGCCCTGATTACCGGGGCCTCGCAATTCATTTTTCTCTTTAATCTGATCTACAGCCGCTTCAAGGGCCCTGTGGCTCCGGAAAATCCGTGGCAGGCGACTTCTCTGGAATGGACGGTTTCTTCGCCTCCCCCCTGGAATAATTTCGGCGACAAACACCCCATTGTCTATCACGACCCGTATCAGTACGGCGTGAAGGGCTCCAAGGGCGACTACATCATGCAGGATTCGCCCGAGCAATCGACAGGCCCGGCCTGACAAGGATGACTCGCTAATGTCCACCGCGCCACATCCGAGCATCCGCAGGAGCACCGCCGCCGAAGCCTCGCACAGCGGCATCTGGGTCGGCATCTTCGCCATCACCATGTCGTTTGTGGCCTTCACGAGCGCCCTGTTCGTCCGCGAAGGCTCATCGGGCGATTGGCAGCACTTGACCTTGCCGGCGATTCTCTACGGCAACACGCTGGCCCTGGTCGCGAGCAGCGTCAGTCTTGAAATGTCGCGCCGTGCCATCTTCGTCGGGCGTGAATTCCGTTCGGGCGCGGAACGCGCGGGAGCCGGCTGGCTCGTGCTTACGCTCGCGCTGGGCTTCGTCTTCGTCGCCGGACAAATCGTTGCCTGGAACCAGCTGGCGGGTGAAGGTCTTTACCTCGCCACCAATCCGAACAGCTCCTTCTTTTACGTCTTGACCGCCGTGCACGCCATCCACGTCCTCGGCGGCTTGCTCGCCATGATGTGGCTGGTGCGCTTGCGCCTCGGGCATCTCACCACCATGCGCCGTCGCACCTTCGAGTCCACCGCCATCTACTGGCACTTCATGGGGGTTTTGTGGATTTATCTCTTGATCGTTTTGCGCACCAAACTGTAGTCCGGTGAAGGGAGACCACCAGTGAGTGATACCGCCGTCCACGGCCACGGGGCCTATATCGAAGAGTCGCCCTATGCGATTCCTTCGCGCAAGCTCACCATGTGGTTGTTTATCATCTCGGACGCTGTAACTTTCGGCGCCCTGCTCTTCGCCTATGGTTATCTGCGGGTCGCCAGCTCGGACTGGCCCACGCCCTTCAAGTTCAGTCCCAGCATCCTCAACGTCATGATCATGACCTTTGTGCTGATCACCAGCAGCCTGACCATGCTCGGGGCCGTCGACGCCGCAAAGCTCGGTGACAAGGTCAAGACCTCCCGCTTCATGTGGTCCACCATTCTTCTCGGTGCCATCTTCGCTGGCCTCCACCTTCGCGAGTGGTTTGGCATGATCGGTGAAGGCGTCCGCCTCTTTCAGAATCCCTGGGGCTCCTCGCTTTTCGGCGCCACCTTCTTCAGCATCACCGGCCTGCACCTGCTGCACGTGGTCAGCGGCATCGTCGCGCTGATCGTGGTCTCCCGCAAATTCAATAGCGGGCGCCTTACCGCCGGGCACGTTGAGACCACCGGCCTTTACTGGCACTTCGTCGATCTGGTGTGGATGTTTGTTGTGCCTCTGGTTTATCTCTTGAATATCCAGCACTAAATCGCAAAACGCGCGTTTTCGCGCTTCAGGGAATGGGTTAAAAGGTCATCGACTCGGAAAGAGAAGTTGCAAGGAGGGAAACAAAAAATGGCAGCCCCCGGATCCTCGCCGAACGTCATCGCCAAATATCTGCCCGTCTATTTCATCCTGCTGTTCATTGCGGGCATCGAGTTCTTTGCCGCCTTCCGCATCGCATCGGTCGGCACGCTGCTTACCCTGCTCCTCGGTCTGGCCATCTGCGGCGGGGCGCTGGCCCTGATGTTCTTTATGCACCTTGTCGAGGAACGCCGTGCGCTGGCTCTATCGCTCATTCCCGCCACCATCTTCGTCCTGCTCATGATGAATATGATCTGGTCGGACAGCCTTCGCTTGTTGCATATGAAACCGTTTGCCCACTAGGGTCAGGGGCGGTACTGCTTGCCGGCGCGGCGAGCGGCAGTCTGAACGCGAACGCTCGAAGCCGGACGATTGACGGGCAGCAGAGGCTGGCGGATACTCTAGACTAGGTCATGCTCATGAAACAAAAAGCCAACATCTTGACCGGATACGCCAAACGCTCCGCCGCCTTGCTCGGCGCACTGCTCGTGCCGGCCCTGGCCCAGGCGCAAAACTGCGCTCTGTGCTACACCCAGGCCGCGGGGTCCGGCCAGCGCTTCATTCAAGCCCTGCGCAGCGGCATCTTGATCCTGATGCTCCCGCCCATGGCCATCAGCATCGGCATCGCGGTAATGGCCTACCGCAAGCGCAACCAATTCAACGAAGAGTGACTGGTGCGCGGCAGGCAGCTGCCGCTTTTTTAGCATCACGCGACGCCCTCGCGCGCTTCCCGGGGAGCTCGGCAATCGAGCGCTGGGACGATTTCTCTCCTCGCCTCCGGCCTTCACGGCAGATCGAGATCCAGTGCATAAATATCCGTTTGCCCGCGCTCAAGCATCATGTAGATCGCGTTATCTCGACCTAACCCGCTGAACAAGCAATGACTTGCGCTGCCGCGCAGGATCTCCCCAAACCCCGCTACGCGCTGCACCCGGAGGCTCTCCACATCGTGGCGAAAGACCGCTTCCTCGTCGTCCAACGCATCCTGAAAATAAACCCCCGAGCCGTCCGCCGACCAATACGGGGTTCCGAGCGCTCCGCCAGATCCGCCCGCGCTCCACTTGTCTTTTTGGAAGTCGTACAACATCAGGTGTTGCCCGGTGGCGTCAATCGCTGCAATAAATCGTCCGTCCGGTGAAGCCCGCGGCTGGCTGAATCCCTCGGTATTCCGCAATTCCTTGAAAATGCCCGTCGTGGGCTCGAGAAAAAACAGTCCGTACTCGGGATGCGTCCGCGGATCGCGCATGCTCACGATGATGCGGTAACCGTCGGGCAGCCAGTCCGCGCTCGCCGCCTCCCAGTCCTTGGGGATCACCGGCCGCAGAGCCCCGCCGTCGGACGAGAGCAGATAGATCTGCCGCAGCTGCCCCGGCCGCGAACCGGTAAAAAGTATCTGCTCGCCTTTTGGCGACCAACGCGGGTCGGCCCCGCGCAGCGGCGCATTGGTCAAATGCAATCGCCCCGAACCGTCGGCGTGACTCTTCCACAGCGAGCCATCCGGGCGGTTCACATACACGACCATGTCGTCGTCGGGCGAGACGCTGGCCTGCTCGGCGTAGGTGCCGATTCCGACGCTGGTGCCATGCAGCGACTTGCTGTCCATCTTCTGCAATTCCCGCTGCGAACGGAAACTGAAGGCGAATACCCGCGTGCCCGTCTGCGCCGGCACGGCCACGTGCAGGGAATCCGGCCCGCTCGTCAAGGGAAACGGTCCGTGCTGCGAGCGCCGGTACCAGTTCCAGGTATCGCGCATGCCCCAGAGATTGCATTCATATTCTTCGCATCCCGAAAACAAAAAGTACCTTCCATCCGCAGTCCAGTTTCCGGCGGCCTGCCTGGGCGGCTCGGCGTTGGGCATCACCACCGGGCGCAGCCCGCTGCCGTTTGCAAACATTTCCCAGATCGATTGCCCGCTAAATGGCCCCGTGGATTGCCCGGCGAGAGTTTCGCTGCGCTGGTCCAGGTCCCCGCTATCCACGGTGAAACGGATGGTGGTTCCGTCCGCGGACCAGGCGGGAGACTTCGGCCGCCCTGGGACATGCGCCAGCTCGTGCAACATCGTCCCGTCGCGATGCACGGAGAAGAGTTTGGCTCCGCGCACGAACACAATCTGCGTGCCGTCGGGGGACCATGCCGGGTCCGTCCCGCTGGCGTTGCCGAGGCGTCGCGGCTCGCCGCCCTGCACGGGCCACAGCCACAGCGGCATCTCCTCGTCGCGCCTTGTGAACTGGCCGATGACAAATTGCGAATGGTCCGGCGCAACGGCAAAAATCCGCGTGTTCGGAAAAGGTCCGGCCATCTTTTCCGCATTGCCCCCTTCAACCGACGTCTGCATCAGGCTCCAGTGCCCGCCGTCACGTTCGAGAAAGAAGATTCTCGTGCCGTCGGAAACCACCCCGCCCCATTCGTCAATGCGCCCGCCATAGGTGATGCGGTTCATTTTCTGTACGCTCGGGCGCGGCACGGGATACACGATGTAAAAAAGCAGCCAGGATCCGAACAAGATGGCCACCGTCAGCAGCAGCATGTCAAACCATTGCTGGGTGCGCTCTGCACGATGCCGGTCCCAATGCGCGGCCAGCGCCTCTTCGGCCGTCAATTCCGGATTCAGCTGCAGCCGCACCTGGATGGAGCTGGCATCGTTCTCGAGTGTGGTGATTTCCTGCATGGCGAGGGCTGCGGGGTTCACCACGTGGACCGGCGCCAGAAAGCGGTACCCCTGGCGCGGCACGGTCTCGACAAACCTGGGGTTTTCCGCGTCATCTTGCAGCGCGGCCCGCAGCTTTTTGAGCGCGGCGTTCAGGCTGCCGTCAAAATTGACGTGCGTGCCCTCGGACCACAGGGTCTGGCGGAGCTGCTCCCGGGTAACGATTTCACCCGGCCGCTGCAGTAATAAGGATAAGATCTGCGAAGGGGAAAACGCCGTGTGCGAAGCGGGCACTGCCACATTCCTTGACCGCTAGATTTCGTCGCGCCGCAGGATACCATGGTTAAGCAAGTGTTATCAAAGTTTGTTCATGTGAACTACTAACTGTATGACAAAGCAGGCTGTTAATGGTTCATCGTATCGTCAGATACAGTTCCTTTGACCCCGGCGACTCGCTCGGGTATCCACAGTACCTAACCGTACCGGTGCAGCCATTTTTATCTGGAGTCTTTTCGCCCCGGGTCGGAATCCTCTCGCTTCGTAGGAGGCCTTGGGAGAAAAAACTTTAGCCTGAAGTCCCAAGAACCATCGGGGCACCGCTTGGCTCATTCGCTTCGGACCTTCCTTGAAGCGATGAACGCCTCCGGGTGCCCCGATTCAATTTGCCCGCCCCAAGGCTTCGCTCCCCTAGCCACAGATCCCTGGAATTTCTGCCGTTAACTTCTCGGCCACCGGTCTCCCGGCATTCTATTGCTGCAACCCCGGCCCTGGGATACGGTTTAAGGCACACCGGTTGTTCTCTGCCGCGGATCGACTCCTGGATCTCCCGGTCATCCTGAGTTTCCCGGCAGCGTTCGGATCTCGCGAAGCTTAAATCTTGCAACACCAGGAGAGCGTCACACGATGAAAAGCATGTTGAAACTGTCCCTTGCAATTTTCGCACTGCTGCTGGCAATTCCGGCAGTGCTCTCGGCAAAACCACAACCGCCGCAGGCCCACCCTGCATACATCCATGCGCTGTCGGACCTGCGCACCGCTCGCGCCCATCTAGAACGTCCCGATGGCGGCGAGCTGCGCGAACAAGAAAAGAAAGCCATTCACGAAATCGATGAAGCCATCGGTGAAATCAAGCGCGCAGCCGTTGAAGATGGCAAGGATCTCAACGATCACCCGCCCGTTGACGCGCATCTTGCCTGGCCCGGCCGCCTGCATCGCGCGCTGCAATTGCTCGACAAAGCGCATCAGGATATCTCTCAGGAAGAAAGCAATTCCTGGGCCCAAGGTTTGCAGGAGCGCGCCTTCCAGCACATCGACAAGGCGCACCACCACGTCGAGGAAGCCATCCACCTCACCGAGTAGCTGTCTATTCGACGCAGGGTTTGCCGGGGCACAGAACTTGTGCCCTTTTTTTTGCGCCCATTTTCCCCGGCAGGGGTTCCGAGGAACGAGGCTTGCAGGACGCTACTGCTCGAGCTGTTCGTAAATCTTGCGGGCTTCCGCCAGGCGCCCCAGCACGTAGGCCTTTTCGGGCGCGGAATTCCAGTCCGGATAAGCCGCGGTTGCTTCCGTGACGCGGTCAATCCAGGCCGCAAAGTATTTCGCATCCTCCGGGGAGCGCGGCGCCTTCCCCGCGACCGCTATATAGATTGGGCTGGTGGTCGCATACACATAGTTATCGAGCACCGGATACTCGGCCTGATCGCTCGAGGCTCGCAGCACGCACCACCCGCTCGCGGTGATGGGCACCGTGCCGTTCACGTCGCCGGATGTCCGCGAGGCGTCGAGCTGCAAGGTCTGCGCCACTTGTCCGTTGCAGACCAGCTCGAAATGATCGACGGGCACAATCGAGCGCAGTTTGGCACTGAAGGCCACGGAGCCGGGCGGCTCTGCGATACTCAGCTCATCGCCGATCTGCTGGCCGCCGAGCGAAAACTCGAGGAGTGGCGCATTGCTTGCAAAAGTCCGGCCCTTGCGCAGCGCGTCAAACCAGGTCTTTTCGTCCAGCAAACCTCCCGGAACGCGCACGAACACCCGGTTCATCCCGACCGGCCCGCGCAGTGAGGCATAATTGGCCATGGCATCCGTGCCGCCGCCCGCGGGAATATGGAAACCTAGATTCAGCAGCCGGTACCACACCTCCGCATCCGAGCGGTGATCGCTGAACCCCACGATCTCCATGTAATCCAGTTTTCCGAGGGCCACATCCACCGGCAATTCATCCGTAATTTTCTGCGCCGGTTTCGCGTAGGGATCGGGCACGGCATCGAAAGGATGCACCGCGCCGACCAGCGCGCCCCGCTCGTGCGCCATGTCGTATACGTCCGCATTCATGGGATACAAACTGGCCGCCGCGGTATTTGGGTATCCGGCGTAGCCCGGCAGCAAGATCTGGTCCTTGATGTTCAGCAGCCCGCGATGTCCCCAGTAGCTCGTGTGAAACTCCTGCCCGTGCACCAGCAACACGTCCGAGTCGGAACGTCCGTCAAGCCCTGCTCCGGAGTGCACGATGTCCGGGAAACGCTGTTCCTTATTTACGATCAAATTGTTGATCATGCCCAGATCTTCGCACTCCGCCTGCTCCACCAGGTTTTTCGGCGTGTTGCGGTAGATTCCCCCGTAATTCATATGCACGTGCAGATCACCGCTCACCCATTGCGCGTTCGCGGGGGTGTTCCAGTCGAGCCGCTTCAGCTCGACCACGGTCTCCTTGAACCGTGTGCTGCCCGCGCGGATCATCTGCGTCACGGGCTGGTACGCGAAGCCTTTCATCACTTCGATTTTGAGCGACCCGACGGGCACGGCAATCCTTGCGGTGGTGGTGCGGACGGATTTTGGAAGTCGATGATCGCGTGAATTCCGCTGCGGGAAGTCGTCGTCCGTGGCCACCGGGTCGCCCGTGAGGTCGAAGTAATGCGCCTCGAACGGCCGTTCCCGGCGATCATAGCCGTCGTCGGCCGCCACCCACGCCCGCTCCGGGGCGTAGAATTTCCCACGCCCGTCGGTCACCGAGATTCGCGCGGGCACCGTTTCGCCGGACTCATCGAGCACGCGCAGCCCGATTACCGTGTGAGGGCGCAGAAACTGCCGCTCTTTGGCCGCCAACTCCTGCCGCGCTCCTCCCGGAACGCCGAGCAACCCGAGCGTGGTGTCGCCGTTCTCGTTGGAGATGAATGCGAGGCGCTTTCCGTCGGGAGACCAGCGCACGTTGCTGATGTCGTAGTCGCCGTAGGAGAGAGGCAAGGCGTCGCCGCCGCTGGCGGGAATGGTCCAGAGTTGCTGCCAGTTGCGCCCGAGATAGGAGCTGTAGACGATGCGCGAGCCGTCGGGAGAAAATTCCGGGCGGGCTTTCCAGTTGGTTTCTTCGTAGTGAATTTCCTGGGCCTGGGCTCCGGGCTGCGCGCTCATGCGCCAGAAACCGCCGGTGCCGTGGATGTGGCCGCGGTTGGAGACGAAAAGTATCTCCTGGCCGTCGCGCGACCACACCGGGCTGATCTCCATGTCATACGCGCTGTAGTAATAACGCGGCAGGGAGCTCCTGGTTTCGCCGGTCAGGCGTGTGACATTTTCGAGTCTCCCCCCGCGAACGTCGGCGAGAAAAATGTGGAAGCGTTTGTTGTACGAAGTGGAAACGAAAACAACTCTCTTCCCGTCCGGCGACCAGCGCGGCTCAACATTTACCGCGCCGCCCTTGGTTAGCTGCGTCGTTGCCCCGCTGCCTACCTCGAGCAGCCACAACTCCAGGGCATCTTTCTGATACGAACAATAGATGATGGATTTGCCGTCCGGCGACCAGTCCGGCTGGTAGTCGTAGCCCGCGCCGTCGGTGAGCTGTTCGGCGGAAGTTTCCGCGATTTTCTGCCGCCACAGCGAGCCACCCATGCTGTAGACCAGTTCCCGCGAATCGGGCGACCACGCCACACTGCTTGGCCCGCTGGTCAGCTGCGGCAAATACATTTCGCGGAAATAATAAGGATGCGGGAGATCGATCTGCTCGAGCACCGGCCGGCGCTGGGCCCCGGCGATTTGCCCCGCAAGCAGCAGCAGGCAACCGAGCCGCGCAGATCGCCCGAGCGGGATCGGCAAATCAGGCCTCCGGCCAAATCCCCAGCGCCCGGCGCAGATCGACCAGCTGGCCGAGGTGGTAGGCATTGTGATCGGCCAGCACCAGGGCCTCGCGCAGAAGATTCTGCCCGTGGCCGTGCGGGATGGGCGTGTGCAGATCGGTCTTGGGATTCTCGACCAGAGCGATCATCTGCAGCAGGTCGTAGTGGAAATCGCGGATGCTGTTGTCCCACGCGGCGGGGCTTGGCGGTATCGGCGTTTTCGGCCAGTAGCCTTCGGGGAAGTCGGGCGATACGTGGTCCGGGTTCCGACTGAATTCAAGGATGTCCCATTGCGCGATGCGTGCGTGTTCGAGCAACTGCCACGCCGTATGCGGCAGCCCTTTGACGAGGACACCCCGCTTTCGCAAAGGAAATCCCTCCACCGCGTCGCTGAAGTGTACGTGCGCCTGTCCGCCCTTCAGCAAATTCGCGAGCTGCTTGCGCAGGTCGTGGTCCGGACTGCTGCGGGAAATGGCGCGGGGATATTTTTTCATTGCGGGCATCGTTATCTCCGGTTTCGTCCAAGCGAGGTTCCGGAAGGGACTTCAAGTGTAAATCGAACGGCCTAGAGATGGCGAGTATTCTGAAGGTCGTCAGGACGCGGTTCTCTGGTTCCGTGGCAAAATGGGGCCGGCGGGTGCCCGTGCCCGGCCGAACCCCCGGGCCAAGGTTCAGCGTCTCCGCCTAGTGACCGCGGGGAGTGCAAAATGTTTTTGAAATTCCGGAGTCGTCGGGTTTCGCCAGGTTCTTTGCCAGATTACATGCGATTTCCGTGATGGGACTCGGCTCTGGATTCTGACGGTGTACATAGTGGAACAAACCTTTGTGCACGCCTTCCACCATCCAATGCGACCCGTCCATAACATAGGCCGTACGACCGGCAGCGTCGGTTTTCCTCTCATCGCCCTCGGTGCTCGATATCGACCAGAACTCGACCTTGTCAAGCAGTTGCAGCAGCTTCTTGACCTCCGCTCGGGAAACATCATTTTGAGTACTTTTAACTCCCGATTCCGTGCCCCTTGAGACGGCGGCCGTAATTTGACCGCTTCCATCAGCGTTGACGATGAGACGAACTGCCATCTCTCTTGTCGGCACGGGCGAGAAATAGCTCGCCCTTAAGGAAACGACGTTTGCGTCTTTGGCGGCTTCAAAGAGCGATGGCTCGCCCAGATGCGGCAGAATCACAGAGAAAACAGGCGTTGAGGTTAGCTCAGGCGGAAAGTAATGACGGGTATTGGAAGTCGATTGCGGCGAATCTTGGACTGCGCCCCGCTGGTAGCCAACGCCAGTAAAGGTGAGGGCAATCATCACGAGAAGCGGCTTCCGAGCGTTAGCGTGCAGCAATGACATCGAAAGACTCCTGCGAGGTCCCAACGCCACCCCCAGATTGTAGACTACAGACTCAAGTCCTGGTCTTTGGTCGCGTTACCGGAAATCTCTAACAACGTGGGCTCGTGCCGACGCAGGGAACGCCCGGTGCAATTGGCATGTCCGGAGTGTCGCTGGCCGCCGGGACCGAGCAGGATTCCATCCTGACCTCCCCCAAGCGCGATCCTGAAACTCGAAAGCGGTATGCAAATGATCTGCGCCCCAGCTCAAGCTGCTTTGGCGCCTTTCTCTGAAATCATCTGAACCTGAGGGCGGAGATCGACACCCGCGGCCATTTGCGGAAAGTGTTGCGCTGCTGGCATACTTTTCGACTCCCCGCAATGCCGCGCGCACGCAAGCGGAGCACAAGCGCCAAAGAAAGGGGCAGCCACCATGAAGCGTGAATATCACCGATGGCATTCGCCGCGCCTCGGCACGGAGATGGGCGTGGTGGTCTATGGGCACTGGGGCCCGCCGCTGCTCGGCTTCCCGACCAGCGCGGGCGATGAATGGGAGCTCGAGGGGCAAAGCATGGTCGGCGCGCTCGCGGATTTCATCGACGGCGGCCGCGTGAAACTTTTCACCATAAACTCCATCAACGGGCAAAGTTTTTACAATAAAGGTGCCCATCCCTTCCATCGCAGTTATGTGCAGGCGGTTTTCGATTCCTACCTGCGCGAAGAAGTGGTGCCCTTTATCTGGGACAGTTGCCAGTCGCCGGGGATTGCCATCAGCACCATGGGCTCGTCGTTCGGCGCCTATCACGCGGCGAATTCGCTGTTCAAGCATCCCGACGTGATCAAGCGCTGTTTCGCCATGTCCGGCGTCTACGACTTGCGGAATTTCATGGATGGCCTGTACGACGACAATTTCTATTTCAACAATCCGGTGGATTATCTGGCGAACATGAGCGATCCCTGGGTGCTCGGAAATCTGGCCAGCTGCGACATCCATCTCACCACGGGAAGCGGCCCCTGGGAAAAGCCCGAGCCAACCTATCGCTTGTCGGGAATTCTAGCCAGCCGCGGCATCCGCCATTCCGTGGACAACTGGGGTCCACAAGGTGGGCACGATTGGCCCTACTGGAAGCACCAGATGCGCGAATACATTTCGCAACTGTTTTAGTTTGCCGGGCGCCGGGTTCGGGCGGAGCCCCAGGCGCTGCGATCCTCTAAGCGAGGAATTTCTTCAGCGGCGCAAAATAGTGCCCGGTCCAGCCGGAGTACAGGTGCTCGTATTCGCCCTGCGGGAAGCCGTAGTGCTCAAGAATCACGAGCGTGTCCGCGCCCTGCGGCCTGAAATCGAATCGCACAATCGAATAGACCGAGGGCTCCCAGTGGCTCGGCCGCCAAGCCTGCACGATGCGCAGGCCGGGCGTCAATTCCAGGTTGCGCCCCGTGATGAGTCCGCCAAACATGACGAAGGCGCCTCCTGGTTGCGGGTCAATCTCCGCCGCCATGCCCGAGAAGGCGGCAAACTGCTTTGAATCGAGCAGCGCCCCGTAAATGCGCGCCGGCGCGGCGCTCATCACGTTTTCTTGATGCAGTGCTGTTCGCGCGTCGTTGCCCGCCGCGCCGGGCACTTGCTTCATGGACTCCTGCGGCGTGTTGGCGCGGGCAGCGCCGGCGGCGAGCCCGCAGAAACTCATGGTGGATACGGCAATCACCTGGCGGCGTGTGAGGCAAGCGGGCGAAAGGTTTTCGCGCATGTTTCTTCTCCTAAAAGATTCTGGCCGAGCGCATGACAACACGCAGGCAAAATATGTTCAAGATAATATTTTGCTGGAACAGCTCTGCGGCCGCGGGGCATACTTCGGGTGCCCCAGGATTGTGGAGGCTTTATGCCCTATGCTGCAGGACACGGCCATGAGGTGCGCAAAAAGATCGTAGCCAGCGCGCGCAGGTTGTTCAATCGCCACGGGTTTGCCGACGTTTCCATCACGCAGATCATGGCCGGCGCGGGACTTACGCACGGCGGTTTCTACGCCTACTTCAAAAGCAAAAGTGATCTCTACGGCGAAGTCCTGAGCTGCTTTTTCACCGATCCGGAATGGAAGAGCTGCTGGGAAGGCGTGGACGTCGATCTGGCCTCGAGCGACGTCGGCTCGCAGATCGTCCGCGCGTATTTATCGCGCCAGCATTTCGAGGAGGTGGAAAATTCCTGCCCCATGGTGGCTCTGCCGAGCGACGTGGCGCGCAGCGGCGAGAGCGCCAAACAGGCCTTCGAGACCGTTTTTCAGGCCATGGTCAGCGTGCTTGAGCGCAGTGCCACGAGGAGTCACCCGCGGCGTCGCGCCATGGCCCAAGCCACGGCCGCGCTGTGCGTCGGGGGAATGGTCGTGGCCCGCGCGATGCTCAACCGCGCGCAAGCCGATGATTTGCGCCAATCCTGCATGACCGTGGCGCTCGAACTCGGCGGTTGGGAAAAAAAGAACAGAGCGAAGGCCGGCCGTTTTAAGCGCGCCGCGATACGCGGATCGCGCGCCGGGGTTTGAGAACCTGGGACCAAGCTCTGAGCAAGCGGGAGGTGGTAGCGTCTATTACGACAATGGCGCCCGCGAACTGCCCGCTCACGATGAAACCTTCCCGCAAAAGGCGCGCGTTTTTAAGCTCCGGGCGTCGTTTCCCCCTCTTTAGGCGACGGCGATCGCTGCGACCGGCAGGAATCGGTATATTGGCTGGCGCACTGCTCCTCGCGGCATGCCCGGCATGGCCGCAGCTGGAACCCGGATCGATGGCGGTTGCGTGGAACGCCGGCGCGCAGGATTGCGTCGCCAGTCCCCAGCCGCCGATTCAGGTGCATCGCTACAACCCGCGAACCTTTATCCTGAGAGAAAACCCCTGCGCCACGCCGGAGGCCCCCTTTTTGTATCTGCTGGCGGGCTCCGCCAAGGCGCTGCTGATCGACACCGGCGATGTGGCCTCCGCGCAGGCGATGCCGCTGGCCGAAACCGTGATGGCCCTCTTGCCCGATGTCGACCATGCGAAAATGCCCCTGCTTGTGGTGCACACCCACAGTCATCTCGATCATCGCCTGGGCGACGCGCAATTCGAGCATCTCGCGAATGTCCAAGTCGTTCCGGCGGACCTTGCGCACGTTCAGAAATTCTTTGCTTTCGCGGGTTGGCCGGAGGGTCTTGCGCAGATAGATCTCGGCGACCGTGTGGTCGACGCCATGCCGACACCCGGCCACAACCCCAACCATGTGTCGTATTACGATCGCCAGACCGGGCTGTTTTTCTCGGGCGATTTTTTCTTGCCCGGGCGCCTGATCATCGATGACGCTAACGCTGATCTGGCGAGCGCCAGGCGTGTGGCCCGGTTCGTCAAAGATCATCCGGTGACCTACGTCCTCGGCGGACATGATGAAATGAAAGCCAGCGGCGAGACCCTCGCCTTTGGATCTCACTACCACCCCGACGAGCGCGTCCTGCAACTGAGCAAGCAAGATCTTCTGGCCCTGCCGGGAACGGTCGCGGGCTTCAACGGTTTCTACGGCGAGAGTGGCGGCTTTGTGGTTTACAACCAGAACCGAATTTTGCTGGTCGCGGCCATCATTCTAGTGTGCGTCCTCTTGCTACTGGTTGTGTTGCTCCGCGCGTACCTGCGCAGGCGCAGAGCCGCGCAGCGCACCCTGGCCTAGAACGCTGTCCGGGTTGCGGCGGATGTAGAAGGCGCACAACGCCAGGAAAGCAGCGGCCAGGGCGTAACTTGCCGCAAATTGCGGGGCCGCCAACAAACCGATTTTGTTGGCCACGCCGTCCGGGGTCAGGTTATAGGCGTGGATGACTCCGAAAAAAGACAGCACGGAACCCGCGGCAAGCCAGCAGGCGGCTTTAAGAAAACGGCTGTCGATGATGTACGCCAGCGCGGCGGCCCAAACCATAGAGACGAGCAGCGCGCCCTGGCTGAGCGCAATGAGTCCGTAAATGGCGAGTTCATCGCCGAATAAGGGTGCCGCTTGCCGCAGGCTCGAGCCGCCCTTGCGCAACGCCAGATCGACCAGTTGCAGGGCCCACGAGGCCAGCATGGGAAGCAAGCCGAAAGCCACCGCCACGCAATGCGCCTTGGGAATTTCCTGAAACGCCTGCGCCACCATCACCAGGCCAAACCACACAATCACAATGGCCACCACTTCGAGCGGGACAAGGTGCAGGATGGGAGAGATTAATCCCGTCATGCAGATGAAGAACACCGTCACGCCGTTAAGAATCGAGTAACCGATTCGCGCGCCGTAAGCTTTGTGCGCCAGGTGTCCAAAATAAAGCGTGGTGGGAAAAGGGCTGCCGAAGGCAGCTGCGCCAAGCGTGGCCAGACCGTTGACCAGCAGGGAAGGGCGCGTGGCGTAATCGTCTCCCGCAACTTTCACGCTTTCGAGGATTTGCAGCGAGACGATGGTGTCCAGCGCGCTCAGCGGCAGAATCACGGAGAGATACTGCCAGCCGTCGCCCTGGCGCAAGAATGCAAAAATACTCACTGGCTTTGGCAGGTACAGCCCGAGCGGCACCATGGGCGGAGGGGGCGGCAGATGATAGAGGTGCAGCGCTTTCAGAAGCAAAACCAGCACCACGCCGGCCAGAATGCACAGCATTCCGCCCGGCATGCGGAACGGCAGGCGCATCCGTGAGCCGTACACGGCAAGAATGATGGTCGCGGGCAGCAGCGCCAGCTCGGGGGTCTGAAATATCCGCAGGATAAACCCCAGGCAGAGAAAGGCCATGGCCAGTCCCGCGAGCGGCGTCAACAGGGCGGCGCGCGGGGTGTGGCGGCGCAGCCAGTCGGTAGAAAATGCGCCCGCGGTCTGCACCATGCCGCTCGCGAAGCAGGCAAACACGCCGAGGTGCCAGGCGAGCTGCGCATCGTGGGTGCGCTCGTAGGTCGGCAGCATGATCAGGAACACGTAGGCAAAGATGGTGGGGGTGTTGACGCCGAAAGGGATGGCGGTGACGTCGTTGCGCTTGCTCCGTTCCGCCAGGCGATGGGCTTGCCAGGCGTAAAAAAGATTGCCGCCGAGAATGGAGATCGCTACTGCGGGCAAAATGCGGCTGGCCAGCAGCTGCGCGGGAAATCCGCAAAGGGGCGCGAGCGCGGCGATGAGCAGCAGATCGGGAAACCCGCTGAAAAAGAGTCCGAAAAAACCATCCAAATCGCCGGCCACAAACCAGCGGGCAGGTGCTGAGCCAGCCGAAGATGCCGGCGAAATGCTCGAAGCGCTCACGCGGTACCGTACTTTACGCCGAGCTTGTTGAGCCATTGGCGGTAGGCGATGGCCGTGCGGTCCGATCGCAGATGCAGCTCGCTTTGCAGGTCGAGCGGCAAAAGTTCGGGGCGCTGCGATTCAACGACGGGGATGTCCTGACCGCTTACGACGTCCTGATAGCTGCGCAATTGTTCGTCGGAAGATTCCGAGGCGTAGTTGAGCGCCAGGATCAGCCAGGAAAGACTGTGGTTCGCGTCGACCGGAGTCACGAAATTGATGATGGAGAATCTTTGCTGTTCCGTCCGTTTTTCAAAGTACGCGGTTAACGGGCGAAAAACACGGTAAGTGTAGTTCACCTTGGCGGACTCGCCGGTGCCGTCGGGATCGGGTTGCCAGACGGCGATGTCGCGCGCGGTGATGCCGCCCGCGGCAGTTTCCACTTCATAGTCGCCGACTTCGCTGTGGCGGGGATCGCCGAGAAAGCCGGCGTGAACGAAGGGAAAATGGCCGACGTCGAGAAAATTCTCGATGACCCGCGGACCGAGGGCTTTAAACAGGTAGGGACCGGCGTGCACTTTGCGGAAAGACCCGTCATCTGCTTCGGGGAATGCGGGCACATCGCCCGCAGGTGTGCCAAGGCAAGCCCAGATCAGCCCGTAGCGTTCGGTGAGGCGGTACGTGGTGGCTTGCGCGCGCGCCGGCGGGGGTTGCGCGGGATGCGCGGGAATGCGCACGCAGCGTCCGGAGGAGTCGTACTGCCATCCGTGGTACGGGCAGATGAGGCAATCGTCCGCGACACGGCCCCCAGAAAGTTTGGCCCCGCGATGCCGGCAAAGGTCCTGCCAGACGGAAAGGCCTGCCGAGACACCGGGCGCGCCGCGCCACAAGACGAGGTCCTGACCGAGAAGCCGCACGGCGCGAACTTCGCCGCCGGCAATCTCCCCGGCGCGCGCGACGACGTGCCAGTCATTGACCAGGACAGGATCGTCGAGCATGGCGGAGGATGTGTTCGGGAAATTCAAATGGATTCGCGACGAGCGAGGCGCCCGTTCCCTTTTTCACGATTATGAAATGGCCGGGAGAATATCACAGATGGCCGACGAGGGTAGCGCGAGGGTGGGCAGCAATTGCCGGGTGCCCCGTGCAGGGATTGCCAGAAGTTGCCCTGATTATAGAAATGAAATGAATGCATCGGTGGCAAGTAGCTGATGGCGTGGCGGTTAGCGCCAGGCGGGCAACGCCAACTTGGTTTCTGAAGTGCATCAGCTGACCTTGTACGCGATGGGGCGCTAAAGTTTTCGCGCTTTCCGCCGATAGATAAACAGAGAGGGCCAGCAGGCCCAATCTAGGGAGACCATGATGTCCATTGCCGGGGTTTTGAGCAGCAGCTTGTTTGGTTCGAGCACGCAAAACACGCAGCAGACCACCGCACAGAAATTGAAGCAAGAGTTTCAACAACTCGGACAGGATCTGCAGTCCGGCAACTTGTCCGCGGCGCAAGCGGATCTGAGCACCTTGCAGCAGAACGCGCCGCAGAACAGCGCGATCGCCGGGGGACAGAGCGGCAGTCCCATCTCGCAGGCCTTCAAGCAGCTGTCCACGGATTTGCAGGCCGGAAACCTTTCCGCGGCGCAGACGGACTACTCGACCATTCGGCAGGATTTTAAGAACCAGGCGACGCAGGGCGGCGGACATCACCATCATCCGGGCGCCGGCGGCACCAACCCGGCCACAGCCACGGGGTCAAGCACGAATCCCGTCACGCAATTGCTCGCGCAACTCGGCACGGCACTGCAAGCGGGCAATCTTTCCGCGGCACAAACGGCCTACACCACGTTGCAGCAGGATTTTCAGCAGTTCGCTCAGAACGGCGGCCTCTCGGGTTCGAGCTCCGCAGCGGGACAGACCGGCGTTAGCGGCGTTTCCGTCACGGCCTAGCCGTGCGCCTTCGCGTTGTATGCCAGGGCTGAAACGTTTGAGGCGGGGGGGAAAATAAAGGCTGCAGAATCGTCAAGAACCCCGGGCCCGAAGACCCAACCGTTACAACGGCTCCCACGGATTCACAATTCGCAAGTCGAGATCTGCAAAATGCGCCGCGTTGCGCGTTAAGATGGTGGCATTCGGCGCCAGCGCGATGCCCGCAATCATGGTGTCGCGGATCTCGATCGGACGCCCGCTGCGTTTTCGCATGGCCTTGATCTCCGCGGCGGCCCGGGCCGCGGCGGTGTCGCAGGTCGCGACCCGGTGCAAAATCGTGTTAGCCACGAATCCTTCAAATGCCGTCGCCAAATGGACGCGGCGGCGCCCAGCAGGCAGCGCCACAATCCCGAAACGAGTTTCCATCTCCGTTACCGTGGTAATCCATAGCCCGGTCGCCGGTTGGCGATCGGTTTTATGAAATCACACGCCATCTCGTTTGCGGGCTGGTTTCCCGTCCTAACCGTCCTGCCTTGCGGCTGACACCCCGCGCGGAACCCGGCGTCTTGACGCGCCGCTCAGCGCGGCGTTTGCGGGGAGGGGTCGAGTTGCGTGGCCCAGGCCTCGTGGCTCAGCGGGAAGCGCGGAACTCGCGAACGAGTCAGTTTGAACCGCATTTTTTTCAGCCCGCGCAATTCCGTGCCTTCCTCGACCAGATCGATCAGTTTGCCGGCGCGTTCGGCCAATCGCTGCCGCTGCGCTTGAAATTTGTAGCCATCGTCAGGGCGGAATTGCGCCCAGGCGATGGAGTGCACGAACCCGGCCGGACCGAAACGGTCCGAGCGCAGCATCTCCTCGACGAAGATGCGGATGGGGCCTGCGAAGTTGCTGAGCGCGTCGTGCAACGCGACCACTCCTCCGGCGGCCAGATGCGGCAGGAAGCCGTCGAAGTCGGCCTTGGCTCCTTGATAGGAGTGGTCGCCGTCGATCCACAGCAGGCGGATCGGGCGAGTCCACGAAGCGCTTACGTCGCCGGAATAGGCGACGTGGGACTCCACGTGTTTCTCTATGTTGGCGATGCGCAGGGATTCGAGGAAATCGTCGTAGGAAGAACGTTTGAGGCTGCCGGGTCCGAGCAAGATGGGGGAGTTGTGGGGGTCGATGGCCACCACGGGACCGCGCCCGTAGTGTGCGGCCACTTTGGCCAGCATCACGGTTGAGCGTCCGCGATAACTGCCGATTTCCACGATGGCGCCGGGTGCCGGAGTGATGGCCGCCAGAAGGCCTAAGAATTTGCCTTCGTTTTCAAGCAGGTAGCCGGGGGTCTGTTTGGTGGCTTCCCAAGCTTCGGCGATGACGCGCTTTAAGTCTGCGGGGACCGTGATCACGTTGCGGTGAGCCTAAAGGATTTTACTGGCCGGTACAAGCCGACGCCCAGTTCTGCGCGCCCGCCCCGCTTCCCGCGTGAGGCCGCGAGAGAAGGCCGCCCGCTAGGAAAGGCCGAGATGGTCGAGTTGGTAGCGGCCTTTGTTGATGACCTGGTCGTCGTCGATCCACACATCGCAGTTGCGGGTCAGGACGTCCACGTGGGTCTTGGATTTCCAGTCGGCGTGGGTCTGGCTGCCGTAGGGATCGCCAAAAGCCAGGTGCACGCCGGGAAATTTTTCGTCTTGCAGCAGGATGCCGATCATCTGGCTCAGGCCGAGGTTGGTTCCGAAGGCCAGCTCGCCGACGCGGTCGCTATTTTCATCGGTATGGCAATATTCCCAGAACTCTTCCTCGAGATCCTTGCGGGCGCATTCGGCCTTCACGAGCCGCGCGCCTTTTATGGTCAGCACCAGCGGGGTGGATTGCAGGTCGCCGTATTTGCCGTTGAAATGGTCGCCCGCCGTCGCGTCACAGACAAAGGTTCCGTCCACCGTCGCCGGAGTGGTAAAAACTTCGCCAGCAGGGAGGTTGGACCAGTAGCGCGGGCTGATCAGGCCGCTGGTCTTGACCCAGTCGAGGCCGCGATCAAAGTGCGCGGCGATGTTGGTGCCGGCTTCCGTTTTGACCGTAAGCGTTTCGGCGCGCAGCATGCGTTCACGCAGCTTGTCACTCAGCTTGTCGACTTGCAGATAATCGGCGCGCATGCCCTGCTGCATGATTTCGGGCGTTACCCCGACCATGTGGGCGTAGCGGATCTGGCGGCGCTCGACGATTTTGACGATGGCCATGCGCGCCCCGAGTTCGCCGGGTTGCGGGGTCATGCACAGGATGCCCACATCGGCGTTTTCCAGGGCTTCGAGGATCTTCTCCGGAGCTTCGCGCATGGGCCGTGGGCCAAAGTCTTCAAGAAGAAAGGCGTTGGCGGTGGCCTGCCGGTCACTGAGGGCGGCGGCCAAGCTGGCCGCGACGGGTTTGCTGATGGCATCGGCAATCAACGCGACTTGTTCGCCGGGACAGACGGCCAAGCAGGTCTCGACGGCGTTCCTCGCGCCGGGCATCAATTCAGAGGGTGCTGGGCCGAACTTCATCTAAATAGTTTACTGGGAATCCCGAGAATTTTGTAGGGGCGGAGGCCGAATTTCAGGCCCCGGGTCGCCGGAACCGGCAGGCGCCCGGCAGATCTTCACGTGTGGCCTGCTCCTCGGCCGTTGTCGTTCCTCGTAGAGACCGGAAAGGCGCAGCGGGTCAGTTTCTAAATCCCCCAACTGGCGAAACCGCGCGAATCAAGGTGCCAGTGTGCGTTTGCTTTGCGTTTTTGCCGCCCGCGGGGAGACGCGGAAGGCCGGTACCTGGCCGCCGCCGCTCGTGACGTTGGCCAAACCCGTCGCGCTCAGTCGTGTCAGGAAGCCGCTCAGTTTGCCGCGATAGAGATACGGCGCGAAATCCACCAGGACGTCTTTCTGTTCGACCTTGCCCTGGTTGGTGATGTGCGGGAAGTTTTCCCGCCGGATGGGGATGCGCTCCTGGGTGATCCAGGCGCCGTGTTTGCCGGAGAGGGCCTTTTCAAGGATGGTGTCCCAGGCCGATTCGTCGGTTTCCCAGCCGAGGGTTACGCCGCTGCCGCCGTATTCGTCGGCAGGCTTCAGCACCAAATTGTTGCGCTCGGCGCGGATAAAGGGCAGGAGTTCGATGGGTTCGCCGTGGTGGCCGGTCTTTACGTCGGCGACCACGCGGGTCCAGGGGATGTGTTTACGGATGATGGCGCGCTCGTCGATGGAGAACAGGGGGGAGTTGCGCTCGTCGGTAAGCACGGCGAAGAACGATTTTACGTGGGCGATTTTGCAGCGCAAGGTGTTCGAGACGCACACGGCGTTGCCGGCGTAGGCCTTCACCAGGGCGTCGCATTCGGCCGGGCGGGCGACGATGTCGTTGATGAGCACGCGGCGATAGACCAGATCGATTTTCTTGCCCTGCGCGCTGAGCGTTTTTCCGTCAAAGACCAGGTCGCGCGGATCGCAAAGGAGCGTGGGCACGCCCAGCTTGGTGAAGCGGGCCTGCAGAATCTCAAATTCCGTCCAGGTGGGGACTTCCTTCCAGTCCACGATGGCGATTTGCGGGCGTTTGTTGCTGCCGCCCCAATCGAGGTAGCTCATTACCAGCGCGTCGAGCAGTTTGGCGCTCAGCGGATAGGTGTGCACGTCGAACTGCTTGACGAACTTTTCCATCATGGGCAAGTCGCGGAAAAGCTCGGCCAGGGTTTCCGAATAGCCCGCGCCGGCGGGAGATTCGGCATTGTACTCGGCGAATTTCAAGGAATCGGGCAGCAGGAAGGCGTCGAGGCGCGAGGCGGTGCTGGCGCGGCCGTAGCCGCCCGAGAGGCGCGCGAGGCGCTCTTCTTCCGGGCGAAGATGGAATTGCGCGAGCAGGGATTTGTCCGCGAGGGCGGCGGTGATCACCCGTTCGCCGAGGTCGGCGATGGTTTCCGAAACTTCGCGCACCAGCTGTTCGTCGGCGGGAGAGAGAAAAAAAGGGCGAAGGAATGGACAATGGACACGGTCGCCGAAAGTCATTTTGGCGCTGCGAAGTTCGCCGAGGAATTTGTGCGGGAAGTCGGGAGCTTTGGCCAGGAAGTTACTAAGCAGTTCGTTCCACGCGTCGGCGGGATTGACGGCGCGGGGCGCGGGTTTCGCGGTGACGGTCATTTGTGAGTGGTTCCTGGTGGAGTGGCAGATTTCGGCGCCGAGACCCAGGTTGCGCCCGAAGATGGCGCGGCCGGTGACGAGGGGTTGCCGGCTGGCGAGGCCGGAGAGGGTGCGCTGGCTGTTTTTGCGGCCGTGGCGGCAACAGCGGGTGCCCCGGTGAAGCCCGCGGCGGCGCCGATTTTCAGCATCTCTTCCCAGCGCGGCCAGGGACCGGAAGCGGCGCCATACAGCGCGCGATCGATCACCAGACGGGACATCTTCTCGACCACCATTTCGAAATAAAATTCGGTGATGCGGTCGCGTTCAAAATCCGGGGCGGGATTCAGGAAATCGATGGCGTAGGGAACGCCGTCTTGCACGGCGAATTCGATGGTGTTCATCTCGTAGCCGAGCGCCTGATTGATGGTTTGCGCGTCTCGCACCACGCGGGCGCCGAGTTCGGCGGAAAGATAAGCGTGGTCGACGTGGTAGCGGCGTTCCTTCGGATCATAACGCACGGGAGTGATGTCCGTTTTGCCGAACGTGAAGCAGCGGACGTATTCGTTGAAGTTGACGAATTCCTGCAAGGTCATCGGGTAGGGGGAGGTTTTGTCGTAGGCCGCGACGAGCTCTTCGCGATTGTGGACCTTGTAGACGTGCTTCCAGCCGCCGCCCGAGTAGGGCTTCAGAATGGCGGGGCGTCCGACGAAATCAAGCAGGCCGTCCCAATCGACGGGATATTCAAGGTTGTGCAGGGATTCCGCGGTGAGATCGATGTCCGGCGGGTAGCCCTTTTGCGGGAGCAGAACCGTCTTTGGAATGGCAATGCCCAGCTTGCTGGCCACGGAATAATTGAAGAACTTGTCGTCGGCGGTCCACCAAAAAGGATTGTTGATGACGTAGGTGCCCTCTAGGACGGCGTGTTTGAGGTAGCCGCGATAATACTCAACTTCATGGGAGATGCGATCGACGATAACGCTGTAGCGCGCGGCTTCGCCCATGCGCGTGCCGCCCAGCTTCACAAATTCGGCGGAAATGCCGTCTTTGGCGCCGAGGGCGTTGACGCGCGCGAGGAAGGCGGGAGGAAAGCTGAATTCGCGTCCGCAGAGTAAGCCGATTTTTTTCATGGGTTGCTCCTGCCTCAGGCTCAAAGCCCTTTTATTATGGCTACCTCGGGCGCGACCGCCAAGCCGGGCCCTCCCCTCGCTTTATCTCCGACGGGCTTCGATCGAGGTATCGAGCAGCGGACCCCGAGGACGTCCCGGGTCGTCGCTAGAAAAAAAGCATCTGCGCTGCGTGCCTTTTCTGCGATAGCCGCCTTCCCGGCGCGCCGCGCGGAAGCGGCGGCACGCAGAAAACTAGTTTACGGCATGCGCCGAGGCTTGCGAATTGGTGTGCCCGCGGGTCTCCGCCACGATATTGCGAACCACGGCCTTCAGGTCGCCAGTTTCCTGGTAGATGCGCAACTGTCGTTCGGCGCTGGTGCCTTCGCGCAAGATGGTGTTGACGTATTCGACCGCGCCGCGGCTGCCGAGGTCGTCAACCACATCGTCGACGAACTCCAGCAGCTCGGGAATCAGGTCGCGCATGGCCACTTCCGCTTCCTTGCCGAAATCAATCAGCTTGCCTTCGATGCCGTAACGCGCGGCGCGCCACTTGTTTTCTTCAATGAGCGCGCGGCGGTACAGCCGGAAGCTCATGTTGCCTTTGTACAAGCGGTGAAGTTTTACCACGATGGCCTGCGTGAGCGCGGCGATGGCCACGGCTTCTTCGACCTTGGTGGTGCAGTCGCACATGCGGAATTCCAGCGTGCCGAACGTCGGGTGCGGGCGAACGTCCCACCAGATTTTTTTGCCGGTGTCGATGCAATTCAGCTTTACAAGCAGGTTGACGAAATTTTCATAAGCGCTCCAGGACTCAAACTGTTCCGGGACGCCGGTGCGCGGGAAGCGGCGGAACACCGTGGTGCGGAAGGATTTTAATCCTGTGTTGCGGCCCATCCAGAACGGCGAACTGGTTGAGAGGGCCAGGAGGTGCGGAAGGAAGTAGCGCACCATGTTCATCATGTCGATGGTGGTTTGCTTGTCGGGCATGGCCACGTGAACGTGCATTCCGAAAATCAGCAGGGAACGCGCCAGTTGCTGCAGCTCTTCGACGATGTTCTGGTAACGCTCGCCGGGAGAGATGACCTGATCGATCCAGCTCGAAAATGGATGCGTGCCGGCGGCGGCCACGTGCAGGCCGGCGCGGTCGGCGGCGGCTACGAGTTCGTCGCGCGTGCGATGCATCTCGATGCGCAACTGCCGGACGTCCTCGCAGATATTGGTTCCGGTTTCGACGATCGATTGATGCATTTCGAGTTTGACCTGGTCGGCGATGCCGGGTGACGCCGCAGAGACCAGCTGCATCACGTGGGAACGCAATGCACACGTCGCCGGGTCAATGATCTGGAACTCCTCTTCGACGCCGATGGTGAAGCGGTGAGCCATGGAGGGCCCTCCGGGGGCTCAGTCTCGAGCGAGGACAGCGAGGGAGAATCATACTCCCGTCAGGATGAAAATGCATGCCGGGCGCAAAAGGCCCAAAAGGCAGGGAGGCGGTTGGCAAAAGGCCGCAGATTCTCTGCGCTCGACCGCCTCGGGAGGGGGCTCGACGAGCAACAGCGCGCGGGCCCGCGCGCGATATTTTACCGCGCCGTGCCGCGGAGTCGCCGCGCGGGTGGCGCACCTAACGACCTTCCGCCTTTAAACGTCTAACCGTGGCGTGCAAGTCCTGTCCACGGAGCAGCCGAACGAGCAAATTGCGAGTAAGATATCGGTCCGCCGGTCGAGCGGGCTGCTTCAAGCAGGTGCGCCACAAGGCGCAGCGCGTAAAGCTCTGCTCGATGAAAGGATGTGTATGCCGCTTTCTCTTCTTAAAACGTTTCTGCTGTGCCTCGCTGCCGTGCTGCTGGGCACCCCCGCGGCCGCGCAAACCAAGCTGCTGCGCTTTCCCGATATTTACGGCGACAAAGTGGTGTTCAGTTACGCGGGCGACCTGTGGACCGCAGCAACTTCGGGGGGCATGGCCACGCGCCTGACGGCCCATCCGGGCGTGGAGCTGTTTGCGAAGTTTTCTCCGGACGGAAAATGGATTGCGTTCACCGGGCAGTACGACGGCGATGAACAGGTGTATGTCATTCCCGCGACGGGGGGCGTGCCGAAGCAGCTTACTTTTTATCCTTCGCGCGGGCCGCTGCCCGCGCGCTGGGGATATGACAATCAGGTTTATGGCTGGACCCCGGATGGCCAATCCGTGATCTTCCGTTCGCTGCGCGAATATTTTGATTTAGGCGACAGCCGGCTGTACACCGTGGCTCTTGATGGCGGGCTTCCGGTGGCCCTGCCGATGCCCAAATCGGGCGCGGGAGACCTCTCTCCGGACGGCACCAAGGTGGTGTATTCGCCGCTGTTTAGGGATTTCCGGACGTGGAAAAGGTACTCAGGGGGCTGGGCGCAGCAGTTGTATATTTTCGACCTGAAAACGCATGCGACGGAAAAGATTACCGACGATCCGCGCGTTCACCGCGACCCCATGTGGGTGGGGGACAAGATTTATTATTCGGCGGACAAGGACGACACGCTGAATTTGTATTCCTATGATCCCGCGAGCAAGACCACCACGGAGCTGACGCACAGCACCAAGTGGGACCTGCGATGGCCGAGCACGGATCACAAAAGCAGAATTGTGTACGAGCAAGACGGGGAGCTGAATATTCTTGATCTGGCCACGGGACAATCGAAGAAATTGACGATCGAGGTGCCCACGGACGGCCTGGCCATGCGCCCCTCGCGGGTGTCGGCGGCGGGGCACATCGAATCGGCCGGGCTCAGTCCCAAGGGCGAGCGGGCGCTGTTTGTGGCTCGCGGAGACGTATTTACCGCGCCCATCGAGAAGGGCGCGGTACGCAATCTGACCAACTCGTCGGGCGCGCACGACAAATTCGCGCAGTGGTCCCCGGACGGCGCAAAGATCGCGTTCATTTCGGATATGGATGGGGAAGATGAGCTGTACTTGAGCAATCAGGATGGCACGGGCAAGGCCGAGGAGTTGACGCACGGATTCCACGCCATGCTGAACGAGCCGGTGTGGGCCGGGGACGGCAAACGCATGGCCTTCAGCGACAAGGACGGCAAGCTGTATGTGATTACCTTAGACGACAAGAAAGTGACGCAAATCGCGCAGGAGCCGCACGGGCGCATGAGGGAGTACCGCTGGTCGGCGGACGGCGGGCAACTGGCGTACACGTTGGGCAACGCCGCCGGATTTTCATCCATTTATATCTGGAGCGTGGCGGACGGGGCGACGCATCGCGTTACCGACGAAATGTATGACGCGGTTGATCCGGCCTGGGATCCCGAGGGAAACTACTTGTTTTTTGTAAGCACGCGGGTGTTCGCGCCGGAAATCAGCCAGGTGGAATTCAATTTTGCCACCGACCGCGGCGGAGAGATTCTGGCGCTGACGCTGCGCAAGGACGGCAAGAATCCCTTTCCGGTTGAAAGCGACGAAGCGACGGTCAGCAAGCCCGGCGAAGACGCGGAAAAGCCCGGAGACGTTCCTGAGAAGGGCGAGAAGAAAGCCGACAAAGACGGCCAGAAGAAGGAGGAGAAAAAAGACAAGAAGGAGGAAAAAAAGAAAGAGTATGTGCGCATTGATTTTGATGGGCTGGGGGAGCGCGTCACGCGCGTTCCGGTGGGGGCCGACAACCTCGGCGGGCTGGTGGTGACCAAGGAATATCTGGTGTATGCGCGGGAAGGCGCGCCTTTTTATGGACGGGATTCCTACCCGCAGACCGCCGTGGTGCTGTTTTCAAGGAAAGACCACAAAGAGACCACTTTTCTTGAAAATATCAGCAGCTTTAGTGTGTCCGAAGACGGCAAGAAAATCCTGGCCGAGCAGGACAAGAGCTACAAGTTGTACGACTTGAAACCGGAGGGAAAGACAAGCGGCAAACCCGTGGCGGTGGACAACCTGATGGTCGATCGCGTGCCGCAGCAGGAATGGACGGAGATTTTCGACGAAGTATGGCGACGCTATCGCGATTTCTTTTACGTCGCCAACATGCATGGCTACGATTGGGAGGCGCTGCGCGCGCAGTACCGGCCGCTGGTAAAGGACGTCGCACACCGCTCGGATTTGAATTACGTGCTGGGAGAAATGGTGGCGGAATTGAGCATCGGACACGCCTACGTTTCGGGCGGCGATTTTGAGATTCCCAAGCGCCCGCTGGATGCCCTGCCGGGCGCGCGCATCGAGCTCGATGCGGCGGCCGGACGCTACCGCATTAGCAAGATCTATCGCGGGCAAAATGAAGAGGAAATCTACCGCTCGCCCCTGACGGAAGTGGGTGTGGACGTCAAGGAAGGCGACTACATCCTGGCCATCGACGGGGAAGATCTCACGGCGAGGAAAAATCCCTACGAACTGCTGCGCAACAAAGGAAACCGGCCGGTCGAGTGGACGGTCAATGCCAAGCCGAGCCTGGCAGGCTCGCGCGTCATTACCTATCGCCCGATCAGCAACGAGAGCAATCTGTTTTACCTCGAGTGGGTGACGCGCAACCGCGAGTATGTGGACAAGGCCACGGGCGGCAAGGTCGGTTACATCCATCTGCCGGACATGGGCGCGGACGGCATCCGCGAGTTCATCAAGTACTACTACCCGCAGGTTCGCAAGCAGGCGATGATCGTGGACGTGCGCGGAAACGGCGGTGGCAACGTCTCGCAAATGATTATCGAACGCTTGCGGCGGGAACTGCTCGGGACGCAATTTGTGCGCGGCGATCAGTTCACGGAGACCTATCCCTGGGCCGGGGTGTTGTACGGGCCGAAGGTGTGCCTGATCAATGAGACCTCCGGTTCGGACGGGGATATTTTTCCTTACATGTTTAAGCTCTCAGGACTCGGGCCGTTGATCGGGAAACGCACCTGGGGCGGAGTGGTGGGGATTACCGGGCACGGGCCCCTGCTCGATGGCGGAGAAGTATTTGTGCCGGAATTTGCCATGGCCAGCACCGCCGGGCAGTACGTGATTGAGGGGCATGGCGTCGATCCGGACATCCTGGTCGAAAACGATCCGGCCGGGGTGATTGCCGGTAAGGACGCGCAACTCGATCGCGGCATCGCGGAAATTATGAAAGCGCTCGAGAGCAACCGCAAGGTGTTGCCGCCGCGGCCGCCGGATCCGGTGAAAACTCCGAAGCATTGATTTTGGGGTAGGGAAAGCCCCGAGCGTGCCCGGATTTTCCTGTGCCCCTCGCGACCAGCGCGGCATCTACTCCCCCTAGGCGCGTAGTCGAGGCCCGGGAAATCGCGCCCCTCGGCCTTCTTGAACGGGCGGGTCTCACCGCGCGGGCCGGGGAAGAGAGCGCCGGGCGTTTTTTGAGGGCCACCATGACCAACTCCGGGTCTTCTGTCGCGCGCGAGCGTTTCGCCCCGCGGACGGCGTTCAGCACCGTCGAAGCCGATGGCGTGCGCGTGTTCTATCGCGAAGCAGGTCCGGCCGATGGGCCGGCGCTCCTGCTGCTGCACGGTTTTCCGACCTCCTCGCACATGTATCGCGAGCTGATTCCGCGGCTGGCCAGCCGCTATCGCGTCATTGCTCCGGATTTGCCCGGGTTCGGATTCAGCGTGGTGAGAGAAGAGCGCCGCTACAAATACTCCTTTCAGGAGCTGGCGCATACCATGGGCGCGTTTGTCGACGCCCTCGGTCTCAAGCGCTATGCCCTGTACGTTTTTGACTACGGCGCGCCGACGGGATTCCGCCTGGCGATGGCCCATCCCGAGCGGGTGACGGCAATCGTCTCGCAAAACGGCAACGCCTATGAGGACGGCCTCGGCGATGCCTGGGACCCGATCCGGCGCTACTGGGCGAGGCCTTCGGCGGAGAATCGCGAAATCGTTCGCGCGAAGGTGCTCACGCTCGAGGGCACCAAGTTCCAGTATCTTCACGGGGTCAGGAACCCTCTCGCGGTTGCCCCGGAATCCTACACCCTCGACCAGGCGTTGCTAGAACGTCCCGGCCAGACGGATATCCAACTCGATCTGTTCCTTGATTACGCTTCGAACGTAAAA
>JBEKSZ010000002.1:0-71003 GCA_049516615.1 Candidatus Acidiferrum sp. | reverse complement strand
GAACGCGGTTCGATAGAGCGAGCGACTAGGGTGCTGGTTCCGACGATTACCAGTAGGGGGAGGATGAAGGAGCGGTCGCGGCCGGTTAACTCCATCATCAGAATTACGGCGGAGGTAAACAAACAATAGTTGCGAGAGATCTCTTCCGTTGCCCAAGATTTGCGGGAACCAGTAGCCGAACCTTGCCACGCCAGGTGCTGGGTCGCCTCCAAAAGACGCGTCAGTGCGGCCGCGCCCAAGCCCGTGCCAATGCCCTTCAGCAAAACGGCCAGCCAGAATTGCCTGGCGCCAGGATACGAGAGCGTGGCCGGGATTCCGTCGCGGCTCGTGATCTCGACAGCTGGGGACATCGGTGAATACTATAGCGAATCTGGCTTGCAGGACGTCCAGATTCTCAATGCGTTCAGATTTCCGCGTGAATGACTAAGACGGCGAAGGGCATGTAGGTCACGCCATTGGCAACGATGCCAGAACGACTCTACCGCGCCGACGTGTCGCGGCGCCATCGACGGTAACAATAGTCCGCAAGCCCTGTGGGTCTTCTCCTCGGATGCCTGCGGCACCTACGGAATCGAACACCTTCACATCGCCCACGCTGGCCGCACCGGTCCCGCTGGCGTGATCGTCTTATCCTTTGACAGCGGCACGCTCAAAATACGGAGCGGAACAGCAATGCTTCTGCGGGTCGGGCCCGCCAGATGATAGAGGTGACGGCACGTGCTCGCCATTTAGCCTCTTGGCGATGGTTTTAGTGCTGCGCCATCAGCACTCCACGTCAATCAGGCAATTGAACCGAGTGCATGTCACGGACGGACGCTTCGGGCTACTCGTCTATTTCTGAGTACGGGCTATTCTCTGGCCGGCTAACAGCTCATCCAACCTGGATTTATCCAAAAACTGGCCGCGCAGGATGACGCCTCGAATAGTTTTGGTGTTGCTTATGTCCTCGAGAGGATTTGCATCTAGCAGCACTAGATTCGCCATTTTACCTTCTTCCACGGTGCCCAAAAGCTGACTTACACCCAGAAACTGAGCTGCTCGCAGTGTCGCCGTCTGTAGTGCTCCCATCGGAGTGAAGCCAGCTGACACCAGCAGTTCAAGCTCTTCGTGCAGACTAAAGCCAGGGTAGGTGTACGGATTTGGCATGTCGGTACCAGCCAACAAAGGCACTTTCGCCTTGTACATGGCTTTCACGATGGCGATGTCGTATTCAAAAAGACGGAGCTGGATTTCATCATTTCGCGGATCGGGCTGGCCACCCATCGAGTTCCAAAAGCCGATGAGATTATCCGGGATATATGCGGTGCGGGGATCCTTGTGAAGGATCGGATCATGAATCGTGGCGTACGACTTCAACACAACGAGGGTCGGAGTTTGCCAGGTGTGATTTCGTGCGAATTCCTCGTACAGAGTCCTGGATCTCTGTACATCGCTCGTGGCCAGGATCGTTTCATTAATCCTATAATAGAGGTCACGTGCAACCTTCGGGTCTTCCTCGTCGTTGGCCCGCGCTCCCATACTCTGCAGTCGCACACTTTCAGAACTCAGATAAGCTGGAATGCCCCACAAATGTTCGATACTTTTTTGTCCTAAGGAAGATGCTTCCGCCGGTGTGACGCCATCCGGGATGTGCCCTTCGAATGGGATTCCGCTTTCCTTCGCTTGAGAAGCAATTGCCAGGTACGCATCCCGCGACAGCGTGTTATACACCTTCAGAAAATCTGCGCCTTCTTTCACCAGCTTCGCGACGGTCTGCCGTGCTTCCGTAGGATTCTTGACGGAGATCGAGAAAGGCCAAAAGGGGTGCTCCCCCTCCAAGATCGGGCCTGCTGCGAATATTTCCGGCCCCAGGCGGAAACCATCATGGATGTCCTTCTTCAACTGAGCCACTTGCGACAGTGGAATATCGCCTCCCATATCCCGAATACCGGTAACGCCATTTGCAATGAACAGCGGAAAAAAGCGTTCCGGGTTGTTCTGGCTCAAAGCGTGCACATGCATATCCCAAAGACCGGCTATCAAAAACTTTCCGCTCCCATCAACAATCAAGCCCACGCCGGCGGGCTTGCTCTGACGCGAGGAGAAGATTGATTTGATCTTGTCGCCCTCGATGAGGACAGACGTGTCTGCGCGGGGATCGGAACCCGTCGAATCGATCACCGTCACATGCTCCAGGAGCAGAGTATGAGGGCTTTTCAGATTGGGCTGGCTCTGCGCCATCAGTGGCCAGCAAACCAGCAGGCTGATCAGGAGAACCCTCAAGACCTTCATCCCAGTCCCTCCCGCAGTGGGCTGTCCGAGTCTAACTTAGACGATGTGCGATAGCAGTCTGTCTGGTCTGCGGCTCGAACAGGCCGCTCATGCCCGCAATGCAAGGTACATACCTCGCATTCGAATAGGTCGTGGCCTCATCGCGAACCCGGGAGTGTCACCAGGTCTCGGCTTGGACGGCGCTACCCCTTCCCCATCCGCCAGTGTCCGCTACGATTGGAAAATACCATGCGCGGAGCGAGGCAAAAGTTCGCTTTACGTTATTCAATCGGGTGGGGATTTAGACGAGGGGAAAACCTGTAACCGTTTCAATACCTGTTATAGCCACGTCGAAATTGGGTAGCTGTTCGCGGCGCGGATGCGCAAAAAAAACAAAAGGGGCAGCCCGGTAAGGAGCAGCCCCTTTTTCCGTCCGCAGGGGGACAGAGCGCCAAATCTCCCGGCTTAGGGGAGGTAGTAGCGAAGGGAGGTGAACAGCATGTTGTCGACGCCCTTGGGATCATAAGACACGCCGCCGGTCACGCCCGACCACGCGTCCTTCCAGAGGTACGAATACTGCATACCGAATTGGAAGCGGCCCTTCGATCCCTGGTAGAACTTGTACCAGAAACCGAGAGTACCTTCCTGAATGACGCGAATGTCGCCTGCGCAGTCGGTGCCGCCGGTAGACGGGTTGAAGTCGTTCGTCGGCACGCCTTCGGTGGAGCAGAGCGAGTTGTTCGCGGCTACGTTGCCGTATCCGCCGATCCCGCCCAGGGAAAACTTCGTGGTGGTCGTCGCTGGAATGGCCGGCGAAGTCCCGTTCGAAGGGATTGCGGGAGTCTTGGTGATGGTGATGGAGTTGTACCCGGTGTAACCGGCTCGCCAGGCATACTCTGCGCCGTAGTAGGCGTACAGGTCGAGCTTCGGAGTGGCGTGCCATTCAAGCCTTCCTAGCCCCTGAGCGCCACGAATTAGCGCGAGGGTGCCGTCAGGACGAGCCGTCGCGTCGGCGAGTTGCGAACCACCGTAGCGGTTGATGCCATCGCCAGCCACGGCCTTAAGACCAAAATCCAGTTTCTTTCCGAAGAGCGGCCACAGGCCGCTGGCGCCAATTCCACCGCCGTTGCTGCTGCTGTTTGTAGCGCCAAGGCTGCTGACGGTCGTTGAGGTGACGCCGCCGACGGTGCAGGTAAGCGAAGTTGTCGTGACAGGAGGAGCGGTGTCGTTCGCGTTGGTGCCCACGACTCCGCAAGGGTAAATGCGATCGCGGAAGAAGCTGACGATGCCGAACAGTTCGTAGTGACCCCAGCCCGGATCCGCAGCCGCCTTGAAGATCAGGTCCGGCGCCTTGTTAACGGTGTAACCGGTCGAGTCAAAGGCGTTATAGAGGCCTGCGCCCGAGCCCGGGGCGTTAAGGAAGAAATTGCCGGTTGTCGCGGTCGTAGCTCCAGACGTGAGGATCGTAGCGGCTGCTGCGGTGTCGTTTACGGTGGTAACTGTGTCGAAGCCGCGCCCGCCGATGGTGGCTTGCGGACCTTCAACAGACACACCCAGCGCGAATTTGCCGCCGAAATCCTTGACCACCCGGAAGCCATAGGCACGGGCCCATGTCCAGCCGACGATGTAATTCGGGTCAATCATCATCGGGGTGTCTTCCTGGCGATTGAAAATTCCTTTCTTGTCTTCCGCAGCCAAGCTCCACTGCTGACCGCCGGTGATGATCCAGCCGTTATCCCAAGCGGCTTGTGCGAACAACTGGCGCTGCCGGAAAACGTAGCTGTTGGTCTGGCGATTGTTGGAAGTGGTGCCGGCACCAAGAAAATCGGCCTCGACGTAACCCGTAAGAGCTGCGGACCCGACCTTGCTCTGCACCAGCATGCTGAGACGGCTCTGACGTCCGGTGAAGGCACTTTCGGTGACGTGCGAGAGATCGTTGGACTCAAAAGGAATGCCGGTAAAAGGAGTAGCGATATCGCCACCGGTGGCGCGATTGCGAAAGACCGTTTCTGCCGCGAGGAAGCCGCCAGGCGTGATGCTGACGCCCTTGTAGCGAATTGCCACCGGACCGTCATCGGCGTTCGCCAGTTGCGAAGCGCCGGAATTGGCATTGGCTACGGTAGTCACCAGCGCGTCGTTGCTGGTCTTCAGCGCGGTCACGGAGGAACTGAGCGCCTCCGTGCTGCTCGTCGCCGCGGTGGAAGCGGCAACAGCTTCCGTGGCCTTAGAGCTGGCGGCGGCCGCCTTGGAATTGGCGGCAGCTGCTTCTTCGCGGGCTTCGTCAATCTGGCGGTCGCGCTTGGCCAACTCTTCCTTCAGCAATTGCAGCTCTTCCTGCTGCGTCTGCAGCGCCTGGCGCAACGACTCGATTTCGGCGGCGATTTCAGCGCTGGACTTCTCCGCGGGCTTTGCTGTGGCAGCCGGTTTGGGTTTAGCAGCTGGTGCATCAGGATCTTTCGGTGTGTCAGCCAAGGCCGTTCCGCAAACCAGGAACAGCGACAGTGTTAGTGCAGCGAATTTATTCATTGCCTCTCTCTTGTGTAGAAGATTTCGATGTAGCGAACAAACCTGTTACGTAGCACCCCGCATGGAAGGTAATCGGCCGGTCTTACGGTTACATGAACCAAGTGTGAATATCCTGTAACAGAGTTGGAAAACCCGCGTTTAACCGCAATGCTTTTAGGGGTTTACGAAACACGCCCAAGGCCACGTGCGCAACAATCGCGGCAGTCGAGGTGTATAGGTGATTTCGTATGCTCCCCAAAATCGCCTCTCGCTCTCGACCGCGAAGGGGGTCACTGCAATGTAGAGATGCTATAACGCAAGAGCAATTCGCGTCAACTCCCGAGAGCGGCGGGCTACCCTGGAGTCCAGACTGAGCCCGCGGGGCGTTTAGAACGTGAAACGACCACCGACTGTCGGGGCAACGTTGCTGTCGTACTTGTAGGGAACGCCGGGGCCATGAGGTATGGCGATGGCCAGACCACCGCCCACGTAGGAATACGCAAATCCCGCATAGCCGTCGAAACGCTTGGTGAAGTGATGATCCGCATAGAACGACACTTCGTTGAGCGTGCCCGCGCAGGAAGCCCGGAACCCCGCTGCTGCCGAGCAGGTTGGGGGACTACGGAAGTCGTTTTGCCGCTGTTGATACCATGAGAAAGTGAAGTCGGTTTTGCTGCGAAAGGTGTATTTCACGCCGGTCCACCAGATCTGTACCAGCTTTTCCTCATCAAGATTGTTGTCTTCGACGCCGCTCAGGTTATAGCCGCCCTGGTCGGACGCCCCCACGCCCAACGGGTTCTTCGGATTGTTCTGCCAGATGTATTCGTAGCCGGCAAAAAACTTGAACGGGTCCCACACGTATCTGGCCGCGGCCATGATGGCATTGTTGTCGGTCACGATGCCATATAAGGTGTTGTTGGGGTCGATCAGATTGGGCCCGGCGATGGTGTTTGTATTGATGCTGTCGGTCGTCGACTGATATGGCGCTGCCGGACTCTGCGGCCCGAGCAAGGGATTCAATACGCTGATGGCCTGGTTGTAGTGTTGGTAGACCAAATCGGCAAAGAACTTGCCGGCGCGTCCGCCAAGATTGAATCCATAGGCATCGTTATGCGGCGCAACCGGCGTGCAGTTTGCGGCCGTCCAGCCCGCGGTGCCCGAGTAGCACCCGCCAGAACCATTGGCAAATTTATACATCGCGCCGAAATGCACCGGGCCATGGCTGAGGCGATACTTCAGGGCATCGTCCCAACGCGAGTCCTCGGTATCGCCGCCGCCGGCCATCGTGCCGTTATACCCGATGTAGGAAAAGGCATAGCCGCCGCCGACCGGATCGTAAAGCAGCATCGTATCGGTGCCGAGAGAGCGCTGCCGACCGAAGGTCAGCGTGCCGAACTGCGCGGACGATATACCGCCATAGTATTCGTCATTGAAAGGTTGACCCGCCCGCGCGCCGTCGATGGCTTCCGAATAGCTGGCCCGGGGCAGGCCATTGTTATTGATGTCGGTGAGTGAGGCATTTGCCAGCAGCCCGGACTGCGGATTGATGCCCGTTGAAACGTTGAATACCACGGACCAGCCAGGCATAAACTCTTCTTTGCCTCGGATGCCAAAGCCTGTCTGCTGCAGGTTGTTCGGTGCCACGATGAATCGAGATTGGTTGCCGTTGCGGTTTACCAGCGATTCACCTTCGTAGTTATAGCCGTTTTCCGGCAAGCCGTGGCTCACCCAGCCGACGCCGACGTCATACGCGCCGTACAGCGTGATGCCGTGCCAGCTCAACGCGCAATCGGTGGTGGCGAACTCGTGGCCGCTTGTGCAGGCGTCGGGAGTGCTCAGGTGCATCTGAATCTCGACCGTGGTGTCCTGGCCAACCGCCAGGCTGATTCCCGTGCGCGTTTCTTCGGCGAACCCTTGCCTTGCCGCTCGAATCGCAAAGCGCCCCGGAGGCAGGCCGGACGCCTGAAAGTGCCCGGCGCTGTCGCTTGCGATCGAGCGCGTTGCGCCGGTATCGACGTTCTTGATAGTCACTGCGACATCGGGAAGGGCTGCGCCAGTTTGATTCGTCACCACGCCCGAAAGGCTTGCTCCGGTTTGGGCCCACGTCGGGAACACGCCCGTCACAAACCACAAAAGCAGCAGCAAGGGTCGGGCCAGGGGCTGTAAGGCAGCCGTTGGAACGTAGCTGGCGCGCGTCAAAGCTTTCCATCGCCTCCCGTACCGGAAGAGGATCTGCGAGGAGTCGGAGCAGTTCACGATGGATCACCTTTCTACAAAAAGTGAGCTAGAAAATCGCAAAATAGCCACGGGCGGATCAACTAGAACTCGAAGCGAACGCCGCGCGACACTTTAGCTCGTATCGATACATTAAAGCAATGCGTTTTTATATGATTTGGCCGGGGCGTGCGACCGCATGCTTGATCCGCCGCATGCCCGGCAGAGTGCACGAGCACACTCTTAGCGATCTCGTTTAATCGCCGATCTCGGTTTCGTAGAGTGAAATTTGATTGGGGGTCTCAATCCGGGACAACGCCACCCCTTTCAAAAACGATAGTTCAGTTCGGTATATCCCAGCGCTCCGTTGCTGTCGGTGGGATAAATATTCTTGATCACCTGTCCGCCCTGCGCCCAACCAAAGTACAGCGTGAGTGAAAGTCCGTGACCAAACTTGCAGTCGCCACTGATATCGTAGAGGTTGGCAAGCTTGGTGTCGCCGCCGGACGGGCGTCCCTGAAAGCCGAACGTCCAGGGCTGAAATGCGCCGCCGCCCGAGTACCATAGATCCTTACCGCTCGACAACCACAGTCCGTGAACATCGCTGCGTATGGTCAGGCTTTTTGCCGGGCGTAACACTACTTCGCCAAAAACATCCGTGTTGTTCATGGAGTTGAAGAACGGGAATCGCGCATACACGCGCGGCGTTGGCAGGACGGCGAAAAATGTTCCATGCGTGCCATCGTTCGGATTTCCGTCACCGCTCGAGTAGTAGTAGCCCGCGCGGAACCACGGGCGGACAGGTTTGGCAAAGTGCGGCTGGTAGCCGCCTTCTATCGCGCCGGCGCCCGAGCGTTGCGTCAGCACGCCCCACTTTCCGCTCTGCAGCGCACCCCAGCCCAAGAGATCAAAGGTTCCGACGCTGGTTGCCGACGCCATGATGAAATGGCCGCCGTAGGTCCCAATATCGATAGCCCCCAAATCCGCGGCCTTGGCGGCAGTTGACCGGTTGTCTACCTTCACGACGCCGCGATCGTCATTGTAGAAGATGCCAAAGACGCGCCATTCCAGTTGCGTGTCGCCGTAATCGCCCTCCCGGGTTACGGCCACGTAACTCACAGGCGTATTGACCCAACCCCAGCCGTCCACCTGGAATACGCCCCGATCCGGGATGGCGCTGACCGCGGTGAAATTCCAGGGTCCCTTCGAGTAGGCATAGTGCAAGCCGTCGAGGCTGCGCATCACGTCGGAATAGCCGAAGTTGCCGATCAGCCGCTGACCGATGCGGTCGGCCTTCAGGGATGCCAGCGTTGCGTCCTTGGGCTTGACTTCGCTGCCGTCGGTAAATTCGAACCGCCCGATCTGCAGGCTGCTGTGGCCCCATTTGGGACGAATAAAAAGCTGCTTGGGAAAAATAAACGCCGTGTTCTGCTGCTTGTCGTTCGCGGCATAGTAGGAAGCCCCGAGGCCGAGCTGCCCTTGTGGAGCCGCCTTTACCGCTCCGTCCGGCAGACCCAGCAGGATCGGAACCTCAAACTCGATGTTCCAATCGAAGTTCGTGCGCGTCTGGGAAAATCCAAATTGAATTTGCGTGCCGGAAAAGCCATAGAGATTTTGCCCAGCCGTCGGTTGAAACCAATCCCAGGCTTCGTAGCGCTCGCGGATATTGCCGGAAAACGTCACGTTGCCAAGCTCGATGGGCTGCGGGTCCGATTGCGCCAGCGCCGGAAGATAAAAACCAAGAGTCAAGATGATACCCGCCATGAATTTTCTCAAAATGATCCTCGCGTCCTCGAATATATGCGCTTCTAAAAAATCTCCCTAGCACCTCGTCCGTCAGCGGCGAACAACGACAACGAACATAGGGGAAAAAACGCGACACAGCTTCTGCGCGCCGCCGCCTCGACAAAGATCAGCACCCGGGTATGTCACGGAATCGAAATTCGTTGTGGGATTTTCAGACGGGGACGCAGGAACGGCAATAATTGAAATGTACTACGCCCTTCATTTGCAGCTCAGGGTGAAGAGGGTGTGACGAATGCGACTTAGTGCGGTGCAGCCACGGTATAGTCGAGAACAATCTGCGTTAAGCGGTACTGGTAACGCGCGTCGGTGTCGGAGATGTCCGCCTCGGTTTTCTGAAGTTCGGCCTGACTGAATTCCACGATGGAGCTAAGACCGAGGTTGTAGCGGGATTGCGCCAGGTCCAGGGCTAGACTGGCTTGTTCCTCGAGCTGCCGCGTAACCGAGAGGCGCTCGAACGCGCGATTCGAATCCTGCCAGGCGTTGCGGACATCGCGGGCGATGTTGTTCTCTAGATCGGTCAGTTTTTGGCGGGAAATGGCAGTTTGGAGGTCGGCGGTCTTGGCGCGCGCATCGAAAAGGAAACCATTGAAGACCGGAATGTTGATGTTGACGCCCACCGCGCCCCACCAGCTCGGCACATGGTTGTCCCGCGCCGGCACCAGGCCCACGCTGCCTAGCGCCGTAACGTCAGGAAGCTTCAGGTCGTGCTCGGCGCGCCCGAATTTCTCCCCGGATTGCACCTGGTCGCGGAGCGCCAGCACCTCGGGCCGTTGCGCCAGCGCTTCGCCAATCAGCGGTTCCACCGTTAAAGGAGGAGGCGTCGTCGACCGGGCCGGCTCTTCCACGAGCTGAAAATTTTGCTCGTCGTTGAACCCCAGCAGCGCGGAAAGCGCCGAGAGCGACGTCTGATAATTATTCCGCGCCTCGAGCAGCAGCAGTCGCGCCCGCGCGGCATCCACTTTCGCAAAGCTCAGATCCAGATCCGAACGCAGCTTCGCATCGGCCAGCGCCTGAATTTTATCCACCAAGGTTTGCCGCGCGTCTACTGTCTGCTGCGCCACGGTCACGAGCGCCTCGGTCTCCAGCGTGTTGAAGAAAGACTGGTCCACCGCCAAGATAATGTCCGCGGTGGTGGCGGCAGCGGTTTCATCCTGCGCTTTGGCCTGTAAGTTCGCGCTGGCCACTAAGTTCGTGGTGCGACCGAAATCTGTCACCAATTGACTGACATTTGCGCCGGCCGCGGCGCGTGAATAGATGGCGGAATTGCTGAGACTTCCCGCGGCGATGCGGCCGCCAGGCTGGGCATCCACGCCGGTGACGCTAAGCGCCGCGGAGGGCAGCAACGCAGAGCGCTGCTCGCGCACAAACTGGCGGGCCACCAACGCGTTCAGCTGCCCGATGCTGATCTGCGGATTATTTTTCAGCGCCAGCGCTTCGGCCTGCTGGTGCGTCAGGGTGCGCACCGGTCCCGCGCCATTAGGTGCCATTGGTGTCGCGGTAGTTCGTTGCGGCGCCGCCGTTGCTTGCGCAGAGCCGGGGCCTTGCGCATAGGCGCCGACCGGCAGCAGCGCCATGACCACGGCGGCGGATCGCAGCGCGCGTTTCGCCCCGGCGCACATCACAGCACGACCTCTGACGACACTGGCCAAGTTCGTGGCTTCTCATGCACCAGGATGTACACCGCTGGCACCAAAAACACAGTCACCGCTACTGAAACCGTCAGCCCTCCGATAATCGCCCTGGCCAACGGCGCATACTGCTCGCTACCCGCTTCCAGTCCGAGCGCCATCGGAATCATGCCGAGGATCGTTGCCAGCGAGGTCATCAGAATCGGACGCAAACGTACCTTGCAGCTTTCCACCACCGCATCCCGAATGCTCATCCCCCGCTCCTGCAAAATTCCCGCGAACTCCACAATCAAAATGCTGTTGGACACCACGATGCCCGTCATCATGATCACCCCCATTAGCGACATGATGTTCAGCGCGGTGTGCGTCAGCAGAAGCACCAGCACCACACCGGAAAGGCCGGGCGGAATCGCCGTCAAAATAATCAGGGGGTCCAGAAAAGAGCGAAACTGCGCCATCAAAATCAAATACACCAGCACCACGGAAAGCAGCAGCCCGATGGCGAACCGCGTAAACGATTCGTGCATCCCCACCACCGCCCCGCGCACCGCGATCCGCGCATTGTGCGGCAACTTGATTTGCTTGATCAGTCGCTCCACTTCCTTATTCACTCCCGAGAGGTCCTCCGTTGTGGGCATCACGTAAACATCGATCACGCGCCGCAGTTGCTGGTGGTCTACCTCCGTCGGCGTATCGATCGGTTCGATCTTGGCAACCGATTGCAGTGGTGTATAGGCCGCCGAGTTCATCGCGCGTAGCGGAATATTCTTGAAGTCGGACATGGTCATGTTGCCGATCTGCTTGTTCGAATACTGTACCGTCAGCATGTAGTTGTTGCCGGTGTTCGGGTCGATCCAGTAGCTCGGCGCGATCACCCCGTCGGACGTCAGCGCGGTGATCACGTTGTCCACCACCTCCTTGGGCGTAATACCCAATTGACTGGCTTGCTCGCGATTAATATCCAGCTCGAGGCCCGGGTAATCCAAGCTCTGGGGGATCAACACGTCGCTCACGTTACGGGAAGCTTTGAGGTGCTGCGCCAGATCCTCGGCGATTCGGTACGATTCGTCCATGTCGTTGTCGCTGATCTGGATGTCCAGCGGTGCGGGCAAGCCCTGGTTCACCACGGAATCCACCAGCCCTCCGGCCTGAAAGTACGCGCTCATTTGCGGCAAATCCCTGGCCAATTTCCGCCGCACCCGTTCCATGTACGCGTAGCTGCCGGTTTTATGGTCTTCTTTCAGGCTTACTTGCACGAACGCCGTATCCATCGCCGAGTTGCTGGTGTAAATCGAGGAAAGATCGGGCGTGATCCCGATGTTTGAGACGATCATGTCCAGATCCTGCGCGGAAACCTCTTCCTTGATCGCCTTTTCCACCTGCGCCACGTCTTTGTCCGTCACCTCCAGCCGCGTCCCTGTCGGGGCCTTCAGATTGATCACGAACTGCCCGGGGTCGGTGCGCGGAAAATACGATAAGCCCAGAAACGGAAACAGCACCAGGAACACCACCACAATTCCCGCCGCGATGATGCCCACGGTTAGCAGCGGTTTCCGCAGTGCGCGTTGTACCCAGTCGTCGTAGTGCACGAGCAGCGATTGAAACGCGGCATTGAATTTTTCGATGACGCGCGCGAAAAATCGCGGACGCTTTCTCGGCGGTTCTTCTGTGTGTGCTTCCGCGGCCGCCGCATGCTCGCCCGTCGCGTGCTCGTGCGGTTGAAGGCGAATGAAATACGCGCAATACAACGGCACCACCGTCATGGCAAAAATGTACGAAGCAAAAATGGAGATCACCACGCCGAGCGCCAGGTCGGCGAAGAGATAACGGCTCACGCCATAGAACAGCGTCACCGGAAAGAAAACGATGGACGTCGTCGACGTCGCCGCCAGTACCGCCAGCGACACTTCCATGCCGCCCTTTTCCGCGGCCTCGCGTGGCGCCACGCCCATCTCCATGAAACGAAAAATATTTTCCAGTACCACCACCGAATCGTCGATCAGCCGGGAAAACGCTAGCGCCAAGCCGCCCAGCAGCATCGTGTTGATCGATCCGCCCATTCCGTTCATCACCAGAAAACACATCAGCGCGGAAAGCGGAATGGACAGCAACACGGCGAAAGTCGCGCGCGGGCTGCCCAGAAAAAGCAGAATCATGATCGCCGTCAGCACCAGCCCGATGCCGCCCTCTTTAATCAGATTCTTGATGGCGATTTTTACGAAGATGGATTGATCAAACACCACCTCGGTACGCAACACGGAGGGAACATCGACGAGATGCTGGATCGCGGCTTTCACCCCGTTCACGATCGCAATGGTATTGCTCCCGCCGCCTTGCTTCAGCACCGGGATGTACACCGAGTGTTGCCCGTCGATGCGCACAATATTCGTCTGAATCGCACCGGCATCTTCCGCGTGGCCCACGTCGCCCACTAGCACCGACCCCAAGCCCACGGTCTTCAGCGGAATTTGATTGATCTCGTCGGCCGTGGGCACTTGGCTGTTCGCGTAAATGTTGTAGTCGCGCTCCCCGATGCGGACGTCGCCCGCGGGAAGAATTAGGTTCGAGTCGTTCACCGAATGCACCACGTCCATCAGGCTCAGTTGGTGCGCTTCGAGTTTCACCGGGTCCACAAACACCTGGATCTGCCGGTATGTCCCGCCAAAGGGTTGCGGCACCGAAGAGCCGGGCACGTTGGCTACCTGGTTGCGCACCGCAAACTGCGCCAGGTCTTTCAGCTGCGTTTCGTTCAGACCTTGGCCCTTCAGTGTGATCAGACACACTGGCAGGCTCGAGGCGTCAAATTTCAGCACCACCGGCGGCAGCGTCCCGGGCGGCAAGCGACGCAAGTCCGCCAGCGCCAGATTCGAGATATTGCTCAGCGCCGAATTTCCGTCGGTACCCGGCTGAAAATAGATTTTGATCAGGCTCACGCCGGTCAGCGAACGCGATTCGATGTGCTCGATGTTGCTGCCTAGGGTAAAAAATCGCTCAAAGGTATCGGTGATGTCCGCTTCGATCTGTTGTGGCGGCATGCCGGAATAAAACGTTGCCACCACCACCACGGGAATCTTGATTTCGGGGAAAAGGTCCACGGGCATGCGCGCCACGGTGACAATTCCGACTACCGCCACCACCAGGCACAGCATCAAAATGAAGAAAGGATACGCCAGGGCAAACTTAGGCATCAGCGCGCTCCCGATCGTTCGCGGACGTTGACGTGGCAACTTCCTTCGGCAGCACCTTTTGCCCCGGCCGTACATCGCCGCGCGAGCCGAGAATCACGCGTTCGCCCTCGTTGAGGCCCGTCAGCACCACTACGCGCGAGTCGCCTGCGTGCCCCAGCGTGACGCGCCGGCTCTCCACTTCGTTTTGCGCGTTCAGCACCAGCACGCTGGCGCTTTTCCCGTTGCGGCCATCGGAGTTGCTGTCGCTCTCGTGTTGCACTGCCTCCAGCGGAATCGTCAGCACGTCGTGCTGCTGGTTGTAGGTAATGGTCGCTTCCGCAAACATGCCTGGCAGCAAATGATTGTCTGCGTTCTGGAAGTCCACTTCCGTTTCCATCGTGCGCGTTTGCTCGTTTAACGCGTCCGCGAAGCGCGACACTTTCCCCGTAATATCCTGATTCAGCGCTTGCACGCGAACCGTCATCGTCTCCCCCACCCGGATCTGCCCCGCCACCGACTCAGGAATCGGCAACACCAGCCGCAACACCGAATACTGCGCCAGGCGGACCACCGGAATGGCTTGCGTGCTCTCGGAGGTTCCCGCCGCGACCAGCGTTCCGACGTCCGCCGAGCGCACTGTAACCACGCCGTCAAATGGCGCCACGATGCGCGTGTAGGCAGACATCGCGTTGGCCTGCTTCTCGTTCGCCTGCGCGACCTCGTATTGCTGCTGGGCCGCCGCCAGCGACGCTTGCGCCGCGGACACCTGGCCCTCGGCCTCCAGATCCTTGGCTTGCGAATCGTCTACTTCCTGCTGCGCCACGAGGCCCGCGCGTGAATCCGCCGCCTGTTTCAACCGCGTATACGCCGAATGCGCAGCGGAGTGTGTGGAGCGGGCGCGCTCGAGATCGCCCTGGGCACGCTGTATCTGCTGCTGCGCGGCCCGGCAGGATGCTTCCGCTCCGGTCAACTGCGCAGCCAATTCGGGCACTTCCAGCACTGCCAGCACTTGGCCCTCTTTGACGTGCGAGCCTACGTCCACGTTCATGTTGCGGATGTACCCAGCTACCTTGGCGTGCAATTCCACGTCCTGAAAAGGCTTAAACGCGCCCGCAACTTTCAGCGTGTCGCTGACGTCGCCGCGTTGCACATGCGTCACGAGGACGGAAACTTGTGCCGCATCTGCCGCCGCGCGCGCTTGCGCGGCCTCGTTGGGGCGGCCTAGCCAGTACCAGCCGACCAGTGCTACGGCCCCCGTCGCACCCAGCAGGGCCAGCCAAAGGTGATTGCGTTTTCGCATCATTCTCGTTTCCAGGGCTGAGTGTCCGAATCCAGGAGCAAGTCCTCCTCGCTCGGTCACTCGCGGAGTTTAAGACAGGCCTATAGATAAACTGGTCGCGTGTGAATAGGCCTTCACGGCGCGCCAGTCCTAAATTGAGATGACCGAATTAGCTATAAGGAAGGCGGCGGCCGGAACCACAAACTCGGCGCCAAATGCTGCACCGCTGCGGGGTAGATCGAAGTGGTCGTGATTCGCTGACCGGAGGGGTGCAGCGAATGGGGTATAAGCAGCGCGAACAGCAACAAGCCATCGCCAGACAGCAAGCTCGCGCTCTTTTCTGCCGGCGTAAAATGCTGCAACTCCGACGCGCCCACGGTGGCGCGATTGCTGGCCGGATGACGCACGGAAAGCCCCGCCACGGAATCCGCGCCCGCCAAAAACGGGTTGTACAAGATCAGCGCCGCGAGGAGCAAACACACGCAGACCTCCCAGCTCGGCAGGGTCGCCTGAGTCCGGGTATTTGTCCAAAGTGTGGCGCGCTTTCGCTGCATGTTTTTAAGTCCACACGTCCTTAAACCAGCAACCTTAACGTGCTCATGGCATAAAGCGCGGCGCGGCACGCCACTTGGTTGGATGCCGCGCTGTTAGATGCGCGCCGGCTTTGTATCGATTTCGATGGTTCCGAGTTCAACGATAATAGGTGCTCCGTCCTCGGTCAAGCCCGGAACCTAAGCCGGAACGGCCCGAACCTAAGCCTTTGCGGCAAACTTGAGTCTTTTCGGGTCCGTTGGATGCCAAATACAGTTCAAAACGGGCGGACAGTGCGCAGGAACAAAGCCAAGCGAATCAACAACGTAACCATTCCGCCAAAATTCCACATCCTGGCTACCGGCGATGATCGAGCCGTTATCGAACGCCGCTTGCGCGAGCAGCTGACGCTGCCGCAGGGAACGTGGCATTGATCTCGCGGTTACTCGAAGTCACACCGGTTACCCAGGAAGTCGGCTTCGTAGTACCCACCCGCCCGAAATCGCCGCAGCGGCGTGGCAGCGAAGAGAGGAGGGGAGATGGGGACCGGAGCCAGGGGTGCGCCGGTCCCCAAGGTAGGACCATAACTGAAGATCAAGCACTGTCAGTGTCGCAAGCACGGGTCACTTGCGCATGAAGGATATGTGAATTATTGGTAACGCCTTCCGGCCGGCTCGCGGGATCCTCCGCCAGCTTTGCGAGGGCGTCCTTAGAAAGCTCCGGGCACGCCAGCAGGCCGCGCCCGTGGCGCACATCCAGTCCTCGCACCCAGAAGATAATGTCCTCGGCGATGTTGGTCGCATGGTCGGCGATGCGCTCTAGATGCCGCGTGGCCAGAATGAACTGCATGCCCGGGCTCACCATTTGCGTATCGTGCGTCATGCGATCAAGGAGCTGCTCGAAAATGCGATCGCGGTAGCGGTCGACGAGGTCGTCGCTTTCGAGGACGTTCGTGGCCATTTCCACGTTGCGAAAAATCAGGGCCCCGAGACTCTTGCTGACCATCGCGCGAACCGCCGCGGCCATGGGAGCGAGTTCTTCGGGCACTTGCGCGCCGGGCATCTCGCGCAAAGAGACCACCCGCTGTGCCAGGTTCACGGCGATGTCCCCGATGCGCTCGAGGTCGTTGGTGATTTTCAGGGCCGCCACGATCAAGCGCAACTCATCGTCGGAAAACGAGCCGGTGCGCAACAGCCGGATGGCATGCTCGTCGATAACGATTTCCATCTCGTTGATGCGCGGCTCAAGGAGAAATACTTCGCTGGGCAGCGCGACGGTGCGGGAACTTTCAAGGCTGACGATGGCGTCGAGGGCCCGGTTCATGGCCCCTTCGACGGTGCGCGCCATGGACACCAGGTAATTCACCAGGGTGTCGTACATCACTGCGTCCGTCAGTACGGAAGGCGAAGTGGTCATCGGGTCGTCCCCCAGGGCAACACGCATGCGACGGCAATCGAGCGGAATACGAAACACACAGTTCCACCCGTAATGAGTATGAATCCTGAATATTACAGATGATTTACAGTGTCATGAACATCGCGTGGCGGCGCGGGCCACCGTTTGGGGCCCAGCGTGGCGCGCCCGGTCCCGGCAAGTTGCGGGCCTTGAAGGTTTGTGCCTGTCCCGGCAGTTTCCCGGCGTGATTTTTTCCCTGTGGGGGAAAGGATCGCCTAGTGCGAAACTGGCCGCGGCCCGGCCCCGCGTCCGGCAAGGGGCACCCCGGCCGTTGGCCGGGAGCCGCCTTCCGCCCCGTATTCCGGCACGGAAAAATGAAACTGCGAACCCTGCCCGATTTCGCTATCCACCCAGAGACGCCCGCCATGCACTTCCACCAGATGCTTGGCAATGGCCAGACCCAAGCCCGTACCGCCCACTTCGCGCGAACGGGCCGCGTCGACACGATAGAAGCGCTCAAAAATTCTAGGCTGGTCGGCCTTGGGAATCCCGATGCCGGTATCGGAAACCGTGAACACCACCTCGCGCGCCGTGTGCGCGGCGCTCAGGGTAATCTGCCCCCCGGGCAGCGTGTACTGGATGGCGTTGTCCAAAAGATTCTGCAGCACTTCGGCCAGGCGGCGCCGGTCGGCGGCGATGTCCGGAAGGTCTTCAGGGACTTCGACGAGCAACTCGAGCTGTTTGGCGGCCGCCCGCCGCTGCGTGGTTTCAATGCAAGTGGCCACAAACTGCGTGACGCTGGTGTCGCTGATTTCCAGCTCCAGCCGGTCGGCATCCATCTTGGAAAGCTTCAGCAGATCGTCGGTGAGGCGCGCGAGACGCCGGGAATGCTCGACGATGATTTCAAGGAAACGGCCGCGGTTTTGCGCGTCGTCGAGCGCCCCGGCCAGCAGGGTTTCAGCAAAACCCTGAATGGCCGTGAGCGGGGTCTTGAATTCGTGCGACACGTTGGCCACGAAATCGCGCCGCACCCTTTCGAGTTTGCGCAGATCGGTAATGTCGTGCAGCACGATCACCGCGCCGGAGGTTTTTCCCTCCGTGACGCTGGCCACCGTGGCCGCAAAAAAATGCTGGCGCAGCGTGCCGGTAACCACCTCGGTTTCGACGCGCGGTTCGCCGCGCAGCACTTCGCGCACCGCTTCGATCAGCTCGGACTGGCGCACAATCTCAACCAGCGCGCTCCCCGACTTCGGGAGCACGTCGATGCCCAGAATTCCCGCAAATCCCGGGTTGGCGAACACCAGGCGCTCCGCGCTGTTCACCACCGCCACGCCTTCGACCATGCTGCCCAGAATCGCCGAGGACAGGTTGCGTTCCTCGGTCAAAGTGCGAATCGTGCCATCCAGGCGCTGCGCCGTTTGATTGAGCGAGTTGCCTAGAGCCTCGAGCGCGTCCCCCGAGCCGTCACCGGGCAGCGGGCGGAAATCGCCTTCCGCCACGCGCCGCGAAAATTCCTTCAAGCGCTCCACGCGATCGCTGAAGGAGCGCGAGACCAGCAGCGACGCGGCTCCCGCGATCAGCAGGATCAACAGCGACCACAGCCACAAGCTGCGGCGAAACGAGGCCAGCGCCGCTTCGCTGGTCTCTAGCGGTAGAGCAAAACGCAGAACCGCCGGAGCGCCGGACGGCGTGCTCAGGCGGATGGCGCGGTACAGCATGTCGTGCTGCAAGGAGACGCTGCGGCGAACCGATTGCCCTTCGCCACTGCGCAGCGCGGCCTGAATTTCCGGGCGGTCGGAATGATTTTCGAGGGTGCGGGGATCGACGTCGGAGTCGGCGAGCACCTGGCCGCTGGCCGCGATCACCGTGACGCGCACGCCGGCGGCGGATACCTGCGCCACCCATTCAAGCAGCGCGGCATCGCCCGGAGCGGCCGCGGAAAGGGCCGCGGGGGGAGGCGGGTGCAGTTGCGAGAAGTGCGCAATGGAAGCCAGTTGCGCGAACCCGGTGCGCTCGTAGTCGCGGCGCAGCGCGCGTTCGGCAAAAAAGTCCACGGCGATGAGTACGCTGAGCAGCAGCGCCAGGAAGGTGACCGCGAGTTTTGCGAAAAGATTACGCCGCACGAGTTTCGAACAAATAGCCCGCGCCGCGCACAGTCTTCAGATGCAGGGGGTTTTCCGGATCGCTTTCGATTTTCTCCCGCAAGCGCCGGACGTAAACGTCGACGCTGCGCGGGGTAACGAAGCGATCCGTGCCCCACACGGCATCCAGCAACTGGTCGCGGGTGAACACGCGGTTCGGTCGCGAGGCTAGATAATACAACAGGCGGAACTCGAGGGTGCTGAGGGGAACGGGTTTTCCGGAATGGCTGACGCGGTAGGAGGCCGGATCGATGGCCAGCTTGCCGACTTCAATCGTCCGGGGAGCGTCCGCGGGCGGCTCGGCGCGGCGCAGCAAAGCCTTCACCCGCGCCAGCAATTCGCGCGGGCTGAACGGCTTGGTCACGTAATCGTCGGCGCCCATTTCAAGACCCACCACGCGGTCGGCTTCGTCACCGCGCGCGGTGAGCATCAGAATCGGCAGGCGGTTCAGTGAATCATCGCGGCGCACTTCGCGGCAGATATCCAGTCCGGATAATTTCGGCAGCATTAAATCGAGGAGCAGCAGGTCCGGCGGAGTTTTCTTCAGGGTGCTGAGGCCCGTGCCCCCGTCAAACGCCGCGGAAACCTGGAAACCTTCATTGGCGAGGTTGTAGCGCACCAGTTCGACGATGTCGCGATCGTCTTCAATGATAAGAACGCGTTTCATGCTGAGTGCGCGCGATGCGCGGCGGCCTTGCGGAAGTGTACCGTAGGGCGGTGCGATGCGATAGCCGCGATTGGAGTTTTGATCACTGGGGAGTGGTTGAGACACGTTCGAGTGTCGCGGTTAGGCGTGACATAGAGATAACACGCATGTGAACGGCCTGTGAATGCCGGGGCGCGCCACGATTTTATTCTGCGGGCGCTTCCGTTGCCGTGGTGGTGAAGGCCAGAGCCAGCAGCGTTTTTTGTTCAAGTTCGTGTGCTTTCGCCGAACCCGTGGCGGGGCTGGCGCTGGCGCTGCGTTTGACGGAGCGGAGTCGCAGGCCACGGGCCGCGACGAGTTGCTCGAGGCGCGGGAACACGTAAAAAAATGGACCCATGTTGCGCGGTTCTTCCTGCACCCAGATGACTTCGCGGGCGCCCGGATGGGCGTCGAGCGCGGCGGTGATTTCCTTGCGCGGTAGCGGGTACAGCTGATCGAGAAAGAATATCGCAGTACTCGCGTCTTTGCGGCGGCGGCGTTCGGCGCGCAGTTCATGGCCAACTTTGCCGCTGGCGATCAGGATGCGGCGGGCGTCGCGGACCTCGCCATCGAGCACCAGTTGCTCGAATTTGGGCGCGCGGAAAGCTTCAATGGGCGAGCTGGCTTCGGGATTGCGCAGCATGCTCTTGGGGGTGAAAACGATGAGCGGTTTGCGGTACGGCCGCAGGGCCTGGCGACGCAGCAAATGAAAATACTGCGCGGCGTTGCTCGGCTGGCAGACCTGGATATTTTCTTCGCCGGCGAGCTGCAGGAAGCGTTCGATGCGCGCGCTTGAATGTTCCGGACCCTGCCCTTCGTAGCCGTGCGGCAGCAGCAGGACCAGGCCCGAGGGCAAATCCCATTTGTCTTCGGCGGCGCTGATAAACTGGTCGATGATGACCTGCGCGCCGTTTACGAAATCACCGAACTGGGCTTCCCACAAGACCAGAGCTTCGGGATAGTCGCGGCTGAAACCGTATTCAAAACCGAGGCAGGCGGCTTCTGAGAGCGAAGAATTATAAATTTCGCAGAAGGCGCCGTCATAGGCATTGACGTGAGCCACGTGCGCGAGCGGCACGTACTCCGCTTCCGTTTCGGTATCGACCAGCACAGCGTGGCGCTGGTTGAAGGTGCCGCGCTGCGTGTCCTGCCCGGAAAGCCGCAAGGGCGTTCCGTGGCGCAGCAAAGAAGCAAAAGCCAGAGCTTCGGCATAGCCGTAATCGACGGGGCGCTTTCCGCTGCCCATCTCGGCGCGTTGCTCGAGAAGCTTCACGATTTTCGGGTGAACGTGGAAACCTTCCGGGGCGCGCACCAGGGCGGCGCTGATTTCCGCGAGTTCTTCGCCCGGGACGCCGGTTTCCACTTCGTAGGAATCCTTGAATTTTCCGCGATGGTAGGGCTTCCAATATTTCGGCAGCTGGCGCAGGTGCGGCTGTTTGGTAAGTTCGTGGGCCTTGCTTTGCTCCCCTTCGTATTCCTTGCGCACGGCCTCGACGGTTTGCGCGGGATCGACGCCGATCCGCTCGGCGTAGATCTTCCAAAGCTGGGGATGGTTCTTGATGCGTTCATAGAGCCGCGGCTGGGTAATGGTGGGGTCGTCGACTTCGCTGTGGCCGTGGCGGCGATAACCGATCAAATCGACCACCACGTCGCTGCCGAATTTGGAGCGATATTCGGCGGCCAGTTGCCCCACGCGCACGACGGCGTCGGGATCTTCGGCGTTGACGTGAAACACCGGAACAGACTGGCGTTTGGCGATGTCCGAGGCAAAGCGCGAGGAATGCTCCTGCGCGGGACGCGTGGTGAAACCGATCAGATTGTTGACCACGATGTGGATGGTGCCGCCCACGGTGTAGGCCTCGAGGTCGGCGAGATTGAGCGTTTCCGCCCAGATGCCTTGCCCGGCAAAAGCGGCGTCGCCGTGCATGACGATGGGCACGACTTTTTCGTGGGCCACCGAAGACGGATCCGTCAGCGTCCCGGTCACCCCGATGCGCGATTGCTTGGCACGGGCGCGCCCCATGGCCACGGGATCGACTGCCTCAAGATGGCTCGGATTGGAGTTCAGGTGAATGCCGATGTGCTTGCCGGTCGAGGTGGTGTAAACGCCCGTGGCGCCCACGTGATATTTCACATCGCCCGCGCCGAGCACGCTGCGCGGATCCACATCTTCAAAGCCGGAAACCACTTCGTGCGCGGGTTTGCAGGCCGCGTGGGTCATGACGTTCAGACGGCCGCGATGGCTCATGGCCATAACGCACTCAACGGCGCCATGTTCGCCGATGACTTCGAGCAGGGAGTCGAGCAGCGGGATGAGCGCGGTGACGCCTTCAAGAGAAAAACGTTTGGCCCCGAGATAACGCGCCTGCAAAACCTGCTCGAAAAGATCAGCGCGGATCAGGCGTTCGAGGATTTTCTGCTGCTCAGGCTTTGGGGCGGCGGTCTCGAGACGCTCGGCGATCCAGGTGCGGCGTTCCGGTTCAGCCAGGTGCATGAACTCCGCGCCGATCGTGCCGGAGTAATATCCGCGGGCCTCGTCGGCAAGCGGGCCGCTGAGCGCCAGGTCGGGATGCCGCAACGGCTCGAAGAGACCGATGGGATCAAGAGTGGCCTCGTAATAGCCCCAACGGCGAAAGGCATCGAAGATGCGCTCGCGGTCTTCGTCGTGCCGAACCGGACTCCCGGCGGCTGCGGATGGGCTGACTGGTTTTTCTGGTTTTGCCGGTTGTTCGGCTTCGAGCGTGGTGCGATGTGCCATGGTCTCTCTGTCCCGTTGAAAGAATAGTTTGCCACAGAATGAGATGCCGCGACGCAGGGGCCCGGAAGGAGTTGCCTAGGACCTACCCCCATCTACCTCTCTAACTCCTTTAGAATCCTGTCGTTTCGTCGTTGCGCTGACGAAACGGCAGGATTCCGCGGGAGTTGACAGGGTGCGGCAGAAAATAAGTCCGCCAAAAACCGCCCGGGCCCCCGCGCTCAAGAATTTTCTCTTACGGAGCGCGCAACGCGCGCCCAAGACCGCGGTCAGGAGCGTTGCAGCGAGCAGCCTCCGAGCGACGGGAAAACAAAATAAGAAAAGAACACAAAACAAGAAAACAAGGGACGATTTCCGCGCCGGGCGACGTCCACTGGTGAGCGATCGCGGTTCGATAGAACGGGCTGGTTCCCGTGGCTTACCTTTACAGCACTTAAACTATAGGTACTCACGCTACAGGCTGAGGGCGGGTTGCGAGCGGCGCGACCCGGGCGGCGCTGCGCGCCAGGGACCGAACTTGCACTTCGTGTGTGCTATAAGGAAAGAATGCGCCTACACGAGTACGCGCCTCGCCCCGCGCTCCTGGGGTGGCTCCTCGATTCTGACCCGGCCATCCGTTGGCAGGTCATGAGGGATCTCACCGGCGAACCCTCGGACGCGACGAGAGCCGAGCGGTCGCGCATTGGAAGCGAAGGCTGGGGAGCGCAACTGCTCGCCCGGCAGTCTCCCGCCGGGCACTGGGGCGACGGAGCGAAGTGGGACCTGGTTACGCTCTATAGTCTCGCGGTCTTGATGGACCTCGGTCTCGATCCCGAGAGCCAAGAAGCCAAGAATATGATCGGCCGTGTCGACCGGCGGCTGGCGTTTAAGCCGCTGGCCTCGAACCCGCTCGCCAGGCGGCCTTATCTTGACGGCGAGACCGAGCCCTGCATCAATGGCCGAATCCTCGGTATCGGTTCGTATTTCAAAAAACCGCACCACGCACTGGCCAAGCGGCTCCTCGGCGAGCAACTTGCTGATGGCGGCTGGAACTGCGAAGCCTGGCCATTCTTGTCGCCGAAACGCCCCGCGAGCCGGCGCTCTTCGTTTCATACCACCATCTGCGTGCTCGAAGGGCTGCTCGCATACGAACGGGCAGGGGGCAAGTCGGCGGCCGTGAGCAAGGCCCGCAAGCGCGGGGAAAACTACCTGCTCGAGCGCTATATGTTCCGTTCGCTGCGAACGGGCGAAGTGATCGACAAGCGCTGGCTGCGCTTCTCGTTCCCGACGTTCTGGCACTACGACATCCTTCGCGGACTCGATTATCTGCGAAGCGCCGGCGTCAAGCCCGACCGCCGCGTCGCTGAGGCCATCAAAATCGTCGTGGAGCGCCGCCACCAGAACGGACGCTGGCCGCTGAACCTTCTCCACCCCGAGCACATTCCCCTCGAGATGGAGACCTGCGTTGCCGGTGCAAGCCGCTGGATGACCCTGCGCGCTCTTCGCGTCCTTCGTTGGTACAGCAACGCAACCTGGCAGTTGTAGAAGGCAAAGCAAATTCCGTAGCGCCAAGCCAGGAAAAGCGAGACCCGCGAGCCCGGGGCCGGAAGAATTTTTGTTGTTCGATTGGGTGCAGGGGCCGAGGAGGCTGGTTGCCGTAGCGATTCGCGGCGGGATAGGCTGGAGAAGTCAAAACTCTCCCGAGTCGGCTGGCGGCGAGCGCGAGCAGCAAATGGCATTCGAGCCGGCAGCGTCGCTCGTGCCCGTGTCGGCACCTGCAAGCGGCAGCTTCGGGCGGCTTTTGCGACCCCGCGCAGGGCTCGCGACGTGAACGGATCGAAGGAACCGTCGCGACACGAACGCAAGCACCTCTCTCTCTCTCTGATTTGTCATGGGCACATGAGAAGAAACCAATTACTCCCGGCGACGTTTGCGCTCTTCCTGGTGTGCGTGAGCGGTTTTGCGGCGGGCTGCAAAAACCAGGGGGATCCATCCGCGATTCTCGACCAGGCGGAAAGCACGCGTTTGGCGGCAAGCAATCCCGGCAATTACGGGCGTCCCGTGCGCATCGAGGGGGTGGTGACCTATTACGATCCGGAATGGCATCTGCTGTTTTTGCAGGATGCCAGCGGCGGATTTTTCGTGGGCCTAAAAGAGGAAGTGCCGGATTTAACGACCGGCGGGCTGGTCGAAGTTTCCGGGAAGCTGGCGCCCGGGAACCTGGGGATCGAGGAGCCGCATTTTCGGCTGCTGGGCAGGGGAGCGATGCCCGTGCCGCAGGCTTTGCCGGCGACGGGCGACCCCGAGCACCTGCGGCTCTCGCAGTGGGTAGGAATTCATGGAACGGTACACGCGGCGGCGGTAGAAGATGGGCGCCTGACGCTGACGGTCGCGGACGGCTCACGGCGTATCAAGGCGCGGATTCTGGCCGCCAACCCGATGCGCACGATCGAGTACGTGGGCAGAGAGGTGCACATTACAGGAGTTTCCGCCGCGGCAGGGGAGGCCGCCGGAGACCGGAAAGGCATCCAGGTATTTGTTTCCTCCCTCGAGCAAGTCGAACTGCGCGGGGCGCCCACACTGAGCGATCCGTTTTCAAGCAAGCCGCAGGCCATGGCCACGGCGCTCGAGCAAGGAGCGGCGGGAAAGCTGCTGCACCTCGGCGGGACGGTCATCGAGCAGAAAGCCGGGAGAGTTCTCGTGGTCGGCGACGGGACATCGCGGGTGAGGGCGCTGCTCGCGGACGGTTCGCGCCTCGGTCCCGGAGATTCCGTAGAGTTGCTGGGATTCGTAAGTGCCTCGCCGGACTACCAAATCGAAGATACCATCGTGCGGATTATCGCGCCACGCACGGCGCAAGGAGAGCCCCATAGCGGAGCTTTGCGAACGATCCGCGAGCTGAAGTCCCTGACGTTTGAAAGCGCGGCCAAGAACCTGCCCGTCGATGTGCGTGGCACGGTGACGTATGTCGATCCGGCGTCCAGCCTGCTGTTCGTCGAGGACTCGACGGCGGGAGTGTATGTGGACGTGCACCGCGGAACCCCGGACGTCGCGGTGGGCGACATCGTTCATGTCGCAGGGGTCAGCGGACCGGGAGATTACGCGCCGGTGATCACGCAACCGACGGTGACGCGCCTCGGGCATGGAGCGTTGCCCAAACCTCTGGCGCTGTCGGTTGAAACCCTGGCTTCCCGCAACAATGACGCCGGATGGGTCGAGATCGTGGGCATCGTGCACTCCGTTGCGCAATTGCGCAGCCAGCATGTGTTCAAGCTGGCGGTGGCGGGAAACAGCTACGCGGTGCAGCTGCCGCACGCGCAGGAGACCGCGGGCATGGAGGAGCGCTTGCTCGACGCGCAGGTGAAGATCAGAGGGGTTTGCGGCACGGTGTTCAACGAGAAGCGGCAACTCGTGGGGCTGAAGTTTTTTGTGCCGGGCAGCGCGCACATTGCAATTCTCGAACCAGCTCCCGAAGAGTCCGCGCTTGCCGTCCGGCCGATCATTACCCTGTTGCGCTTTGACCCTTTGAATCTTTCGATTCACCGCGCGAAAATTCGCGGCGCGGTAACGCTGCGCGACGGCGAGCAAGGCTTTTATGTGCAGGACGCGAGCGCGGGAATTTACGTGGTGCCTGAACAGACGGCGCAGGTAAGGGCCGGACAACTGGTCGAAGTGTCCGGGTTTGCGGCGGTCGGCGCGGACGGGCCGTACCTTGAAGACGCCTCGCTCGATGTGGTGAGCGAGAAAGCGCGGGTCGTTCCCGTGCTTTTGCCGCCCGAAGACATCGCCGGAGGGGCATACCGCTCGCAGCTTGTAACGGTGCGGGGACGGCTGCTCGAGCGCGTCGAAGGCCCCGAGGAAGACACCATGATTTTACAGGCGGGTTACCTCGTCCTGCGGGCGCGGCTGCCCGGCGGCCGGGTCCTTGCCGACGCGCGGCGCGGGAGTTTGCTGGCGGTCACGGGAATCCTCGAGAACGACGGGCGCGCAAACCAGAACGCCTTCCGCATTACGCTTCCTTCGGCGCACGACGTTCAGGTCATCGAGGGGGCGTCCTGGTGGTCGCCGGAGAATGCCGCGCGCACGCTGGTCTGGGCGATCATCGCGATCCTCGCGGTACTGCTGTGGGTATCGTTCGCGGCCTACCGCGTGCGTTCGTACCAGGCGCGCCATGATTTGCTGACCGGGCTGCCCAACCGCAGGTCGGCGATGGAATATCTGGAGCGGCAGATGGCGCGGGCGATGCGGGAACGCTCGCCGCTCGGGGTGATCCTGGCGGATGTCGATCATTTCAAAAAAGTGAACGACACCTACGGGCATCAAGCGGGCGATGCGGTACTAAAAAAGATCGCCGAGATTTTACGCGCAGCCCTGCGCCCTTACGACGCCGTGGGCCGCTACGGCGGAGAAGAATTCCTGATCATTGTTCCCGGCTGCGATGTGGGCAGGGCCGAAGAAATATCGGAACGCATTCGCCTGCGGATCATGCAGGAGCGTTTCGACTCCATGCCCGAGGCGCAGTACTCGCATGTGACCTGTAGCTTCGGGGTGGCCATCGCAGCCACGGAACCGTGGGACGTAGCCGCCATTCTCGCGGCGGCGGACGGCGCGCTGTACGCCGCCAAGAAAGCCGGAAGAAATCGCGTGCTGGTCGCCGACCTGGCCACCGCGGAGTTTGCGGGACAATCAGAGGCCTCGTAGTCGCCCGCTCTCGGGGGGCCCCCTCCGGCCTCGGGACAACGAGGGGTTGGTCCCCGGTCTACGCCGCCCGGGAAGCCCATTCTGCAGTAATCACCCTACAGAGCCTGGTCAGGCGATGTGACACAATCTGGGCGAGTGTCCATCTCGATGGGCGCACTCAGGAGAGGTGAATTATGTCGAGGATCTTAGGGTTGGAGTTCGCTCTAGTGGTCGCCAGCGTTGCTTTTCTCGGCGGCGGCCGGGCGGCTGCGCAGGACAATAAGGTGATGGGCGAGATTCAGTTTGATGGGGCCACCAAGGTCGAGAAGGATTCCGGCGTTTGGGTGGACGGCGGCTATGTGGGCTACCTGAAGGAGTTGAAGGGCAATAAGAAAGTCATGCTGCTGCCCGGGGAGCATGAGATTGCCGTGCGGCAATCCGGATACGACGAGTTTGACCAGAAGATCGTGGTCGAACCGGGCCAGACCCAGGTCGTGCGCGTCGCCATGCACCTGTCGCCGCGGGCGGAGGTTCCGGATGTGACCGCTACGCTCAAGGTTACCGTGCAGCCAGGGCGGGCCGCGGTGTTTCTCGACGGGCGGTATGTCGGACATGCCAGCGAGTTTGGCGGGGCCGCGCATTCCATGCTGATCAGCCCGGGAAAACACCAAATCAAGGTCGAATTGCCCGGCTACCGGACATTCGAGACGGAAGTGAATTTGCTCGCGGGGCAGAAGTCGGAAGTGAAGACCGAGCTGGCCAAGGGCAGCATCGAGCAGGCCAGCCCGGATATCAAGCCGACGACGTAATTTTTTTTCCAAGGAGCGGGCGTAACCTTTCCGGGGTTCCGCAGTTTATCTACTCTAGAGTGACGATGGCTGCCCGGAAACCGCCGCCGAAGCCCCAGGCGCCCGCAAGTGACGAGCGGGCGCTGGTTCTGGCGGCGCAGCGCGACCCGGCGAAATTTGCGGTCCTCTATGACCGGCATTTTGAACGCGTGTACGCGTTCATCGTGTGGCGCGTGCGCGACCGCGCGGCCGCCGAGGAACTCACCGCCGAAGTTTTTTACAAAGCCCTCGTCGGTCTGCCGAAGTATGAATGGCGCGGCGCACCGTTGGCCGCGTGGCTCTTCCGCATCGCGGGCAACGCGATTGCCGACCAAAAAACCCGGGCCGGAAGAAAAAGCGAAATTCACGACGCAATTTCTGACCATCCCTCCCTTGCGGACCCCGCCGAAACGACCCTCAACGACTTGCAACGGATCGAATTACACGCGCGCGTCTACCGCTTGGTCGACGAGTTGCCGGAAATACAAGGGCGCGTGATTCGCCAGCGCTTTCTCGAGCAGCGAAGCGTGCGCGAGATCGCGCTGGGCCTGGGCAAGACGCCGGGAGCCATCAAGCAGCTGCAGTTTCGCGCCCTGCGGAATCTGCGTGCGCAGATCGGGGGCGGACATGGCGAGTAAGCGTTCTCCCGCGGAACGACTGGATGCCGCCATCGAGGCCATGCTCGGCGCCCTGCCCGCGGAGCCCGAGCTCCAGCCCGGGACGGCGCTTGCTCAACTGCTGGCCGTGGCAGAGGCGCTGCGCGAATTGCCGCGCGCGGATTTTAGGAACACTCTCAGAAGCGAACTGCAAAGGAGAACGGCAATGAACGAGGGAGCTGCAACATCACCGGCAAGTGCGGCGCCGGGCAGGCATTTCGTGCGCCCGGGCTTTAACAATATTGCGCCGTATATTGTGGTCGAAGGGGCGGCCGGGCTCATCGATTTTCTCGTGAGCGGACTTGCCGGCGAGGAACGCTTCCGCGTGCCGCGGCCGGACGGGTTGATCATGCACGCGGAGGTGGGGGTGGGCGATTCGGTGATCGAGGTTGCCGACGCCAATGCGTCCTACGCCGCGCGGGCGACGGCGATCCACCTGTATGTAGAGGATGCGGACGCAACCTACGAGCGCGCGGTCAGGGCCGGCGCGACGCCGGTCGATGCGGTGAGCGACCAGCCGTGGGGCGACCGGCAGGGCACGGTCAGAGACCGGTTCGGCAACGTGTGGTACATCGGGATGCCCAAAGGCTGGACGCCCGGTCCGGAAGGCCTGCGCAGCGTGCAGCCCTTCCTGCATCTCGAGGGGGCCCACAGGATGATTGCTTTCGCGGCGGCTGCGTTTGGCGCCGAGGCCTCGGGCGTGGCCACTTCGCGCGAAGGCAAAGTGCTGCATGCCACGATCCACATGGGCTATGCCACGATGGAAACCAATGAGGCGCACGGGGTGGGCGTGATGCCCGCTTGCCTACATGTCTATTTTCCGGATGTGGATGCGGTGTATGCCGCGGCTTTGCGCGCGGGAGCGGTTTCGCTCGAGGCGCCGGCCGACAAAGGCTATGGCGACCGGTCGGCGATTGTGAGCGATCCGTTCGGAAATACCTGGTTTTTGGCGACGTACCTCGGGCCCGGGACGGCGTAGCCATCCTGGTACTGGCCCTATTCTAGCGAAGCCACCACGGATTCAAGGTGCCGCGCGATGCTTTCTGGAGAGGTGCCCGCGGGAAAGGTGATGGGGGCGCCGATGTGCACGGTGATTTCGCCGAATCTGGCCAGGCGACGGCGGGCTTGCTTCATCTGGGCTACGCCGTCAAGGCGCATGGGGATGATTGCGAGGCCGAGATTCTCGGCCAGCAGTCCGATGCCCGGCTGGAATTTGGCCATGCGACCGTCGGGAGATTCGTTGACGACTCCCTCGGGGAAAACCAGCAGGCTGTATTTGCGGTCTGCGGATTCGCCGGCGAACCGGAAGCTGTCGCGGAATCCGGAGAACTGCGGAAGCGGGAAGACGCCAAAGAGCGCGGTGACCAGCCAATAGTTGAGGTAGCAGAGCCAGCGTTTTGGCGGGAACCATTCTTTCGGGGGATGGCGCATTTCGTGGAGGGTTTCGCCGCCCATGGCGGTGGCCAGGCGGTGGCGGAAGCGAGCGGGCAGGGCTGCGAGAATGAGACCGATGTCGGCGCGCCGGGTGATGTGGTTCGAGACGATCAGGGCGGGAGATTTCAGATGCGCAAGGTTTTCCCGGCCCTGTATTTTTGGGTGCGCCAGGATTTGGGTCGCGGGCCAGACCAGGGCGTAATAGACAAGCAGGCGGAACGCGCGCACGGGTTCGCGCTGCGCCCAGCGCGGGTAGACGTATTGGGTGCGGCGGGCTTGCGGCTCGGTGAGCAGGTTCTGGATGTCGCTTGCGGTCTTGGCACGGGCCAGGGCGGTTTCGTTGAGTTCCACGTGGAACTGTGATTCGAGGGTCGCGAGAAGTTCAACGCGGTCGAGCGAGGAAAGGTTCAGGTCTTCGTTGAGGTCGGCGCCAGCGCCTGTCGGCGAACGGTTTAGGAGTTCTAGGAGAGCTGAAGCTGCGGGCTGGGCGGGCGGCGGGAAAGGCGCCGAGCGGGAGGTGGGCGCTCCGAGATGCACGGCACGAGCGGCGATTTCGCCTTGCCGGGGTTTGCCTGTGCTGGTGCGGGGGAAGTCCGGGTCGGGCCAGATTCGCCAGCTGCGGATCTGCTGGAAGCCTGCGAGGGTGGCGTTGGCGGCGCGGATGGCTTGCGCAGCAGCTTTCGCGTGATCGGGTTCGGCAAGGTTTAGAAGCAGCACGGCGCAGGGTTCAGCACTCTCCTGAGCGGCGGGAGGTGTGGCCGCGCCTGCTTGCCGGTTGAGGGGAACGACCACGCAATCGCGGATTTGGGGTTGTCTGCGGACAGCGGATTCTAGATCCTCCGGGTAGATGTTCAGGCCCCCGGAGGTGACGAATACGTTTTTTTTGCGACCGCGGAAACGGAGGTTGCCTTGCGCGTCGAGTTCGCCGAGGTCGCCCGTGCGCAGCCAGCCGTCTTCGCGCGAGCCCGGCGCTTCGGTGGACCGGGATTCGCCACTCGATGGAGAGAGAGTTTGCCAGTAGCCGCTCGAGACGTTTTCGCCGCGGATCAGGATTTCGCCGTCTTCGCCTAATCTGAACTCGCGGCCGGGGAGAATTTTTCCCATGCTCCCCTCTGTGGCGCGGAAGGGGTGGTTGAGGCTGATGAGGGAAGCGCTCTCGGTCATACCGTAACCCTGGACCACGGCATAGCCAAGGCGTTTGAAAAAATCTTCTGTGTCGCTCGGGAGGGCCGCGCCGCCGCAAATGAAAGCCCAGAATTTCCATCCGAAACGTTTATGGATCTTGCGGAAGAGCCAGGCGCGGCGGAGGAATTTCTTCCCGGCTGCACGCCGGACGGTTTGCGGGAAAGAGGCCGCCGCGTTGCCCTCAAGGCTGGTGCGCAGCAGATCGAGGATGCGCGGGACGGCGACCAGGGCGGTGGCGCGTTCCTGTTTGATGGCGTGCATGATGTCTCGCGGATTGTGGGAGGATTCGAAAATTACGGTTGCGCCGAGAAGCGGCGGAACAAAAAGGGTCATGAATTGCCCGAAGACGTGGCTTAGCGGCACCAGGGTGAGGAAGCGGAGCGGGTGGAACCAGCGTTCGTATCTGCGGTAGGGAACGATCCCTTCCTCGAGCGGCTCGAGATTCGCCAGAAAATTTCCGTGGGTCAGGAGCACGCCGCGGGGTTCGGCGGTGGTGCCGGAAGTGAAGAGGATCTGCGCGAGATGGGAGCGGGTGATGGGTTCATCGGAGAGAGATGGTAACGGCGGGAGCGGTCGACTGGCACCGGCTATGCCAGATAAAGCCGACAGATCGATGGCGGGGATGGCGGCATCCAACGGCGCGTGACTTTCCGATTTGATGATGAGTTTTACTGCGGCCTGGCGCGCCACACGGGCGGCGAAGTCCGGCGTGGCCAGGTCGTCCATGGGAACGGCTACCGCGCCACGCAGGAGGATGCCCCAGAAGGCTATCAGCCACTCGGCGGAGTTGGGGGCCCAGAGCAGCACGCGGTCGCCGGCGCCGACGTTGCGCGACTTCAGCCAGAGGGCAAAATCGACCGATTTCTCGAGGATTTTTCCGTACGTGAAGGACAGGCGGCGGTAGCCTTGCGGTTGGACGATGGCGACGTCGTTCGCGTGGCGGGCAAAGCCAGAGAGGAGGGTGAGGAGGTTTTCGCGGGGCATACTGGTTTCTCGTCAGCGGGCTCTTCAGGCGGTTGAACTCGCGCCCGGCCGTTTCCCTCCGCCCGGGGGAGGTCCCGCATCCGAAAGAAGAGCACAAGGCACGAGAGTGGCCGTTTTTGGGGATGGCGGGCCGCTTAGAAAAGCATGCGGGACCATTTTGCGGATGTCGGTTACAATGGTGGAGCGTCTTACGGCGCGCGCGGGCCCTTGCTTCCGGAGCAGCGAGGAACAAGGCAGTGCCCGTGCCAGGGAACGGAGAGGCTGGATGCCGGTACCGATTTCGCAGGGATTTACGGTGGCGACCTATCTGCTGAAGCAGAAGCTGATGGGGCGCAAGCGCTACCCTTTCGTGCTCATGCTCGAACCGCTCTTTCGCTGCAATCTGGCGTGCGCAGGTTGCGGGAAGATCCAGTATCCGGCGCACATTTTGAAGCAGGAATTGACGCCGGAAGAGTGTTTTCGCGCGGTAGACGAGTGCGGGACGCCGATGGTCTCCATCCCGGGCGGCGAACCGCTCATGCACTCCGCGATCGACAAGATTGTGGAAGGTTTGGTGGCCCGGAAGAAATACATTTATCTGTGCACCAACGCCATCCTGCTCAAAGAGAAGCTCGATCTGTTCAAGCCCAGCAAGTATTTGACGTTTTCCGTGCACATGGACGGGCAGAAAGAGCACCACGATTTTTCGGTGTGCCGTGAAGGCGGGTACGAGTTGGCGGTGGAAGGCATTCGCGAGGCCGTAAAGCGCGGGTTTCGCGTGACAACGAATACCACGCTGTTTGACGGGGCCGATCCGAGGAGCGTGCGCGCGTTTTTTGACGAGATGATGGAACTCGGCGTTGAAGGCATGATGCTTTCGCCGGGCTATTCCTACGATAAAGCGCCGGATCAGAAGCATTTTCTCGGGCGGGCGCGGACGCGGCGCCTGTTCCGTTCGATTCTGGCCAACCGCAAAAAGAGCTGGCGATTCAACCAGTCGACCTTGTTCCTCGAATTTCTGATGGGCAAGCAGAATTACAAGTGCACGCCCTGGGGCATGCCCACGTACAACATTTTCGGCTGGCAGAAGCCCTGCTACCTGCTGCAAGACGGGTATGTGGATACCTTTCAGGAATTGCTGGAAACCACGGCTTGGCAGAATTACGGAACGGAATCGGGAAACGCCAAGTGCGCGAATTGCATGGTGCACAGCGGCTATGAAGCGTCGGCGGTCGATCACACCTTCAGCGGGCTCGGCGGCTTGTGGGCTACGGTCAAGTCGATGCTGGCGGGCGCTTATGAGGACCCCGAAGCGCTGAACCTGCTGAAGGAACCGGCCAAGCCCGTGCATTCCTATAATCCGCTCGTTCAGATTCAGGCAGATAACGTGGCTGCGGGCGGGGCTCTCGAAGAGACCCACGCATGAGCGCGCCCACACATGCCGAACGCGCCGGACAGGCTCGACCGGGCGCGGAGATCGATCCCGACCAGCTCGAAGTCTCGCCAGGATTCGCACATGCCAGCGTGCAGGGCTGGGTGCCGGAGCTGGCGTCGGATGAAGATGTGCGGAAGGCGCTCGAGACGGCGTTTGATTATCGCGGGGACGTAACCGTGACGGGCAAGGATGGTTCGGTCACGGAGGGCTACATCTTCGATCGCGTGGATGGCCGGACGCTTGAGACAAGTTTTGTGCGCGTGATGCCGAGTAGCGGCGGCGCGCGGCGGAAGATTGCCTATGCCGATATCGCGGCGCTGGCGTTTACGGGACGGGATACCGCGGCGGGGAAGAGTTGGGAAGCCTGGGTGCGTAAGTATTGGGAAAAGAAGGAACTAGGGGGAGAAGCGGCGCGCCTTGAACCCGAGCCTCTCGACTAGGCGAGAGGGGTTTCCCCGCCGGTACTCTCTCCTGTTTTTCGTCTAAGTACAACCACTTCAATGAAATACGGACGACAACCGGGTTCCGGTCGGGCCTTCTTCAAGATGGACAAAAGTACTCATGTATAGTATGATTTTATGTAGCATTTGTTGCGCTTTTGTTTCTTTCCGCTGCGCTCGCGACCGCTCAATTGTCCTGATTTGGCGGTGACCCTTGTGGCGGTAGGTAGTAAGGGACCTAGAAGGATCGGGGCGTAGCCTCTCCTTAGCGGGGAGCTGTTGCGCGGCGATCTTGGAGGAAGCGGCCTGGCAAAAGCAATTCAATTCGAGGTTGTACTGTGAAGGAACAAGGAACGGTAAAGTGGTTCAACGCTTCCAAAGGCTTTGGTTTCATCCAACGCCAGACGGGCGAAGATGTGTTCGTGCATTTTTCGGCGATTACCATGGAAGGGTACAAGTCGCTCAACGAGGGCCAGGCGGTCGAATTTGAAGTGAAAAAAGGCCCGAAGGGTTTGCAGGCAGAAAACGTGACAGCGGTCTAATCCGGGTCCTCGGGGCGCCTCTTTGCTCGCGGCGCACGAGTGGGCGGCACCCGCGCAAGTCTGAAAAAAAACCGGAACGGAACGGGTTTCAAATCGCAGACGGATTGGGATTCTACCTAAGGAGGACGTTGTGCAGACGATGCAAGAAGGCCAGACCATCAAGCACGAAGTGTACGGATTGGGAATCGTCACCGCTTCAGACGGAGAACGTACGGCGGTCGATTTCGACGATCACGGTCCGAAGTTGTTCGTCACCAGCATTATGACCGCGGAATTAATCGGCGAAGCGCCGGCCACCCCTCCAAAGACCAAGCGCCGCCGCAAGGCTTCGACGGTCGCCAAGGCCGCAAAGAAAGCTGCCGCCGCCGCGGCCGCCGCAGCGGCCTGATTCCAGGGTCCGTTCATCCCCTCCTTTGTAATTTCCAACGGAACGAAAATCATCCCGCGTCCAAGAGGACGCAGGGGTGTGTCTTGGGGTGGTCTTGCCCCGCGCCCCGCGGGCCGGCTTCTAGGCGCGCGTGGCGGATGCGGTTTGTTCAAAGGCGTGGTAGGAAGAGCGCACGAGCGGGCCGGCTTCGACGTGGCTGAAGCCCATGGCCTCGCCGCGAAGTTTGTATTCCGCAAATTCATCCGGGTGCACGTAGCGGACGATCGGGAGATGTTCGCGTGTCGGTTGCAGATACTGGCCGAGGGTGAGGATGTTGGTGCCCTGCCCGGCAAGGTCCTGCATGGTGGCGAGGACTTCTTCGCGTTCTTCGCCGAGGCCAAGCATAAGACCCGTTTTGGTGGGGACTTCAGGATGCGCTTCCTTTGAGCGGCGCAGCAATTCAAGAGAGCGTTCATAGAGCGCGCCCTTGCGAACCTGGCGGTAGAGGCGCGGTACGGTTTCCGTGTTGTGGTTGAGGACATCGGGACGCGTGGCCAAGACCAGATCGAGGGCCTGCCAATTTCCGCGAAAGTCCGGGATAAGCACTTCCACCTTGCAGCCGGGGACGCGGCGGCGAATCTCTCGAATCGTGCGGGCGAAAATTTGCGCGCCTCCGTCAGGTTGATCATCGCGATTGACGCTGGTGACCACGGCGTAGCGCAGCTGCATGCGGGCTACAGCTTCAGCGACGCGTTGCGGCTCATCCTCATCGGGCGGCCCGGCGGGCTTGCCGCTCGGCACGGCGCAGAAACCGCAGGCGCGCGTGCAGATGTCGCCGAGGATCATGAAGGTAGCGGTCCCGTGTTCCCAGCATTCGCCCATGTTGGGGCAACGCGCGCTTTCGCAGACCGTGTGCAGGTCGAGGGTGCGCATGGTGCGCTTGAGTTCCTGGTAGCGCTCGCCGCCGAAGAATTTGACGCGCAGCCAGTCGGGGCGCGGGTGCGCACCCGGCGCGGCGACGGGGACGGGCGCATTGGAGACAATGTTGAAAGGCGAGGCCATGGAGGAGTAGTGATTTTACCCGCAATACCCGCGCCTTACAAATGAAGCGGCCCGGCCGCAGCCGGCCATCCGCTACCTGGCCATGACACTTGCATATCCGAGGGGATGGGGGGCATGATTTGCGGAACGATCTTTTAACCGGCTGGCGGTGATTGCTAAAATCGCCGGGCGCCGGACGAGCAGGGCGGTTGATGTTTCTAGAAACGGACTTCTTTCACGACCTGAAATTCGCGGTGCGCTCTCTGGCCCGTGCCAAAGGGCTGGCGCTGACCGTGGTGCTCACCCTGGCGCTCGGTATCGGCGCCAACGCCGCCATCTTCAGCGTGGTGCGCGGCGTTTTGCTGCGCCCGCTCGTCAACCGCGACGAAGACCGCCTGATCTACATCCGGCAGAGCGCGCGCGGCATCGGCGCGGAGAACGCCGCGTTTTCCGTGCCGGAGATCAAGGACCTTCGCGGCAGCGTCAAATCCATCAACGCCTTCGGCGACTTTTCGACCATGGGCTTTTCGATGGTCGGCCTCGGCGAGCCCCGCGAGGTACGCGCGGGTGTCGTCGGCGGGTCTTATTTCGCGGTGATGGGTTTGCACCCGGTGCTCGGGCGGCTACTGGACGCGGGAGACGACGGCCCCAAGGCCGCCGGGGCGGCGGTGCTGACCTATCGTTTTTGGACCACGGCCTTTAAGAGCGATCCGTCGGTGATCGGCAAAACCGTCCGGCTCGACACGCGCTCGGCGACCATCGTGGGCGTGCTTGAACCGTCCGTGCCGTATCCGGCGGAAACAGAAATCATGGCCAACGTAGTGACCAGCCCGCACCATCTCTCCGCCACCATGGTGACCGGGCGGGTGCATCGCATGACGGAGCTGTTTGGCCGGCTGGCGCCCGGCGCAACCCTTGCCTCGGCGCGCGCCGAACTGCGTACGGTTTACGGGGCGATGGTCAAAGAACATCCCGAAGCCTACGCGCCGCAAGCCGACTTTCGCATCGAGGCCACCCTGCTGCGCGATCAAGTCACCTCGCGCGCGCGCACCGTCCTGCTCGTGCTGCTCGCGGCCTCCGGCCTGGTGTTCATCATCGCGTGTTCCAACGTCGCCAACCTGGTGCTCTCGCGCACCGTTCGGCGGGAGGGCGAGCTGGCGATTCGCGCGGCGCTTGGCGCGACGAGCGGTGCCTTACGCCGGACGCTGCTGGCTGAAAGCCTGCTGCTCTGCGGCGCGGGAGCTGCCTTGGGCGTGCTGAGCGCCTGGCCGATCGTTGCCGTCCTGGCCCGCTACGCGGCGCGCTTCTCGGTTCGAGCGCTGGATCTCAAGGTGGATTCAAGCCTCCTGTGGGTCGGCACAGCCCTCGCGGTTTTTGCCGCGGTGCTGCTCGCGTATATTCCGCGTTTGCCCTCGGCGGACACCTCCAAGGGATTATCGCTCTCGAACGGCAGCTTGCGCATCGCGGGCGGCACGAGCAGGCGCTTGCGCGCGTTCACCGTGACGCAGATCGCCGCGTCCTTCATTCTGCTGGCGGGCGCCGGCGCGCTGCTTAAAACCCTCGTCGCGCTCGAAGCGGCGCAGACCGGCCTCGACACGCAGCATGTCCTGGCCATTAACGTGCCGGTGATCGAGTACGGGCGGACGCACGACCAGATCGTGGGTTTTTATCAGGAAACCATGCGGCGCATCAAGGAGCTTCCCGGCGTCGACAGCGTGGCCATTGGCACCGTCGTCCCCTGGCGCGATTCCGCAAGTTTCGGCCCGGGGTTTGAATTCTCGGCCGACGGCCACGTGCGCGGACCGGGCGAATCCGATCCTCGCGCGCAGTTGCGGGCCATCTCCCCCAGTTATTTCGCGGCCCTCGGCGTACCGCTCATCGCCGGGCGCGATTTCAACGATGCGGATCGCCAGGATAGCGAGCCCGTCGTGATCGTAAGCGAGAGTCTGGCACAACGCATGTTTCCCAATCAGGATGCCGTCAACCGGCACATGCTGTGGACCGATCCGGTGATGAAGTTCATCGACGTCAGCGCCGCGCCCCGGCGCATCGTGGGCGTGGCCGCGGATGTTGACGACGAGCACGTCGAGCCGGGTCCGGTCTTGACCGTGTATCACCCGTTTCAGCAGCAGACCTGGGGAGGCCGCCTGTTCGTGCACGCGCGCGGCAACCTCTACGCGCTGGTGACGCCGATTACCCGCATTATCCGCGACATGTCCGCGGACCAGCCCGTTGAACGCGCGGCGACGCTCGAAGACGTGCGCGCGGAGGTGCTTGCTCCGGACCGCCTAAATACCCTGGTGTTTGGCGGATTCGCGGTGGTCGCGCTCCTGATTGCGCTGGTCGGAGTGGCCGGCGTGCTGGCTTTTTCGGTCAGCGCACGCACGCGCGAGTTTGGAATCCGCATCGCTCTCGGAGCCCAGCCGGAGAAAATTCTCGGCGGCGTGCTCATGGAAGGCCTGGTGATCGCGGTGATCGGCGTGGCGGCGGGCGTCCTGCTGGGCTTTGTTTTGCTGCGAGTCATTGGCAGCTCCGTTCAAGAGCTGAAGGCGCCGGGGATGTTGCCCCTCGCCGCGTCCGCGGTGGTCATCCTAGTGGCCGCGGTGGTGGCCTCGGCGGTCCCGGCGGCGCGGGCCTCGCGCGTGGACACCGTGCGAGCCTTGCGCGCCGATTAGCGCCGCGCGCTCGGCCAGACTTCGTGCGAATTTTGAGGTCTTCGTGAATGTGCCGGAATATCAAAACGCTTTTTAACTTCGCTCCGCCTGTTACGCCCGAGGAAACCCGCGCGGCTGCGTTGCAGTTCGTGCGAAAAATCACCGGATTCAACAAGCCGTCGAAAGCGAATGAAGCGGCGTTTCTCGAGGCCGTCGAGGAAATCTCGGGCGTCGCGAATCGTCTGCTCTGCGCGCTTCAAACGACCGCGCCCCGGAGGAACCGCGAAGAAGAAGCTGCCAAGGCCAGGGCTCGCGCCGCGGAGAGATTCGGCGCAGCATGAATAATGTTACGGCCCTGACCGGACGGGCCAGGGAAGAACTTAGTCGGCGCGCAGCGCGGCGAACGGGTCGATGCGCGAAGCGCGGCGCGCCGGGAAATACCCGCCCATGGCCGCGACCATCGTGAGGATCACCAGCATGGCGAGGAAGGTGCCTGGATCGGCCGCGCTCACCCCAAACAGCAAGCTCCGCAAGGCAGCGGCAAATAACCAGGAGGCCAGAATTCCAATGGCCATTCCGAGTCCTCCGAGACGCAACGTTTCTAGCAGGATGCCGGTTTCGACCGCGCCAGCCGAAGCGCCGAGCGCCATGCGAATACCGATCTCCTGCGTGCGCTGGCTTACGGAGTAGGAAATTACCGCGTAAATTCCGAGCGAGGCGAGAACCAGCGCAAACACCGCGAATCCCGCGAGCAGCACGACCACCAGGCGGCGCGGGGAAAGGGCTTTGTCCACCAAACTTTCTAGCGGGCGCAAACTCGAATTGGGCAGATCCGGAGCGATGGGCAGCAAGGCCTCGCGCAGACGCCGAGCGAGTTCCGCCGTGCTGAGCGAACTGCGCACCACGAGATCCACGGAGCTGTAATCGTTGCCTTGGCGAATCGGCAGGTACATTTCCGAGCCGGCGCCCTGTTCAAGGGCGAGATGGCGCACGTCGCCAACAATGCCGATCACTAACTGGTCGCCGTCCGTCAGCTGCCCGAGCGGGTCTTGGCCGGGCCAGAGAGCGCGCGCCATGGTTTCATTGACGATGATCACTTTTTGACTTTTGAGGGCGTCCCCGGGTGTGAAGTCGCGGCCCCGGCGCAAGGGAATGCCCATGGCCGCGAAGTAGCCGTCACTCACGATGCGCACAAACGCTTCCGGGAAATCGTTCGGGGCGTAGACCTGGCCCTTGGCGCCGATGCCCCAGGTGCGGTTGCGGCCAAGGGGCAGGGCGTCGGAAAGGCCGGCCGCCTCGACGCCGGGAATTTCCATGGCCCGGCGCAGGGCTTCATTGAAATACGAGTTTCGTTTTTCCTGCGTGTCGTAGGAGCTGTCCGGGTCGATACGCAAGGCGACGGCGCGCTCCGGGCGGAAGCCGAGATCCACATCCATGACCCGCAGGAAGCTGCGCACCAGCAAACCCGCGCCAACCACCAGCACGCAGGCCAGTGCGATTTCCGAGACCACCAGGGCGTTGCGGACCCAGGCGTGACCGCGCCCCTGGCTCGAACCGCGACTGGCGTCCTTCAGCGAGCCTTGCAGGCGCTTGTCGGAAACGTGCAGTGCGGGAACCAGGCCAAAGAGCACGCCGGTTGCGACGGCGATGAGTAGGGTAAAGACCAGCGCCTTGGCATCCACGTGAACGTTTTCGAGCAAGGGAATCGTGACGCCGCTCAGGTGAGAAAGCGCCCGGGTGCCCAGCACCGCGAGAACGAGCCCGAGCGCCGCGCCACAGCAGGCGAGCACCACGCTTTCTGTGAGCATCTGGCGCACAAGACGGGTCTTGGTGGCGCCCAGCGCGGAACGGATGGCGATTTCCTTTTGCCGCGAGGCTCCGCGCGCGAGCAGCAGATTGGATAAGTTGGCGCAGACAATCAGCATCACCACGCCAACCGCGCACACCAGAAGAATCAGCGCCGGGCGCACCCGGCCGCTGATGTGCTCAGAAAGCGGGGCCAGCGCGGGAGCGAAGTCATTGCGCTCGGGATGCTCGCGGGTCATCTGCCTGGCGAGAATGGTAGATTCCGCCTGCGCGGTAGCCAGCGGGACGCCGGGACCGAGACGCGCGATCACCGCCATGGTGTTGCCCCATTTGTTGGTCTCGGCGGTGAGCGGAAATGGCGAATAGAGATCGACCTTCGTACCAGGAACAAAAATATTTCCGAAGTCGAAGGATGCCGGCAGAACGCCCACGATGGTGCTCGGCTTGCCGTCGAGATTGATGCTGCGCCCCACGATGTGGGGATCCCCGGCGAAGCGCCGCTGCCACAGGTTGTGGCCAAGCATCACCACGCTCGGCCCGTGCCCGCTGGCTTCTTCGGCAGTAAACTGCCGCCCCAGCATGGGGCGTACGCCGAGCATGGAAAAGAAATTCTGCGAGACGGGGACGTTCGTGAGGCGCTCGACTTCCCCTTCGCCGAGAAGCTTATTGTCGCCGATACCGTAAAACGCCATGTACGCCCCGACTTCAGAGAAGGATTTACTGCGTTCCCGCAAGTCCAGCAGGTGACCGACTTGCGTGGTTTGGCCGGAGAGATCGTTGGCGTCCACGTCCGGATGGTTTTTGACCCACACGAGTTGCGCAGGATCCCGGAATGGCAAGGGCCGCAGCAGGAGCGCGTTGACCACGCTGAAGATCGTTGTGCTCGCGCCGATGCCGAGGCCGACGACGAGAATTGCAAAAACGGCCAAGGACGCGTCGCGGCGCAGGGTGCGGACGGTGTACCGCAAATCCTGCGCCAGAGTTTCAAGCCAGGGCAGGCCGCGCACTTCACGATGCAATTGCTTGGTGGATGCGCGCGAACCCACCTGCAGGCGGGCGCTGCGCAGCGCTTCTCGCTCGCTCATACCTCGCCGCATGTTTTCCTCCGTGAGCATGGCCACGTGCGAGTCCAGCTCTTCGTCGAGGTCGTGGTCCAGATCGACGCCGGTGAAAAGGGCGCGGAACCTGGCGACGGCGTGTTCTAGGCGCGTCCACATGGATCACCTCCGGGGAGCGAGTTCGAGCACTCGTCCGATGACCCCGGAAATGCGTTCCCAGTTTCGCGTCTCGGCCGCCAGCTGTTTGCGGCCGGACTCGGTGATCGAATAGAACTTGGCTTTGCGGTTGTTTTCTGAAACGCCCCACGCCGCGGAAATCCATTTTTTCTGCACCAGGCGGATCAGGCAGAGATAGATGGTGCCTTGATTGACGGCCAGGGCTTCGGCGCTGATCTGTTCAATGCGGCGAGCGAGACCATAGCCGTGCATGCTGCCCATGGAATCGAGGGTCTTGAGGACCATAAGGTCCAGCGTGCCCTGCAGAATGTCAGCTTTGGCCTCGGCCATACGGGCTCCTGTGGGTTGATTAGAGGAATGTGCCACGCCTCCTGTGGGATGTCAAGAGGTGACCGGCAGGGGCAAGACGGCGCGCACGAACAGTTCGCAAAATCCTTGGGGATTACCTGAGGACGAGGATTTACACCGGCTGGCGGGAGGAGCGCACGAAATCGCGCAGGACCGTGACGTTGGGGCCGTAAGTGCCGAGACGTCCGGCGTCCACCGGGAGGCCGAGAAGTTCAGCCTGGTCGAGATCGATGTTGGCGTCGTCGAGTTCGGAAAGGCTGAAGCCCGCTGCGGGCAGAACGCGATTGAGGCCGCTCGAGTACAGCGGGCGTGGCGGACGGTGGCGCTGCCACGGGCGGCGCGCCAGTTCGTAAAATTGCTGCCAATCGCGTTTGTGCCAGGTGGTCATCTAAGCTGAACTACGTATTCCTCGCTGCGTTGGATGCCGGGCCGAGACGGAAGGTTCACTCCAATCGGCGCCTCGAGCCATCGGGTGTTTCCGTTAGCGCCAGGGCCGAATCACGGGAGCCCGGGAACCAGCAGACTCTCGATCGGCCATCGCGTAGCCGAGAAGATACTGCAGAATCCCGCGCGCCAAAGGATTTTCCTCAACTGGTGTTTCAAACCCGTTACGAGGGGATTTGTTGCGCGGCAAGGGGAGAAGGTTGGCTGCGGGAAAATCCGGGCCCGTCGAATTGGCCGCTCGCGGAGCCTCGCGGGCGCAGGCCGGCAAGGCGGACGCCCCGGCTTACCCGGGCGCAGGAATTGCGCCGCGTTTTTTTAATCCGGGCTTCGCGCTCCTACCAGCGGTTGCCGCGATCGCCGCGGTCGCTCCCGCCACGATCACCGCCGCGTCCACCGCCGCCTCCGCCATAGCCGCCACGGCCGCCGCCGCTGCCGCGTCCACCACCACCTCCGCCGCCGTAGCCGCCTCCGCCGCCACCACGGCCGCCGCCACCGCGTTCGGCCTGGGGCTTGGCTTCATTCACGACCAGGTTGCGGCCGCCAAAATTCTGCCCGTTGAGCCCGGTGATGGCTTTCTCGGCCTCTTCGTCGGCGGATACTTCGACGAAGGCGAACCCGCGCGATTGTCCCGTGAAGCGGTCGCGGATGAGCGTGACAGCTGAGGGAGTTACGCCGATCTGCGCAAACCATTCGTTGAGCTGATCTTCTGTCGCGGAAAAGGGGAGGTTCCCGATGTAGAGCTTCTTCACCTGCGCACTCCTTCTGCCCGAAACCCAGGTTCGAGTCGCGGAGCGCGCTGAAGCGGCAGTGTCGAGCGCAAAGCAGGCGAAAAAGGAGCTGCGGGCGCGTGACCGAAACTTCAGCGGTCAGAGGCATGGTCTCGAAAATCCACAGCATTTGCAACCGGAAACAGGATGCGGGCGAAGGTACTTAGCAGGAGATGAAAGAGCAGTTGCGCGACGCCGGACGAAATCCATCCTGTACGCGCCGGCGGAGAAACTTGAGCTACCCGCGAGGCGCGGGGAGGGAACTCACCCGGGGGCGGCGATATGCAGGTGACCGTTGCCCGGGAGACGCACGCCCTTAGCCTTCGCTTCTATTGTTTCGCAAGCACCCGGGAAGGAGGTTCCCGGATACCCAAAAAGATCAGGTGCGGTAGCTCGCGTTGATGCGCACGTATTCGGCGGTGAGATCGCAGGTCCAGTAGCGGGTGGCGCCGTCGCCAGCGTGCAGATCGACGACGACGGAAACGTGCTTGGCGAGCAGGCGATTGCTGGCCGCGCGCTCGTTGAAATTGAGCGGCTGCCCGCGGCGCAGGACGGGGATGCCGGCCATCTTGATGTCGAGTTTGCCGGGATCGAACTTTTCGCCCGAGCGGCCGGCGGCGGCCAAGATGCGCCCCCAGTTCGGATCCGCGCCAGCGAAGGCCGTTTTTACCAGCGGAGAAGTAGCGATGGTAGCGGCGATGCGTTTTGCCGAAGCGTCGGACTTGGCGCCCCGGACTTCGATCTCGATAACGCGCTGCGCGCCCTCGCCATCGCCCACGATTTGCAGGGCGAGCGAGCCACAGACATCTTCAAGGGCGGCCAGGAACGCGCGGTGCGCGGAAGTGCCTTTTTTAATGGACGGAGCTCCGGCCTTGCCGTTGGCCAGGACCAGCAGGGTATCGTTGGTCGAAGTGTCGCCATCGACGCTGATGGCATTGAAAGTGCGAGCCACCACCTCCTCCAGCGTCTTCTGCAGAAGCCTCGGGGCGATGGCGGCGTCCGTGGCCACGAAAGCCAGCATCGTGGCCATGTTCGGATGAATCATGCCGGCGCCTTTGGCGCAGCCCACAAGATGGACGCGTTTGCCGGCCATTTTGAAGAAAGCCGAGGCGGTTTTAGGCCGCGTGTCGGTGGTGCAGATGGCCAGCGAGAGCTCGGCGAAGGAGCGGGCCGAGGGCCGCTGGTGACGCGCCACAATGGGCAGGCCGCGCAATACCTTGTCGAGCGGCAGGGGCACGCCGATGACCCCGGTCGAGCACAGGAAAAGCTCCTCGGGCTCGCAGCGCAAGTGTTTTGCAGCTTCGCTTACGGTACGCCATGCGGCAGCGTGGCCCGCGGCTCCCGTGGCGCAATTGGCGTTGCCCGCGTTGACCACCACTGCGCGCATGCGGCCTCTGGAAGTTTTCAGATGCTGGCGCGAGATCAAGACGGGAGCCGCCACGACCAGATTTTGCGTAAACACCGCCGCGGCGGAGGCAGCAACTTCGCTGGACAGAATTGCGAGATCAAGGGCTCCGGTTTTCTTCAGGCCGCAGGCGGTCGCGGCAAAAGCGAAGCCGCGCGGCAGGGACGATTCTGAGAGGGCGTGGTTCAAGGATGGCCTTCCGGAATGCCGGGCGCCGCTGGGGCGCCGAGTTTGCGCAGCCGCCCTTCTAGATCGGTGATGGCGGCGCGCACGGAATCTGGCGCGGTGCCGCCAGAAACTTTTTTTCCCGCCAGCGCGGACGCAACGTTCAGGCCACCCGCGAAGTCTGAGGCAAAACTTGGCGAGAGCTCCTGCAAGGTTTCTAGCGGGAGTTCGGTCCAGGGTTTGCCGGACTGTTCCGCGGCCCGCAGAACTTTCCCCACAATGTCGTGGGCCTGGCGGAAGGGAACGCCTTTGCGGACCAGATAGTCGGCGGCTTCGGTGGCCAGCAACGCGGGATCTGCGGCCACTTGCCTCAGGCGTTCGATGTCGAAGCTGGCGGTCGAAATCGCGCCGCGGGCCACGGCCAGCATGGCGTTGATTTGGTCGTGCGCCGCAAACAGCGATTCTTTGTCTTCCTGCAGGTCGCGCTGGTAGCTGGTCGGCAAACCCTTCAGCGTGCTCAGCAGCGCCACGAGAGCTCCGGTGATGCGGCCGCTTTTTCCGCGGATCAACTCCCAGGAATCGGGGTTCTTCTTTTGCGGCATCAGGCTGCTTCCCGTCGAGTATTCGTCGGAAAGCCGCACGTAAGAGAATTCCTGGGAAGCAAAGAGGATGTAATCTTCGGCCATGCGCGAGAGGTGCGTGGCAATGCCGGAAAGCGCGAACAGATAATCGAGCGCGAAGTCGCGGTCGCTGACGGCATCGAGGCTGTTGGCCGTGACTTTCGAAAAACCGAGATCGCGGGCGATGGCTTCGCGATCGATATGGAAACTGTTGCCGGCGAGCGCGCCCGAGCCCATGGGACAAGCGTCGGCGCTCTGGCTCGCGCTTTCTAAACGCGGGATGTCACGCATGAGGGATTCGGCTTGGGCTAGAAGAAAATGTGAAAGCAGGATCGGCTGTGCGTGTTGCATGTGGGTCATGCCGGCCATGGGCACGCCGAGATGCGTTTGCGCTTGGTCTAGAAGCGCTTCTGCAACACGGGCGACGGCCTGCCGGGTTTGCCTGGCGGCTTCGCGAACAAAGAGGCGGAAATCGGTGGCCACAAGTTCGTTGCGGCTGCGTCCGGTGTGCAGTTTCCAGCCCAGCGGACCGAGTTCCTCGACGAGGGCTTTTTCTACGAAATGGTGGACATCTTCGGCGTCGGCGCCGAAAGCTGCGAGCCAGGCGGCGTCGGTTTGCGCACGTTTGGCGATGTTGTCGAGGGCCGAGAGTGTCAGCTGGACTTCGTAGGCGGTGAAAATGCCGATGGGCTCCAGGGCCCGGGCCCAGGCGCGGTCCACGGCGATTTCATAAGGCAGGAGACGCTGATCGAACGCAAAGGAACGCTGGAAGGCGTCAAAGTGCGCGTTGGGCGCGCTCTCAAAGCGCCCTCCCCAGAGACGGTCGTCTTTGCGTTCGGTCGTGGGCATGTTCCTAAAAAGCGATGGCCAAAAGTAAAGTTGCTTGGCGAACCGCGGCGCGCCGCGGCACCCGGGCAAATCCTACTGCTTGCTGCCTTCGGCTTTGGCCTTGGGGCGAACGGTTACCGGCAAAGCGAAAAGATTGATGAAGCCTTCGGCGTCTTTGGGATTGTAGCGGCCCATGGTGAAGCTGGCCAGGTCGGCGCGATACAGGGAAAAGGGCGATTGGCGGCTGGTGACGTTGAGCGTGCCCTTCCAGAGCTTGAGGCCGACCGAGCCGGTGACGAATTGCTGGGCTACTTTAAAGAAGCCATCGAGCGATTCGCGCAGCGCGGAAAACCACACCCCGTTGTAGACCAGTTCGGCGTAACGACCCGAGAGCGCCTGCTGGAAATGCGCGGTCTCGCGGTCGACGGTGAGGCGCTCGAGCTCCTGATGAGCTTTAACCAGCAGCGTGCCACCGGGAGTTTCGTAGGCGCCGCGCGATTTCATGCCAACCAGGCGATTTTCCACCAGGTCGGTGCGGCCCACGCCGTGTCGGGCGGCCAGGTCGTTGAGCTTGTTGAGGAGCTCGACAGGGCCGAGTTTCGCGCCGTTGACCGAGACGGGAGTTCCGGCTGCAAAACCGATTTCAACTTCTTCGGCTTTATCCGGGGCGTTCTCGGCGGAGGCCACCCATTGCCACATGGCTTCGTTTGGAGCATTGGCGGGATCTTCCAGTTCGCCGCCTTCGTGGCTGAGATGCCAGATGTTGCGGTCGCGGCTGTAGATATTTTTCTTCGACTGCTCGACGGGGACATTGTGTTTTTGCGCGTAGGCGATGGCGTCTTCGCGGGAGTCGATGTCCCACTCGCGCCAGGGGGCGATAATCTGCACGTTGGGCGCGATGGCCTTGAAAGCCAGTTCGAAGCGAACCTGGTCGTTGCCTTTGCCGGTGCAGCCGTGCGAGAGACCGTCGGCGCCGAGTTCGAGGGCGATTTCGGCCTGGCGCTTGGCGATCACGGGGCGCGCCATGGAGGTGCCGAGCAGATAGGTGTGTTCGTAGATGGCGCCGGCGCGCAGTGTGGGCCAGATGTAATCGCGGACGAATTCCTCGCGGAGGTCTTCGATGGTGGCGGAGCTGGCGCCGGTGGCCAGGGCTTTGCTTTTTGCGGCTTCAAGGTCTTCCTGCTGGCCGACATCGCCGATCATGGCGATGACTTCGCAGCCGTAATTTTCTTTGAGCCAAGGGATGATGATGGAGGTATCAAGACCCCCGGAGTAGGCCAGGACTACCTTCTTGGGTTTTGCCGGTGCGGGTCTGGTCACTGAGTTTCCCTTTCCATTTGCTGCTGAAATTTTTGGGCCCGGGATTTACCTGCTCCCCTAAACGCCGGGCTTGACGAAAACGAGCGGGCCCCAGAGAGGGGGCGCAGCATCGCGCGCAGCTCGCAGGTTGTCCCCCGCGTCGTGGTCTAGGAAAACAGCGTTTGCAAAATTGCTTTCTGCACGTACATGCGGTTTTCGGACTGGTCGAGGACCACGGACTGCGCGCCGTCGAGGACATCGGAAGTAACCTCGCAGCCGCGGTGCGCCGGAAGACAGTGCATGAAAAATGCGCCTGGCGCGGCCAGAGCCATCAGCGAGGCGTTCACCTGGTAGGGCGCGAAGACGGAATTGCGCACGTTTTGCTCCGCTTCAAAACCCATGCTGGTCCAAGAGTCGGTGTAAACGGCGTCGACGCCCGCTACCGCTTCGCGCGGGTCGGTGAACAATTCGATTTTAGCGCGCGTTTCCTTGGCCACGCGCTTGGAGTCCTGCAGAACGTCTTCGTCCGGCGTGTACTTCGCTGGCGTGGCGATGCGCAGATGGACCCCCAGACGGGCGGCCAGGAAAATGAGCGAGTGGCAGACGTTGTTGCCATCGCCGATGTAGGCCAGCTTGAGGCCGCGAAGGTTGCCGACTTTTTCTTCCAAGGTGAAGAAATCGGCCAGCGCCTGGCAGGGGTGAAACTTGTCGGAAAGGGCGTTGATCACAGGAATCTTGGCGCTCGCGGCCATCTGATCGAGCACGCGCTGTTCATAGACGCGAGCTACGATGCCGTGCACCCAGCGTTCGAGGTTGCGGGCGACGTCGGCGATGGATTCGCGTTCCCCAAGGCGGGCCTGGGTGTGGTCAAGAAAGACCACCGAGCCGCCCATGGACTGGATGCCCACCTCGAAGGTGACGCGGGTGCGCAGCGACGGCTTCTCAAAGATTAAGGCGATGAATTTGCCGCGCAGGGTGGCGGCGTAACCCGCGGGATTGGCCTTGATATCGGCGGTGAGGCGCAGAAGATCGCGGGTATGCGCCGGGCTCCATTCGGCCCCGGTGAGCAGGTCATTGGACAACAGTATGGGTGATGCGAGCGTGGTGGTAGTCATAGTTGGTTTTTTTTACCTTGCCGCCGCGTGGGCGTGTTGTGAGCTTGGCGCGCTGCCGGCGAGCTCCGAGAAGGAGGACAGCTTCGCCGCTTCGGCCAGGATGGTTTCAAAAATTTGCAGAAAATCGCGGACCTGGCCACGCGAGACGATGAAAGGCGGCAGGAGGCGAATGGTGAAATCGTGGGTGCAGTTGATGAGCAGCCCGCGCTCGAGCGCGGCGGCGACCAGCGGCCCGCCTTCGATGGACAGTTCAACGCCAACGATGAGGCCCTCGCCGCGAATTTCGCGGATGAATTTGAATTTAGCGGCGAGAGCCTCGAGTCCGCGGCGAAGTTCCGCGCCGCGATCGCGAATCTTGCCGAGGAGTTTCGCGTCCTCGACGGTCTTGAGGAATTCAAGAGCCGTGGCGCAGATGAGCGGGCCCCCGCCAAAGGTGGTGCCGTGCACGCCGGGAGATACACGCGCGGCAACGGCTTCACTGGTCAGGATGGCCCCGAGGGGAAGACCGGCGGCCAGAGGTTTGGCCACCAGCGCGATGTCCGGCTTCGAGGAGAATTTCTGGTAAGCGAAATAGCGGCCGGTGCGTCCGAGGCCGCACTGGATTTCGTCGGCAATGAGCAGAGCGCCATGTTGCGTGGCCAGGGCGCGAGCGCGGGTCCAGAAGGCCTGGGTAACGGGATGGATGCCGCCTTCGCCCTGGATGGTTTCGAGAATTACGGCGCAGACGGTGTCGTCAAACTTGGATTCAAGGTCGGCGAGGTCGTTGAATTTTACAAACTCGACGCCGGGAAGGACGGGGGCAAAGGGCAAGCGATATTTTTCCGTAGCGGTAACACTCAGGGCGCCGAAGGTGCGGCCGTGGAAGGAATTCTCCATGGCCAGGATGCGGTGCCTCGGCGCGGCAACCGATGGCGGCTGGTCCGCGCTGCGGGCAAAGAGACGCGCGAGCTTTAAAGCGCCATCGACCGCTTCCGTACCGCTGTTGGCAAAGAATACGCGGTCGAGCCCGGACCATTCCGCGAGCTTGCGGGCCAGCGGGCCCTGGTAGGCGTTGTGAAAGAGATTGGAAAGGTGGATGGCACGCCCAGCTTCGCGACGGATGACCTTGCTTATGCGGGGATGCGCGTGACCAAGGGCGTTTACGGCAATGCCCCCGAGGAAATCGAGATAGCGCCGGCCGCCCGAGTCGTAAACGTAGGCCCCGCGGCCGTGGGTGAAAACGATGGGTTGCCGTTTGTAGGTGGGCAACAGATATTTCTCGGCATCGAGCAGCCGCTGGTCGCGCAGCACGGGCGGTTTACGGGCGGAACCTTTGCCGGAAGCCGCCAGGGGAACTGCGCGAGATTTTCCTGCTTTGCGCATTATGCCGCCGAAAGCGCCGCTTGCGCCGTGGCCAGAGGTTCGCGGAGAACGCGGGTGCCGGGAATGGCGGGCAGGGCGCTGCGGGCAGAATCGCCGGCGCGGGCCGCGAGCAGCAGAGCGTCGGTGGCCGTGCCGCCGACAATGCGTACGTCGCGCACGTGGCCTTCGATGGCGCGTTTGGCGGCTTCGAGCTTGAGCACCATGCCGCCCGATACCACGTGGCACTGCACCAGCCGTTCGACTTCCTCGCAGGTGATGGTGGAGAGAACTCTTTCGCCATCGAGCACGCCGGGAACATCGGTCAGATAGAGGAGCTGATCGGCCGCGAGGTATTCGGCGCAAGCCGCAGCCATGTGATCGGCGTTGATGTTGTAGAGCTGGTTGTCCGGGCCGAGGCCGAGACAGGGAGCCACGGGCAGCAGATTTTCCCGCCAGAGGGACTCGATGAATTCGCTGTTCAGACCGGTCAGATAGCCGACGTAGCCGAGACTGCCGGCCACTTCATTGTGCACCATGGGTTCGGCCGTGAAGCAGGCGGCATCCGCTGCGGAAATGCCCACCGCGGGCTGGCCTTCGGCGGTGATGGCCGCAGCCAGACGCTTGTTGAGCAAGCCGGCAAAAACCATTACCGCCACATCGCGGGTTTCGCTGTCGGTGACGCGCAGGCCGCTGGTAAATCTGCTTTCAATGCCCATACGTTTGAGCGTGGCGGTGAAGAGCCGGCCGCCACCGTGGATGACGAGGATTTCATGGCCTTCCTGGGCCAGAGCCACCACCTGGCGCGCGAGGTCGCGAACCACGGCTTCATCTTCGAGCAAAGCGCCTGCAAATTTTATGATCGTTCTCATTGTAGTCCGGTGTGCTCCTCTAGGCCCTGCATCAAATTCCAGTTCTGAATGGCTTGCCCGGCCGCGCCTTTTCCGAGATTGTCGAGGCAGGAAACGATAATCAGGCGGCGCCCGCTCTTATCCAGCGCAAATCCGAGGTCGCAGAAATTTGTGCGCGTGACATGCTGCAGTTCGGGCAGCGCACCGCTCGCCGAGATGCGAACCATCGGGCGGCCTGCGTAGCATTGGCGAAATAGGGCCTCGACTTCTTCAAGAGTGCGCTTTTCGCTGAGCGCAACGTAAACTGTGGATAAGATGCCGCGCGCGATGGGCAGCAGGTGGGTGCTGAAGGTCAACTGCTCGGCGAGCAAGCCGGTGTGCTCCAGGATTTCCGGGGTATGGCGGTGCGAGAAAAGGTTGTAGGCCTTGAAATTTTCATCGACTTCGACAAAATGCAGGTCTTTGCGCGGTTCCTTGCCTGCGCCGCTGGCGCCGGATTTGCAATCGGCAAGCACCGCGCTGCCCGGGGCCAGCCAGTCGGCTTGCGTGAGAGGGTAGAGCGCCAGAATGACGCTGGTGGCATAGCAGCCAGGATTGGCGACCAGCTGCGCCCGGGCAAGCGGATTTTGCGATTTTTCGCTGGGATACAGTTCTGGCAGGCCGTAGACCGCCTTTTCGAGCAAAGGCTGGTGCAGCGTGGGCAACTGGTACCAGGCACTGTAGGTTTCCGCGTTTTTGAAGCGGTAGGCCGCGCTCAAATCGATGACCGCAAAGCCGGCGCCGGCTAAGCCCATGGCCAGAGTAGCCGACGCTTCGTGCGGCGTGGCCAGAAAAGCCGTACCGGCGGAACTCCCCAGCAAGCCTTCGAGCGAGGGGAAATGGGGAAATCCAGGGGCCTGCGGCAGAGCGCGCACAGGAGCGTTGCCCCAGCCGCGGAATCTCGGGAAAAGTTCCGAGAGGCACCTGGCCCCCTTGGGATCGCGGACGTAGAAGGTCACCGACTTGGCAGCGGGATGGCGCAGCAAGAGCTCGGCGAGCTCCTGACCGCTGTAGCCAGTGACACCAAGGACGGCGACTTGGGCGGGATCTCTCATTTGATCAGCGCTTCGATCTTTTTCTGCAGGGCTTCGCGCGATTTCTTGCTGGGAGTAATGATCAATACCGTGTCGTCGCCCGCGATGGTGCCGGCAACCTCGGGAAATTTTGCGGCGTCGACCGCGGCAGCCAGCGGTTGCGCGCCACTCGGAGGAGTCTTCAGCACCAGCATGTTCACCGCGGGCCGGATGTCGCGCAAAAATTCCGCCAGGGCGTGGGTCAGCTGCGCCGTGGGGGCCACGTCCTGAGGCAAAACCGCCGTCGAACGGTAGCCGCCCTGGGTTTTCACCAGACGCAGCTCCTGAAGGTCGCGGGACAAGGTGGCCTGCGTCACGCGAAGTTTCTCGGCAGCCAGCTTGCGGCGCAACTCTTCCTGGCTGGCTATGCGCGCGTCGCTGACCAGGCGGAGGATTTGACCGTGGCGGAATGTCTTGGTGGCACCCATAAAACGATTATACACGCTCCTGTATTTTTATACATTCATAGGAACACCCCTGTCAATAAAATTTCCTGGCGGGCGAGTTTTCCTCCCGGAAGCGCTCGGATCGACAATGCCCGCCGGGTGCACTATAAAGTCACCCGCCCCATGCGGTTTTCGCAGCACCTTTTGCCAGGTCACTGGATTTTCCGGCCAAGGAATGTTAACTATCTGTTGCAGACTCATGCCCACTCCCTGCCAAATTACGGGTTGCAAGAACGAAGCCCCCGCGGCCATCTCCGAGCATCGGTTGTGCCTGCTGCATTTCACCTTGTCGCTCGAAGCCAGTTGCGCAGCGATGCGGCGGGAAACAGCGCTGGGCAACGCCCCGCACGAGAGGCAGCGCGAGATCATGGCGTTTATTACCGCCAACGGCGAAGCGCTCGCGCGCGTGGCCACCAGTGGCCTCGTCCTGACCGATGACCTCAAAGCCCGCATCTTAAGCACCTTCCTCACGCTGATGAACCTGCGCGAAAACCTTGATCGCGCGAATATGCGCAGTTCTTTTGGGCGCGTCTCGCACCCCCGGTAAGGCAGCGATTCTCCTTGCGGAAATCATGGCGCCGCCGCGCAGCGCGGGGCCTCGGCCGGGCGCGAAGCTACGAGCCGATGTAGCGAGCGTAGAGGGAACGGGCCAGCGCCGGGTCTTGCGAGCCCTTCAGGATGGCGCGACCGTCGGCAAAAACCGTCATCTCGTGGGGTGGAATAGAAAAGCGCAAGAGGAAGTCGTTGTGGCGGACGCTGCCGACCACGGGTTCGAGCCTGCTGCGCAGCGCGGCGAGATCGAGAACGCGGCTGCGTTCGTGGATCTGCACCGAGTCCCGGCCACACATGGTGATGTGCGGCTGCGCTGTGCCGGTCAGATAGGAAAACTGGCGACGGACGCAAGCGCGACAGTCTGGATCGCGCGGCGGGCGCAGGGATTGAAAGTGCCCAGACCAAACATCGCCGGACAGCAGACGATTCGTGAGCGCGTCCGCTCGACCACTCAGCAACTTGAGCGCTTCGCTCACCTCGAGCGAAGCAATCAGGTTGACGATCGGGCCAAGGACGCCGATGGTGTCGCAGGTTTCTTCAAACCCCGAGCCGCTCTGCTCTCCAAGCAGGCATGCCAGGCAGGGCGTCAGGCCGGGCCGGATGACCATGGTGACGCCATAACTGGCCACCGCGGCGGCGTAAATCCAGGGAACCGAGCGTTCGACCGCGAAGTCGTTAAGGAGCAGGCGGGACTCGAAGTTGTCGGTACCGTCAAGAATGACATCGCAGCCCTGGAGAAGTTCTTCGGCGTTGCCGGGAGCGACATCGGCGACGATGCCGACGATCTCAACGCCGCTGTTGATGGCCCGGAGCTTGCGTTCGGCGGCCACCGCTTTGGGGAGCGCCTCGCGGGCATCCTGCTCATCAAACAAAATTTGCCGGTGAAGGTTGGAGGGTTCGACGAAATCGCGGTCAATCAAGCGAATGCGGCCTACGCCGGCGCGCACCAGGAGATTCGCGGCGGCGGCTCCGATGGCGCCGCAGCCGACAATTACAGCGCTCGAGGCCAGCAGGCGGCGCTGCCCATCAGCGCCAATGGGCGCAAAGAGCACCTGGCGCGAATATTTTTCCTGAAACCAATCGCTCAATTCGGGGTTGACCTCAGCACCCGGGCGCGCACCCGCCCGTCCTCATGATAGCTCCAATGTACGTGAGGCAGGCAACGCCCGTATGCTACGCTTCGTCTGAACAATGAGCCGCATGAAATGGTTCTGGGACAACGGGTTACGAGTCAGTGCCGGGATGGCGCTCCTTGGCGCAGCGGCGGCGGTGCACGCGCAAAACCAGGCGGCAGGCCCGCCGGTTTCCCCGGCTCGGGCGGCCGCCGAGGCTCAGCTTCCCGCGGGTCCGGTGGTTGCCATGCGGGTCATTACCGGGGACGGGCGAGTGCTGTCGGACTGCCCGAGCGGCGTGTCCGTCGAAATCGGCAAGCCGCTCGACCGCGCCAACGTGAGCGCGAGCCTGCGCGCGCTGTACCGCACGGGAGATTATTCCGACCTGCGAGCGGAGGTGACGCCGGTTCTAAACGGGGTGCGCCTCGATTTCGTGGCCCAAGAGAATCTTTTTTTCAATCGTGTGACCATCCTGGGCCTTAAAGAGCCGCCGAGCGATGCTTCGGCCGCCGCGGCCATGCAACTCAATCTGGGCGATATTTATCACGCGAGCGCGGTCAAAGAGGGCCTGCAGCGGCTTGGCGAGGCCCTGCAGGATGAAGGTTTGTATCGCGCCGAAGTCACAGCGGAGTCCGTGCCGCACGCCGCCACGCATCAGATGGACGTGGTCGTCCACGTGAAACCCGGGCCGCGCGCGTTGGTGGGCGAGATTCACGTCACCAATGGCACGGAGTTTCCCGACGCCGTGATCGTGGCGCGCACGAAAATCAAGATCGGGAAGGAAATAACTTCGGCACACCTGCAACGCGGAACCGAACGCGTGCGCAAATACCTGATCAAGTCGGGGCATCTGAGCGCGCGAGCGGTGGTCCGCAGAGGCGAATATGATGCGGCGAAAAACAGCGTGCCGTTGAATCTCGATGTGCAAGAAGGACCACTCGTACGGGTGGTGGTGACCGGAGCGAAAATCTCGAAAGGCGACCTGAAGAGATTGGTACCGGTGTATCAGGAAGGCGCGGTGGACACCGACCTGCTTGAAGAGGGCAAGCGCAACCTGCGCGAGCGGCAGGAGCGCCAGGGATATTTTGACGCCCAGGTCGACTACCGGACGGAGACGCATGAGGCTGCCCGCAACCCCGCCGGCTGGCACGGCACGGAAGAGATCATCACCTATCACGTGGACCAGGGAGAACGCCACAAACTCGTGAATGTCGAGATCGCCGGAAATCATTACTTTGCGACAGATCTGCTCAAGAGCCGCCTGCAGATTTCCGCCCGTTCCTTCGGTACCCGCTCGCGCTTCAGTCAAAGGTTGCTCGATTCCGACGTGCAGTCGATGCGCAACCTGTATTTGTCCAACGGCTTTCTGGACGTCAGCGTCAAAGCCACGGTACAGGATAACTACAAGGGACGGCCGGGCGCCCGCGTGGTGCGCTTCGATGTGGTCGAAGGCGCGCAGACCAGCGTGGCTTCGCTGACCATCGATGGCATTCACGCGTTCAAGGAAGAGGAGTTACTGGCGGTGGTCGGTTCTGTTCCGGGACAGCCCTATTCGGACGCTAACGTTGCCTCGGACCGGGACAACATCCTGGCCAGATACTTTAACGAAGGCTACCCGGAAGCGACTTTCACCTCGACCGCCGACCGGGTTTCCGCGGCCCCGCAGCCGGCTCCTCCCCCAGCGGACAGCGCGGAGAACTCCAAGGGCCAGGCGCGGAGAGGAAAGGTGAGCGAGTCTCCGGCGCAGCAGGCGGAGCCGGTGCGGCTCGTTTATCACATCCAAGAAGGCCCGCAAACGCGGGTCCGCAACGTCCTGCTCAGCGGATACGTCCACACGCGCGAGAATGTGATCCGCCGCGAGGTGCGCGTGAAGGCCCACGAACCGCTGCGCGAGGGCGACGTGGTCGAATCGCAGCGGCGGCTGTATAACCTCGGAGTCTTCAATCGCGTTACCATCGGCCCGCAGAATCCCACCGGGAGCGATCCCGATAAGGACCTTGTGGTGCTGGTTGAAGAAGCCAAACGGTACACCATCGCCTATGGCGGCGGCTTTGAAGTACAGCGCTTGGCCAGCACCAACGATCCGACCGCCGGCGAAGTGCAAGCCGCGCCACGCGGAATATTTGAGATTACCCGCAATAATTTGACCGGTCGTGGCGACTCGCTGTCGCTGAGGGTTCGCGGCAGCACCATCGAAGACCGCGTGCTGCTGGGTTACACGCATCCCAATCTTTTCAGCGATCCGAAGCTGAATTTTCAGGCCACCGTGTACACCGAGAAATCGCAGGACATCAACACCTTCACGCAGAATCGTTACGAGGGATCGCTGCAGCTTACCGACGTGGTCACCAGCCACACCACGCTGGTGTACCGCTATGTGTTTCGCAAGGTGGAAATCTCGAACCTGAATTCTCACGTTCTGCCCGAAGAAATCCCCTTGTTCGAGCAGCCCACGCTGGTTTCTGAATTCGGCGCCACGTGGATCCGCGACACGCGCGACAATCCTGCGGAGGCCACCAAGGGAACGTTTAACAGCGCGGACGTGGCGATTGCGTCCACGGGGATCGGCTCGAGCGCCAGCTTCATGCGTTTCTTCGTGCAAAACTCGACGTATCATCCCATCGCCGGGCACTGGAGTTTCGCCCGCTCCATTCGCATCGGAATCCTGGAGCCTTTCGCCAACACGGTTTCCCTGACTTTTCCGCCGCAAGAAGGCACACCGCTGCCGGAGCTGATTCCTCTGCCGGAACGTTTTTTCGCGGGCGGCGGAACCTCTCTGCGCGGATTCGCCCTGAACCAGGCGGGCCCTCGCGATTCCGGCACGGGTTACCCGGTCGGGGGGCAGGCGCTGATCGCCGTGAACCAGGAAGTGCGCTTTCCCATGCACCTGCCGTTCATCGGCTCGCAGTTCGGCGGAGCGATTTTTTACGACGGCGGGAACGTTTTCAGCCAGCTGTCGCACGTAACCTTTCGCTATCGCCCGCCAACGCCGGTCTTTGACACGGCCACGCACTGTGAATACAACTGCACCAACGAACTCAACTATTTCTCGCACACCGTGGGGTTTGGCGTGCGCTACGCCACGCCCGTCGGGCCCATACGCGTCGATTTGGGTTATCAGATTAATCGGCCACTCTTTGTAATTCCCATACCGACGCCGGGCATTTCGCCGGACCCCAACACCTGCCCGGGAATGTGCGAGGGAACGCGGCTTCCCAAGTTTCAGATTTTCTTTAATCTGGGCCCGTCATTCTAATGCTAAAGAATCCCCGCAAACTCCTGCTCGCCGGCCTGCTGCTGGCGTGCCTTGCCACCCGCCTCGCGGGACAAGAAGTGCTCGACCGCATCGCGGCGCGCATCGAGGATGACGTAATTCTGCTCAGTGAGGTTCGCACCTTGAGCCGCTACCAGAAGTTTGTGGACGGGAAATCGGAAAGCGACGCGCAGATTCTCGACCGGCTCATCGATCAATGGGTGGTCCGTTCAGAGGCCGAGAGTGCGCGGTTTCCCCGGCCGTCGGATGCCGACGTGCAGCGCAATGTGGAACGCCTCAAAAAATCCTTCGCTTCGCCAGCCGAATACGAAGCGCGCAAGAAACAAAGCGGTTTGAGCGACGGCGACATACAGGCCATGGCCGCCGCGCAGTTGTATTTGAGCAACTATCTGGACTCCCGTTTCCGTCCCGCGGTGCAAATCGATTCCAAGGCCGTGGAGGACTATTACCAGAACGGGGTGGTGGTCCGGGCCAAAGCCCGCGGCCAGGAGCCACCCACCTTCGAAGCTTCGCGCGAGTACATCCAGGAATTTCTTATCCAGCAAGGGATCAACGAAGAAGCCGATCGCTGGCTGAAGGAAAGCCGCGGGCGGATCCACGTGGAAATCCTTTTGGATGCAGGCGCGCAGTGATGCAGCCGGAGCTTAAGCGCCGATGGCGGTGGCTGCGGCACGTGGCTTGGATCCTGGGCATAAAGGTTTTTCTCGTCTGCACGCTGCTGGTGGTGTTTTTTGGAAGCGGTCTGGCCAACCCGCTGTTGCGCCGCTTGATCGTTCGGCGAGTCAACCTGGCGACGGGCGGCCGCACCGAGTTGCGCACTCTCTCGATTGGCTGGTTTTCAAGGCAAGTCGTGCTGCGGGGCCTGGTCATCCACGGCAACGAGCCCGCCGGCACGGAGCCGCTCTTCTCCGCCGAGGAAGTGCGCGCTGGACTGCGCATCGATTCTTTTTGGGGCCGCAAGATTTCGCTCGACGAGCTGATTCTTCGCCAGCCGAGTTTCCACGTGCGCGTGGGCAAAGACGGCAAGAGCAATGTCCCCGTGCCGCGGAGGCCGCTCGGCGGCACGCGACCGCTGCGGCAAACTTTTTTCGATCTTCATATCCGGCATTTGAAGATCGACAGCGGCTGGCTGTTGTACAACGAGCTGAAAACTCCCTTGGCCCTCGAGGGCGGTGATCTCGAGTTGCTGTTAGACGGCGGCGGGTCTCTCGAGCACCCCCTGTACCTCGGCAATCTGAATTGGCAATCGATTCATTTCACGGCGCTGTACTACCTGCCTCTGCCGATGGATGTTTCCGCAAAATTCACGCTTTGGCGGGATGGCGTGACCCTCGAGCAGGGCATTGTGCGCGCGGGCCGCTCGCACGCCGATCTCGAGGGCGTCATGAGCGGTTTTGCGGACCCGCGCTGGACGTTCCGCTATCGCGGATGGGTCGATTTGTTCGACGTGCGGGAAATGCTGCGGGAGCCGCTGGTGCCGACCGGAGTTGTGGACGTGCGCGGCGAGGGCTCTCTCGCCGGTGGGAAATACCGGGGCCAGGGCGATTACCTCGGACAAAGCATTTCCCTGCCCTACACGCAGTTCCATACTTCCGGGCTGAACAGCCGCGGGACCTATCGAATCGACAATCAAGGCCTGGTGGTGACGGACTTTTACGCCGGCGCGTTCGGCGGCAGCGTGGCTGGCCGCGTGACCATGCGCTTCAGCGATTCGCGCTTTCGCGCCGACACTCACATCGAAAATGTCCGCCTGGCGCCCGCTCTGGTGGCTGCAGAAGAGATCGCCTTCCCAGTCGAGGAATTGCACTGGGACGGAATCATTACCGGCGACACGGTTGAAAACTGGATCGGCCCATTCCGGCATTTTGACATCGCGGGTAATGCTCACTGGGAAGCCCCCGACGTTCCCATCGCCGGCCATCAACCGATCACCGCGGACTGGCAATTTAAATGGCTCGCCGACCCCAATATTCTGACCATCGCCTCCGGGGAGTTCGCCACGCCCTCGACGACGGCCAGCATTTCGGGCCGCCTCGAGCCGCGGCACTCGAACCTCAACGTTAAACTCGACGTCGCGGCCCTCGAGCCGAATCGCGACTTCATCAACAAAATTCAAGGGCTCAAACCGGGTTCTCCCGACGCCGTGCGCCCGCTATCGGGAGCGCTGCACTGGACGGGCACGATCAGCGGCCCGCTTGGCGGCCCTACATTCCAGGGCCGGTTGCGCGGGGAACGTCTGCAATACGACACCATCGCCCTCGACACTCTTGAAGGCGATCTGACCTATTCGCCAGTGGAGCTGACGTTGGCCAACGCCCGCGCGCACCGCGGCCAGATGGAGGCCGTGCTGGCGGTCAGGCTGGAGATGGTCGATTGGAGCTTCCGGCCCGAAAGCAGCTGGAGCGCGGACGTTAGTCTGGACAAAACCCCGCTATCCGAAGTCCAGCAACTGCTGGAGCTCAACTATCCGGTCGCGGGCCTGCTCAGCGGACAGTTTCACGGAAGAGGCACGCGTTCACAGCCTGCGGTGACGGGTTTATTCGATCTGTCCGATGCCACCGCGAGTGGCATGGCGTTTAATCGGCTGCGCGGCCAGCTGAACGTCCAGCCTGACGAACTTCGCATCGCTAACGCCGAGCTGCGGTTCTTTGCCCCCGGCACGGAGGCTGGCCGCGGGGCGGGAATTGTCACCGGTTCCGTGGCCTACAAATTCCACGATAAATCCATATCCGCAGATCTGGTGGGCGCGGGTTTGCCGATCGAGAATTTCCAGCAATTGCAGTCGGCGCGATTTCCCCTGGGCGGGCAAGTCAGCTTCCGTTTAAAGGCTTCCGGCCCGGCGAAATCGCCAAAAGGCCAGGGAACCGTTCGTCTCGTGGACTTGCGTGTGGGTTCGGACGTTATCGGCAGCTTTGACGGGGAACTCAACTCGGACGGGCAGACGGCCACGTTTGAGGTGAGTTCGGCCATGAGTACCGGCGAACTCTCCGGGACGATTACTGTGGGACTCGCCGACCCCTTTCCGCTCAAGGGAAAAGCCTCCATAAAGAATATCGATCTCGATCCGTTCCTGCTGTCGGCTTTGCACGTAAAGCAGTTCAGCGGTCACGCCGAGGTGGCCGGCGACATCGCGGTCAGCGGCTCCCTCAAACAACCGCAGCAGATTACCGCCGAGGCCCGCTTCTCCCATCTGGTTCTGAACTATCAAAACGTGCGTCTTGAAAACGTGGGCGATGTCCACTTCCGGTCTTCGCGGGAATCGCTCGAAATCGAACCGGTAACCCTGCACGGCGCCGATACCAACTTAGAAATCGCGGGCTCGGTGGCCTTTGCCGGTCCGCGCAACGTAAACCTGAAACTGAACGGGTTCATGGACCTGCGTCTGATCGACGGTTTTGCGCCCGGCATGGAGACCCAGGGCTCCGCGCGAATCGACGCGGCGTTTGAGGGAACGCTCGACCGGCCGCGTATCACGGGCAGGGTCCATGTCGACAAAGCCTCGGCTCGAGCCACGGATTTTCCCACGGGTCTCAGCAATATCAAGGGCGATCTGATTTTCGATGCTTCGCGAGCTTTCTTCCAGGGCATGACCGCCGAGGTCGGCGGCGGCGTGCTCACCCTCACAGGCAGCGTCAGTTACGCGGATCGCCCGATTCGCTACGACGTCAACGTGCGCACCGATCGCGTGCGCATCCGCTATCCCGAGGGTATGAGTTGGCTGGTCGGCGGAACCTTGCGCCTTACCGGTACACCCGACGCGGGACTCCTCTCCGGACGAGTGGTTGTGGAACGCGTGAATTTCACCGCGGGGGTTGAGACGGCTGCAACCATCTTCTCCGGCCAGGGTGGAATTTCCGGGCCTTCGGGCAGTTCGACTTTTCTACGGAATCTGCAATTTGACATCACCGGGCAGTCTGCACCGGACGCCAGAATGGAATGGCCCGGCGCGGAACTGGAAGCCGATGCCGACGTGCGCGTGCGCGGCACCTGGGAGCATCCCATTCTCCTCGGCCATGTGCACATTCTGTCGGGAGATCTTTTCCTCGCGGGAAATCGTTACCGCGTCTCGCGCGGAGACATAAATTTCGCCGATCCCTTCCGCCTCGATCCGGTGCTAAACGTGGAAGCCACAACCACCATCCAGCAGTACGAAATTACGCTGGATTTTACAGGGCCTTCGAGCAAGCTAGCGCTGTCTTATCGCTCGGATCCACCTCTGCCCGCCAACGACATTATTACGCTGTTGGCCCTCGGCCAGACGTCGTCGGAGGCCACCTCGCGTTCCGTAGGCACCGGGCAGACCAATTCCGGCGCCACGGCCCTGCTGTCGGAAGCCATCTCGAGTCAGCTGGGCGGTCGCCTCGAAAGACTGTTCGGGATCACGCGCTTTCGCGTGGATCCGGGACTGACCACCCTGGGCTCGACGGCCACGGACCAGAATCCCGCCGCGCGGGTCACCGTCGAACAGCAGATCTCGCGAAACCTGACGATCACTTATGTTTCCAACGTGGGTTCGACGCAGCAGCAGGTCATCCAGGTGGAATACAACATTAATCGCAGCCTGTCTCTGGTGGCCCTGCGCGACTACAACGGCACCTTCGGAATCGACCTGGTGAAAAAGAAGAGATTTGACTGACCGCAATCTTGCGCGGCGCTTCAGGGCTGGGGAATACTCGCCGAGGCGCTGGCCGGGGCGTTTGCCGCCGCGTTTCCGGAACTCGCCTGCGCAGCGTCCGCCGGACGCTGTTGCCAGCGGCGTTGCCCGCTGCCAAGACGCGCGGACTGCCCGACGTCAGGATTCTGATCCTTCGCGGCCTGCAGCGACTCTTTGGCCGCTTTGCCGCCCGCAGCGCGCACAACTTCCTGGATTTCGTGGTTGATCTTGGGCATTTCGGCGGCCACCTTTTGCCCGAGCGGCGAACCGTAGAATTGCAACAGGCCTTTGATTTCATCCTCAGAATAGTGTTTGTCGTAGATCCCCACCAGCCGCTCGGTAACCTGGTCCGCGTCGTACTTTTTCTCATAGCTGGACACAAAGGCATTTACGAATGCCTGCCCCTTGTCGTTCGCCGGAACGGTGACCAGAAGCTTTTCGCGAAATTGTTCCGCCGAGGTGTTCACGCTTTCCTCGACCACATCGCGCGCGCCGACGAGTTCCATGAGCGCGCGTATGTCCGCTTCCTTGGCGGGGTCGATCGGTTTTCCCGCGACCTGTTGCGTTCCGGCGCTCTGCCGGGCGGGCGGCGCGGAATTTTGCGAAGCACCCTGGATGGCCACCAGGAACGTGCCGATGTAAATCACCACCAATGCGAGAACCGCTTTCATGACTTCCTCCGCGGCGCGACCCCCGGGGTCCTTCCGCCACCTGGAGTCATTCTAGAAAACCGCGTGGTAACGCGGCGGCGCACAAGGTACAGTCGTGTTGAGTCGCGCACCGTCCCGAGGTACAGGTGCGCTTCACGCGGTCGGCCCATTGGCCGCCTCGCTCTGTTACCATTCCGCCTCATGCCCGAAACCCTTTCCCGAACAAACATCGAGCCTGTCAGCGGGGGCAGTAGCGAACTCGCGGAACGGGAGCAGGGACTCCAGCACAGTCTTTCGTCGCGGCAAGTGGCTATGATCGGCCTGGGTTCGACGATCGGCACGGGCCTTTTTCTGGGCAGCGCGCTGTCTGTTGAGCTCGCGGGCCCCGCGGTGATCATCAGTTTCGCCGGCGGGGCGCTCATCGCGCTTACGGTGATGTGGGCGCTGGCCGAATTATCCGTAGCCCATCCCGCGCCCGGCTCGTTTGGGTTGTACGCCGAAATGTTTCTGCATCCCTGGGCGGGTTTTGCGGTTCGCTATACCTATTGGTTCACGCTGGTGATCATCATTGGCAGCGAAGTTGTTGCCGCGGCGATCTATTGCAGTTTGTGGTTTCCCAAGATCCCGTCCGGGTGGTGGATCGCCGGCTTTTCGCTGGCGATTCTGTACATGAACACGGTTAGCGTCAAGAGCTTCGGGACATTCGAGTATTGGTTCGCGATGATCAAAGTGGTGACTGTGGTGGTGTTTTTAGTGCTGGCGACGGCCCTGCTGTGCGGCTGGGGCTTTCCCGGGATCGGCGCGGGCAATTACACGGCGCACGGCGGCTTCCTTCCGAATGGCTGGAGCGGCGTAGGACTCGGGGTGGCCATGGCCGTCTTCAGTTTTCTCGGCCTAGAAATCGTTGGCACCACGGCTGGAGAAGCGGCGAACCCCGAGTCGAGCGTTCCCCGCGCGCTCAAGCGCACCCTGCTCGTGCTGGCTATTTTCTACCTCGGCGGACTGGCGCTGGTGGTGGGCATCGTTCCATGGCGGCAGATTGGTCTCGGAGAAAGCCCGTTTGTCCGCGTGTTTCAAAACGCGGGCATCCCGGCCGCCGGTCAGGTAATGAACTTCGTGGTGCTGACCGCGGCGCTTTCGAGCGCCATGTGCAATCTGTATTTCACTGCGCGAATGCTGTTCTCCCTTTCGCGCGGCGGTTATGCGCCCGCGTTTCTAGGGCGCTTGAACAAACGGGGCATGCCGGTTTTTTCTGTTTTGGCCTCGGGTATGGGGCTGGTCGCGGCGCTACTGCTGTCACACTTTTATGAGAAATCCGCGTTCGTTTTTATGATTGGCGTGGCGTTTTTTGGCGGACCTTTTGCCTGGCTCATTACTCTCCTGACGCACCTCGCGTTCCGCAGGTGGGCCAGGCGCACCGGGACTTCGTTCGTGCGTTTCGCGCCACGCGGTCCGTGGAGTTCTCTGTTCGGCCTGCTCGGGCTCGTCGGCGTGCTGATTTCCACCTGGTGGATTCCCGGATTTGCCATTACGCTCCGCGCCGGCCCGCTGTGGCTCGCCTTGCTAACGCTGTGCTATTTTGTGTGGAGAAGATTCCAATCCCCGGCAAAAGTCTCGCGAGTTTCCATTGATCGATGATCTCCTCGGCTGGCGCAACGAGTTTCCCATCCTGGCGCGCTGTACCTATCTCATCAGCAATTCCCTCGGGGCCATGCCCAAAGCCGTTTACCAAGCCATGCACGCGTACGCCGATTCCTGGGGCGAGCGCGGCGTTCGCGCCTGGGAAGAGGGCTGGTGGGAGATGGCCGTGGGTGTCGGAGACCAGATTGCCCCGCTCATTGGCGCGCAGCCCGGCGAAATCTCCCTGCACCAGAATGTCACCATCACCCAGGCGGTCATTGCTTCGTGTTTTGACTTTCGCGGCCCGCGCAATAAAATCGTGATGAGCGATCTCGAATTTCCCTCGGTGCAGTATTTTTATCATGAGCAGCGCCGCCGCGGGGCCCGCGTTGAACTGGTGCCCGCTCGCGACGATGTGCGCCTCGATGTGGACCAATTCGTGGCCGCCATCGACGAAACCACCCTGCTCGTCCCGATTTCCCAGGTGCTCTTCCGCAGCTCCTACATTGTCGATGCGCGAGCGATCATCGAGCGCGCCCACCAGGTCGGCGCGTACGTGATTCTCGATGTTTTTCAGGGCACCGGCACCATCCCTGTTGACGTTGCTTCGCTCGGCGCCGATTTCGCCGTGGGCGGGGTCTTGAAATGGCTGTGCGGCGGCCCGGGCGTTGCCTATCTTTACGTTCGCGAAGACCTCCGCGCCTCCCTGCGGCCGGCCATCACGGGCTGGATAGCCCACCAGCGTCCCTTCGCTTTCGAGCCCGGCGCCATCGACCGGCGCGACGATTCCTTTGGCTTTCTGAACGGCACGCCGCACATTCCCGCGCTGTACGCCTGCCGCCCGGGACTTGAAATCCTGAACAAGGTGGGCATCGCGGCCATCCGCGAAAAGTCCATGCGCATGACCAAGCGGCTCTTTGCGGGCGCGCGCGCGCGCGGCTGGCGCGTCAATACTCCCGAGAATCCCGCCGAGCGCGCCGGAACCATTTCCGTGGATTGCCCGAATGCCTCGGCCGTCGCCCGCGAGCTGCTGGAGCGCGAAATCCTGATCGACTATCGCCCCAAAGCAGGCATCCGCATCTCTCCGCACTTTTACAATACCGAGGAAGAATGCGACTATGCCCTCTCGCAGATTGCCGATATTCTCGATTCCGGCGCCTTTAAAAGACCCGGCGGCGATGTGGCTGCGGCAGCAAAGTAGCCAGCGCCTGCGCGGGGCGCGATGATTCTGTTTCCCGGTCAACGGAAAGGGCACTGATTGTTCAAGCAATCTAAGCCTTCGGAGCATGTTTTGGCATGACCGCAGCTACCCCGGACCTTTCCATCATCATCCCCGCTTATAACGAGGAAGCGCGGTTACCCGACACCCTGGAAAAGATTGCCGTGTACATCCAGGCGTCCGGACGGGAAACCGAAGTCCTGGTGGTTGATGACGGTTCAACGGACGGCACTGCGGCCGCGGCCGAACAGATGCACTCGCGCGTGGGCGACCTGCGCGTCATTTCCAACGGCGTCAACCGCGGCAAAGGATACAGCGTCCGTCACGGCATGCTCAAAGCTCGCGGGCGTCTGGCGCTCTTTACGGACGCCGACCTTTCCGCGCCCATCGAAGAAGCCGGCAAGTTGCTGGCGGCCGTCGATTCCGAATTCGACGTGGCCATCGGCTCGCGGGCCATGAATCGCAGCCTCATCAGCGCGCGGCAGTCCCGCTTTCGGGAGTTTGCCGGCATCGTTTTCAACACCGTGGTGCGTCTCTGCCTGCGCTTGCCCTTCGTCGACACGCAATGCGGCTTCAAGGCCTTTAAGCGCGAACGGTGCAAGATTGTTTTTGAACAGCAGCGCATCGAGGGCTTCGGATTCGACCCCGAACTGCTGTACCTCGCGCGGCACCACGGCTTGCGCGCGATTGAAATTCCCGTGCGCTGGGCGCACTCGCCCGGAACCAAGGTGAGCATGCTGCGCGACAGCGTGCAGATGTTCGCGGACGTGTTCATCATCCGCTGGAATGCGCTGGTCGGACGCTACGCCAAGCGGCGTTAAGGCCGTCTACTTTGTGTCACAAAGTACTTGACAACAAACCGCCAGCATCCTAGGATGCTGGCCATGGCTCTCGCCGGTCCACTTCGTGCCCCCCAATCCGAGCCCATCCCCATCGATGCGCGCGTCGCCGATCACCTCCGCTACATTCGCGAAACCATGGAAAACGCCCGCGAATTCACCGCCGTTCCCGGCTGGGGCGGCGTGGCGATCGGCGTAACCGCGCTCGCCGCTGCGGCCATCGCTTCCCGGCAGCATTCTCCGCGCGCCTGGCTTGAGGTCTGGCTCCTCGAGGCCTTTGTGGCCGTGGCCATCGCGGCACCCGCCGCCGCTACCAAAGCCCACCGCGCGCATGCCGCGCTCTTCTCCGGCCCGGGCCGCAAATTCCTGCTTAGCTTCGCTCCGCCCTTGCTGGTTGGCGGGCTGTTGACTTTCGTTCTCGCGGGCGCGGGACTGTTCACCGTTCTGCCCGCCTTGTGGCTCATGCTGTACGGTACGGCCATCGTCACGGGTGGGGCGTTTTCCGTCCGCGCCGTCCCCTTGATGGGTATCTGTCTCATCGCGCTGGGTGCCGCGGCGGTGTTCGCCCCGGCGGCCTCGGGCGACGTGCTTATGGCCGCGGGATTTGGCGTCGTGCATATCGCCTTCGGCGTGTGGATTGCAAGAAACTACGGGGGCTAGAAACGAACTAGATCATGGCCAAGTCTTCGGCAATTCGTCAGGATCGCGCCGCGCGCAGCCGGGATGCTGCGGATGCGCCGCTGGCGGCCGCGGCCCGGGAAGTTAGCTCCAGCACCCACCAGGCTGTTTCCGCCGACCTCGACCGCCTCATCCATGAACGCATTCGCCTCGGCATCGTAAGCGCTCTGGCCGTCAACCGTTCGCAGACCTTCAATGAGCTGAAGGCCCTGCTCAAAACCACCGACGGCAATCTGAGCGTGCACGCCCGCAAGCTCGAAGAAGCCGACTACATCACGTGCACGAAATCCTTCGACGGCCGTCTGCCCAAGACCGAATACCGCCTGGCCCCTGCCGGTCGCCGCGCATTGGAACGTTATTTGAACCACATGGAAGCGCTGATTCGCGCCACGCGGGAGCGCTAGCGATATTTTTTTGTGTGCTTACTTTACGGTGCAGAGTACTTTGCACTCTGCCGGAATCACAGGAGGTTTTGCAATGCCGTCCATGGGTCCTGAAATCGTGCTTACCGCCCGCGACGTTCCCCGGCTCGCGCAACCGGCACCTAACTCTCTGCACGTCGCCATCATCTCCGATGGTAATGGCCGCTGGGCCACTCTACAAGGCCTGCCCCGCCGCGCCGGACACCGCGCCGGGGCCGCCACGGCACGTAAAATCATCGCGGCCGCTCCAGGCCTCGGCGTGGGCACACTCACCTTTTTCGCGCTCTCCTCGGCCAACTGGCAACGCCCGGCCAACGAAGTGCGCGCCATCCTGAACGTCCTGCACGAATATCTTCTGGCCGAGACTTCGCGCTGCATCGAAGAACAAATTCGTTTGAGCGTCATGGGCCGCCGCGACCGCCTGCCGCGCGCCCTGCGGGAAGCCATCCTTGACTCGGAGGCCGCCACCGCAGGAGGGCAACGCCTGCATCTCCGCCTGGCCATCGATTATTCGGCGCGCGAATCCATTTATCTGGCGGCGTGCCGGTTCTACAAGGTTACGCAGCTTTCCGCCGATGCATTTGGCAGCGTACTGGGGGAAGTCCATCGCGGCAGCGCTACGGAAGTGGATCTCGTGATTCGCACCGGGGGCGAACAACGGCTGTCCGATTTTCTCTTGTGGGAATCGGCTTTCGCCGAACTCATTTTTCTGTCCAAGCGCTGGCCGGACTTTACCGTCGACGATTTCGAAGCGTGTATTCAGGAATTCCGCGGCCGTGAACGCACCCGCGGAGCTCTGCCGCGGCTGGCCGCAGGCTAGGTCGCTCGCGTCCGCTCGCGCTCCATGGCAAACGCTTTGCGCAGGATTCGTTGCGCTGTTTCCGTCAGTTGAAACCCGCCCAGTTCCTCTTCTCGCGCATACGCCACATCCGTCGCGTCCCCGCCGGCCCGCGGGTGGCCGCGCACCCAGTCGCACAGATAGTCGACAATCACGTAGTGATAGCGCGGTCGTTCTTGGCCGTCCACATTGCGCGAGGGAAACGTTCGGTCGATGCGCTCAAAGACTTCAATCAGCGCGGCCACGCGCACTTCTACTCCCGTTTCTTCGAGTAACTCGCGCACCACTCCCTGCTCGAGGGTCTCCCCGACTTCCAGGCTTCCGCCCGGAATCGACCACTGTCCGAGCAGCGGTTCGCTGCCGCGCCGGATCAACAAGGCGCGACCGTCGTGAATCACCACGCCCCCAACACCCACGATCGGTCGCTCGGGATATTCGCGAGAAGTCTTCATCTTATTCAGCTAGTCACGTCTCGTTCCGCGGAGGCGTTGATCGAACACGCGGCCTGTCCAACGACCCCATTGACATCCGCCCGTGCGGTATATAATACGCTGCATGGCGCCGCAGTGCCTTTCCGGCCCAGCTGGCAAAGAATCCGACGGAGGATGGAGCCGTGATCCGCTGCCCGAAGTGTTCGACCGAAATTGATGTCGACGAGGACGAAGTAGAGGAGGGAGAGATTTTGTCTTGCCCCGAGTGCGAGTCTCAGCTGGAAGTCTCGCAGACTCATCCTGTGCATCTGAACCGCATCTCTGATGACGACGAAGAAGAAGAGGAAGTTACCGAGGAGGCCTCGGAAAACAGCGACTTGCTCGACGATGACGACGATGACGATGACGACGACGATGATGACGATGACGACGACGATGATGAGGAAGAGTAGCGCCGTCCCGGTCTTCCGCGGCGCTTGCCGCTAAACATGCATCTTGGCGCAAGCAACCTACATCCAAGGTCGAGAGGGTTCATGTTCATTCCGTGCCGACGGGCCATTCTCGCTTCCCTGGCGCTTTCTGCCGCCGCCCTGTTGGCCCAGGCGCAAGAACCGGCCGCATCTCCTCCCCCTCCCGCAGAACCGCCCGCTGCCGCGCCTGCCGCGAAACCTCCGGCGCACTCGCGTCGACCCGTCGGATTTTTGATCCGCGGCACGGTTTTCGACCTCCAGGGGCTTTCTGTGCCGGGCGCTGAGCTGCACGTTCGGCGCTCGGGAGAAAAAAGGTTTCACTGGGATACCTACGCCAACTCCCGCGGCGAATTCGCCCTTCGCGTTCCTCCGGGAAACCAGTATGAAGTCGTGGTGCAGTGCAAAAGCTTTAGCGATGCCGCGCAGCCCGTAAACGCCGCTAACGGTCTCGATGAAGAATCTCTGGTATTTCACATGGCGCCGGCGCCCGGGAGAAAAAAGTGAAAACACGTTCCGCGCTTGGGCTGCTCTTGCTGAGCCTCGTGCTTGCCAGTGTAGTCGCCCGGGCAGCCGCCCAGGACAGCAAACACGATTCGCAGCTGCGCAGCGTGCGGGGCCTCGTTCTTGACAAGGCCGATTCACCCATTTCCGCCGTTGTGGTGTTCCTCAAGAACAATCGAACCAACGCCGTGCGCAGTTATATTAGCGACGACGCGGGAAATTTCCGTTTCAGCGGGCTGGATCCTAACGCGGACTATGAACTGCACGCCGAGAAAGACGGGGCGAAGTCGCAAACCCGCACCATCTCGAGTTTCGACACCCGCAAGGATATCGTCCTAAATCTCAAGCTGGACAAGAAAAAGCCCTGACGCGCTGCTATACTCGTGTGGACCCTGATTGAACCGGCACTGCACCTCCCCACCGGTCTCTGACCTCAGGAAACATCGGCTGGATTGCGGCGCAAGATTTGTGCGTCCGGGGCTTAAACTGGGGTAACCCTCTCAGCGCCCAGGCCATCCTACCAATCGGCCATTTTGGGGCTGCGGGAGAAGCATGCTAGAACTTCGCTGGATACGCGCCATCTTGCCGGTCATCGCTCTCTCCATGATGGCGGCCATCTGCTTCGCGCAGGAAAAGCCGGATTCCTCGGCGCCGGCTCCAGGTGCGGCCCAGGCGCCCGCCGCAACCCCCGCGCAAAATCCTCCTCCCGATGCACCCACCCCGCAGGCAGCGCAGCCCGCGCCCAGCCCCAAGCGGATTCTGGGGATCATCCCCAACTTCCAAACCACCAACGATCAGAGCGCCAGCCCCAAGCCGCTAACGGCTAAAGAAAAATACGTTCTTGCCTATCACCAGATGTTCGATATCAGCGCGCACGTCGGCAACCTCATACAATCCAGTGTGCAACAAGCCACCAATGGCGAGCCGCATTATGGCGAAGGCTGGGGTGCTTTTGGCGAGCGCTTTGCCGCCTCCGAGGGCGACCAGTACAGTTCGTCTTTCTTCATATATGGCTTCTTTCCGGCCGTTCTCCACGATGACCCGCGATACTTTCGGCGCGGCCATGGCTCGGTCGGTTCACGGCTCTGGTACGCCGCCACTCGGACCATCATCACTCGGACGGACGCGCAAACGCCCACCTTCAACGCGCCGCAGGTCCTCGGCCAGTTCGCGCAGGCTGGTCTATCCAATCTCTATTACCCGCGACAGGATCGCACCGTCAAAGGTACCTTTACAGGCTGGGGCATCAATCTGGCCTACAACAGCATGTACAACATTCTTAAGGAGTATTACCCTGATTTCCTGAGGAAATTAAAGCGCCATTCGCGCGAGTTCGACGATACGACGAAACCAGCCACGACCGCGTCAGGCCAGTAGGTCCTAAAAGAAGAACGCGACTCTGGGC
>JBEKSZ010000001.1:0-81373 GCA_049516615.1 Candidatus Acidiferrum sp. | reverse complement strand
CGAAATGCGGCCATGGGCGCCTTCGCCGGATTTTGCGTTTGCACTCTTTGACTGCTGGGACTGTTGTTTCTCCGCGGGCTTGTCCGGCTGCTCCTGTTTGCCGGCCCTGGCTTCCGGCTTCGCTTCGGATTTCTCCGCTGGCTTGGCTTCCGGTTTCGCTTCGGACTTCTCCGCTGGCTTGGCTTCCGATTTCGCTGCAGGTTTTGCTTCCGGTTTGGCCTCCTGTTTTTCGGGTTTGGTCTCTTGGTCTGGTCGGTCCTGCGCGGCGTAGCTCGTGCTACCGCCGAGCAGCAAGAACAGACCGCTGGTGCAGATGACTGTCAGTAGTTTCATATGTGCTGTCTCCATACAGCGATTTCATGCCGCTGGCGTGTTCGCTTGCGCCGGATTGGGGCGTGCGCTTCTGTGCCGGTTTCAGCTATGCGCCAGTTTGCAACGGAGCGGAACGCGGGATCCGTGATGTTTTCTTCAGGCTGAAGAGGGAGGTTTTGATTCTCGCTTCGGTCGTTTTGCTTCCGCTGTGAATAGCATGTTAGGACAACAAGCAAGGCACGTCTGTCCCCTATTGAACAGGTTGATCCTTTATCCGCGAGAACCAGCAAGAGAGCCAGCCCTTCAGAGAGCCGGCTCTCGCGATGGCGGGAACGACTACTAGGGAGTGCCAGCAGATGCGACGGGCTGCACACTGAGGGACACGATCTTCGTGCCGATAACCTCGCCCGATACAACCAGTTCTACGCGACGGTTTTCCTGGCGCCCTTCAGCCGTATCGTTTGACGCGACGGGCCTGCTCTTACCGTATCCCGCGGCGGTCGTCGACGCCGCCGGGACGCCTTCCTGGGTCAGATAATCGCGAACGCCTTCAGCGCGCCGCTCGGAAAGCTGTTGATTGAAAGCGTCGGTGCCCACGCTGTCGGTATTGCCTTCGACCGCCAGGTTGAGCGATGGGTAGGCCAGCACAATGCCTGAAATCTTGGCCAGTTTCTCGCGGGCTAGTGGCCGCAGTGTAAATTTCCCGGAGTCAAATAGTACGTCCGACATATTTACGACCAAACCTCGGGCGGTATCACGCGTTTCCAGGATTAAGTTGAATTGCTGTAGGAGACGGGCGCGCAGCGTTTCGCGGTCCTGAACCGCCTGTTGCAGCTGGGCGTCGGAGGCCGCCGCCGCCGCTTGAGCGGACGCTGCGGCAGCGCGATCCTGGTCGGAATTAGCCTCCGCTGCTTGCTGCCGCTGTTGTGCGTTATTGCGAGCAGCTTCCGCCGCGGCTTGCGCGTTGGCGGCTTGTTGTGCGGTGGCCTGGGCGTCGGCATTCTGGCGGTCGGCTGCGTTGCGCTGCTGCACGGCATCGGCGGCCCTTGCTTCGGCAACCACCCGGCGCTGGGCTTCTTCGTTGGCACGGTCACTTGCCGAGGCTACGCGATTAGCCGCTGCGTCGCGCTCCATCGCGGCGCGCTCTTCCACGATATGCTTGACGGTGATTTCCCGCGCATCTTCCGCGGTCTGCACCACTTCACGCGACAACGAGATCAGCGATTTCCTGTCTTCATGCTTGTCGCTGGCGAGCGCATCGGCTTCGTTCATTTGCGCCACGGCCTTCGCGTAACTCGAGGTAGCGTAACGTTCGGCTCCCGCAGACTGCGCGATGCGCAAGGCGTTGCGCGCTTCATAGAATTCCAGCGGCAATCTGGCGCTCAACACCACCGGGTCGAACTTATAGCCTGTGGGAAGGTAGCCTCCGCGATCGATCAACTCGTACTTCGCGTCAACTTCCTGAGCAGCCTCCGCGGCGTCCAACCCGATCACGTTTTCGAGCACCACTACATTGCTGGGCTGACGGACGGCATAATAGGGCTCCGCAGTTACGATCAGAGCGAAGGCCTGCAGATCGGTGGTCACGTCCAGCTTACTGCGGTGATTGTCGCCGACCAGGACCTCCCCGACGTTCATAGGCTGGCCTTGCGGAGAAATTGCCCACAGCACATAGGTCAGATATTCGCCGCTGAAGCTAGTGGGCCGCTCCAGCCCGGAAAACTCTGCCGCGATTTTCCGCGTTCCGCGTTTGCTTTCAACCCTGGCTTCACCCGCTGCGCCGGGCATCAGCTCCGTACCCTGGAAATGGACCTTAGTCGTTCCGTTGCGATGTGCGTAGCTCATGGCCCGGCTCGTGCGACTCACCACCACGATCTGGTAGGTTGACGTCGTGCCGTTGGAGTCCACCTGCACTTTTGTCGTGGTTTGTGCCTGCGCCGCTGCACCCATTATGACGATTGCTGCTAGCGTGATACCCGATCTCTTGAACATAAGTCTCCTTCAAAAAAAAACCACCGCGAAGCAAGTATGGGTTTCTGTCAACTTCAATACTGTCCGCTACCGCACAGTAGGCAAATCTATTTGCAATGTGCTGCGGTGCGCGAACCTGTGGCAATTCGCCTCCGCTGCTGCGCGTACTCGGGACTCACGGAAATCAGTCGAGGAAGGTATCCAGGTTCGGATGAAGCGTGTCGCTGGGGCCGCTACATCGGGCTTGCTCAAGCCACATAACGCTGTTGCGTGGAGGCAATTTCAATGGCTCTTTTGATTTGAGAGAGAGCGTAGGAGGCATTCTGAAGATCGGCAACTTCGCTTGTCGGAGTAGGGGCCAGGCAGAGCTCAAGGTAACGGCTGGCCATATCCCGCTCCGCCTCGGCAATGATCGCTGCTAATTTGACGGGATCGCTTTCCATCAGGGCGGCGGCATAGGGTCGATGCCAGTCCTGGCAGACGAAATAGTCTTCGAGTTCAAACTCTTTGGTGCTGGCGGGTGTGCCCTGCGCCGCGCACTCTAAATTCATGGACACTCCTCGGGCGGCACAGGCGGAGACCGCAGCGGGTGTTCCGCCGCTGTTTTGATTCTCGGACGCGGCGGGCGGCACGGATTCTTCTGGTATGCGGTCGTTCGCGTCTGACGACATAATTCACCCCCCGAGACATATAACATGTGTCGCTGGTGGGATCTGTGCTGTTTGGCACACCTTGAAGGATGGCCAGTTGGTTGTCGAAGGCGTAGCCTTACAGACCGCGGCGTAAGCTGGCGGTGCAAAAGATGGAGAGTTTCAAGCTGTGCTCTTGTCATCCCGCCGTTTTGCAATGCCAGCTGATTTCTTGCCCGCGGCGGCTGAAGATGTCCGCGTCCGGCAAGATCTTTTGGACGATCCTCGGGAACGCTGCTGACCGGTTTCGCCAGCCCTTGGCTGTTGGTGTCGATTGATCCCTTGGTCCGGTACCGGAACGCGAGAGACGCTCTGAGGCGCTGTTGCGGGGCAGCATTTTTCCTGATCGCGCCGATCCTCTCTGCTCTTTATCGGGTCCCGCGCTCGGCGGGCAGCCGTCAGCAACGCGGCGGCGCAGTTTCCGCAGAATGTTGAGTCCGTCCTGCTTTCCGGATACTTTCAAGAGAAGTACAGAACTGCTAATAGCAGATGCTCGATAAGACGGGACGCGCCGGGTCACGCCACCGACGCGCCCCAGTTCGCCGAACATCGTCCTTGTGGGACGTGCACGACAACGCATTCTTGACTTCGCTCAGGCGTCGAAGCAAGGGGCATGTCGGGGCTTTACGGGACACTTCCGCGTTTCGCAACCCGCACCTGCCTGGTTTACAGTTCGTTAAATATATTAAAACTAATAGACTGGAAGCGAGAACCGTCGGACTTAATGGCTGTGTAGGGTGCCAAAATTCGCCGATACCGCCGAATCCACGGCCGTCAATTGTGCGCGCAGGCTTTGGGCTTTGTTCTGAGCCAGAAACTGGAGGCCGGCGATGCTCTGCGCCGGCTGGGCCCCCAGAGCAATACCCAGCAGGGCCATCCGATACCGCGCAGCAAATCGCAGCGAGAGCCAGAGTCGTTTGAACTCCTTCTCGCGGGAAACCTCTGGCGATACCACCGCTACCGCGCACATCAAGCGGTCGAGACGAATAAAATCCTCATGAATGGCGATCAGCAGTTCTCGCGCGAGCTTGTTCCGTTCTCTGAGGAGACGCCATTTTTCCGCGGTTAAAAGGTGCTCCTTCCCGATTTGCGCTTCAATCATCCGAAGGTTCTCGCGCGCCCGGCGAAATTCTTCGGGTTTGCGGGGGACCAGGAAATCGACTGGGAGCCGCGCACTTAATTCGCCGGTATGGCCAGCCGTAAGCCGGTGGTACGCTTTCCAGAGCAGCAGACAAAGCAGCAACAAGAAAATCCCGCTGAACACGATGAGCACGATCATGCTTTTATCGACTCCTCCAACTCCTCGTTTAGTTCTTGCAGTTGCCGGGCCACTATATCGACGTGCCGGTTGTAAACCTGGGCGGAGAGTGCGACCGGCCGCTTGTCCGGGACCGAATCTTTTTTGACCAGGGCCAGAATCCACAGCAATAGCGCGACGTGGAAGGATACGAGACGTATGTCGTTCCACAAAGGAAAGTTATCGGCCAGCCAACGGACAAAGCTGATATCTACGACCTGCACGAACGAGTAGAAGCACAGCCCGGACACGAGCAGCATCGGAGCGCGCTGAAGCACGATCCCGTAGCGCAGCGCGATAAGCAGCAGCGAGATAAGAACTACCGCTATCGCGAATTCGATTCCGCGCTCGAGGGCTAAAACCAGGTGAGTCACCTGTAAGATGACTCGCAGGGAGTCGACGGTCGTATACACCGCGACCCCCGCGCTGGTCGTAACGAGTACCTCTATGGCTAAGTATCGGAAGAGTTTAGGATATTTTCCAAGTACCTTCCAACACAACTCCGCGCAAACCGAGACGCGACAGGTCAGTTGCATGGCTTCGGTAACCCAGAAAACGTCCGACGCCATCCGGCTTCCATATCCCGCCCATCGGTACACGCCCCAGAGGGATATCGAACGTAAAGCAGAAAGCAGCACATAAATTACAAAAAATGGGAAGTTGTCAAACGTCTTTCGGCGCAGCACGAGCGCTGCGAGAATCAGCTCCAAGCCGATCGTGATATACCAGAGGAAGGCCGTGTAGGGGGCAAGGTGCATGACAATCGAGGCGCATGTTATCACCGGGCCCTCGGCCGGTAAACATCCTATATGCACCATCGACGCCGTTGCCCCGGGTAAGGACTCGTTGGCAGCGGACTTCCCGGACCTGCCCCTCGCGCGCGAAAGCGGAGAGATCCTCGCGGGATCGACATCCACTCCCGGCTCAGCGGTTTAGCTCGCCGTGCTCGTAGCCGGCGGAAAAGGAAGGGTAGGACCTGGGTCGCCGTCGGCACTCAGTGTGGAGGAAGACCGCAGGTTAAAACCTCCGCTGCTCGACTGGCCAGTAAGATGCCCGCAGACGACGACCGCAAAAGACGCGACGATAATGCCACCCAAGGCCAGTATATTTTTCTTGGTCATGTACTTACACCTCCGTGTAGAGCAGCATAAGGAGGAATACCCAAACTTGAACCAAGAAATTTCCTGCTAGTTCGTATGAATTATTCTTAGTACCGCCTGAGGGACACCTATCGCTTTGGTTTTGAGTCACATACGAATATACTTGACTGACCTAAGACCCATGGGCCAAAAAAGCGATTTAGTGTCCAGCTAAGAGATCACCCGCACTTTGCCAAGTTCACGCCGAGCTTTTCCCTAATTACGCAAAGACAGGGGTCTCGGGCATCGCCCGAGATCGAATGAGCTGCGATCCGGCAGATCCCGAAAAGCATTCGTCTTCGCGCTACGCGATCCGCATGGCCACCGCGGTCACCCGTCCCACAATTTCTGCTTCGTCCGGATACCTGAACCGTTCAATCTGTTGCCCGGAGATGGGGTGGGGCACGATACTGAGTTGCCGGTCGTCCAGCTGGCACCAGCTGCAGACGTAGCGGTCGCGTAACTCCACAAAATAGATGGGGCGGTCGTACTCGTTGGTCCATGGAATCGTGCGGATTTTGTTTTGCTGGGGATTAATCTCCACAAACGACCCCGGGCGAATGAGCGGATAGAGGGTAAAGTCCTGCAAACCGACATATCCCAGGACTTTGTCCGTCAGATTGAGATATTGCAGTACAGAGAGTGGCAGCGCGCGCCAGGCCTCGGGCACTCGCGAGACCGTCTTGGCTCCGCTCAGATCGCTGCGCGGAGCCAGCTCGGTTGGCGGTTTAACCTCTGCGCTGGTTTCCGGGCTGCGGCTGGCAAGAAGACGCGTTCCGTGCAGGCGCATGTCTGCCCCGTCCGCCTGCAGGTCGCTGAGATCGAGACCAAAGTAGTCCAGCAATTCCGTGAACCGCAAGCGGTAAATCGCACTCAGACTATAGAGTTTGTAGATGCTGGGGGTAAACTTCCCATTTTCAATATCGGTTAGCCAGGCATGCGAAACGTAATATTCCGGATTGCCTTTGGAATGCGACAGTTGCTGGCTGAATCGCTCAACGTCACGCGTGGTCATGCGTGCTTGTAACCGCAGCGACTTGAGCCGCTCGCCCGCGCCAGAGTTCGAACTGCGACCTCTCATGGACGCAGATGCTACTCCCAAATCGGCATCGTGTCCACGCACATGACAATCCGGTGAAAGAACGCGAGATCAGCCCGAATCGCTATTACAACATATACGTAGGCACCAGGGAGTCGCTGGTTCGTTCCCGCGCTCCGCGCGGTCGGTTATCCAACCACACTTTTTGGTGGCAGAACCCTTGCTACTCCGATCGCATATCCCTTTTCGACGGAGATCGGCCTGGGCAGCAAAGACGAAATCCCTTCGTCGGGTTGGCGCTCTCTTCTATTACCGCCCGCCGCGCGTTAGAGTCCTTCGATGCCCGGCTTGGTCGCAAGTACGACCATGGCCAAAATTATTTAGCGGCACTTTAAAACTCGACTATATTGCAGGCAAATTAACTTCTTGGTTCGGCCTCGCGGCCTCCCGCTTGAACGCGATGACAGCGAGGGCTGTTGGTCGGATTCATGCTGAGCGGAAGCCCGGGATCCCAGACCGCCGCTTTGCTTCTCTTTCCATGCGCGTCTGAACAGCTCAAGAAGACCTGGTGGGTGGGCATCTCTCCCGTACACCCTCCGGTTTGCAACACCAAATAGTCCCCAGTACTCAACAGATCGCGGAGGAAGCCTCCGGCGAACGACTGACTCTATTTGCTCAGTGCCCGAGACACGGTACGGCCTCCGACACGATTTTGGTGCTTCAGGAGATCCCATGCCGGCGAAAACCCCGGGAACAAAATTCCCACCTCGCCGAGGCGCAGCTGTTGCCTCCGAGAGGAAATCCATCTATTGATGCCGTCGGGGACCACCAAGGGCGGCGGTGTTGAGCTTGCGGGCCGCGTCAAGGCCATCTTGGATCGGCGGGAACTTAACGCCCTTAAACTCTCGCGGTTATCTGAGATTCTCTTTGGTCGTTCGTCTCCCTACCACCTTCCTTCCAATTTTTACTACCAGCTGCGAACGGGCGTCCTCGCGCCAAACATCTATCAACTCTTCGCTTTGAGCAAGATCTCGGACTACCGGCTGGCTGATTGGCTCCATGTCTTTGGGCATCGATTGGACGATTTGCCGCGCCTTCAGTCTCTATTGCACGGCCGTCGCACGGTGATTTGGGATTCGACAAGCTACAACCGGGAAGCTTGCGAGCCGTGGTTTCGGGAAAGCGGAAGGCCTCTGGCACCGGATGAGATCATCCCCATCGCTCGCATGACTCCCCGCGCGAATTCCCGCCGAATTTCCTCCATCGAGCGATCCAATGGAAAGTCGTTTCTGTATGCCAAAGTCGGACAAGAGGACGCCCTCGCTTATCCGTCCCTGGTACCCGGTTCGCTCGTGCGCGCCGATCCTCAGGTGATTGAGATATCTCAAGAGGAGTGTGCCACTGCCTCGCGTCAGGCCCTGTACCTCGTTGAACACAGCAAAGGCGTGTGTTGTTGCCGGCTGAATTTCCTTGACGCGGAGCATGTCGAGTTGGTTTCCGATCGACTCCCGTATACCAATCCGATTCTTCAGCTCGGGCGGGAAATCAGAATTCTGGGGTTGATTGATTTGGAGATGCGTCCTTTAAGCAATGTCCGGCGGCCGCGCGTCGCGCCTGAATTCGCCAGGCCTTGGCACCCCAGCCCCATCCGGACGTATTCGCCGGGCAGCATGCTGCTGGGAGAATTGCTGCGTGCAGCGCGTTCTCGCGCCGGTCTAAACTTTAAAGAAGCGTCGGCGATCACCGGAAAAATCGCCGCACAATTGGGAGACAGACGTTATTTCATTCGACCAGCGTCGCTTTCTAGTTATGAAAGATTGAATGGGCCTCCCTGGCATATCCACAAAATCATGTCCTTGTGCGTCGTCTATTGCATCGGGTTTTGGGACTTTCTTTGCGGCACTGATATTTCGCTTCGACCACCTGGTCGGCAAGCCATTCCGGAAGACCTCCTGCCTCGCGACGTGGCCAACGATTCGGCGGCGCAGTTTCGCGGAGACAGCGCCGGGGCTCAGGCGCAGGCTTTTCCTCTTGATCTGTTCGGGCACACACCGCCCTTTATGCAGAGCGTCCTGTCCAGCATGAGCGGATTACCCCGCCTGTCCATTCGCGATGTTTTCTGGACCGGTGGACTGACGCAACCACTTCATCCGCTGCTTGAACGAAGTCACCTCATTGTCGTCAATCGCCGGATGAAGCGGCCCCTGCCGTGGCCGTGGGGCGAAACTTGGCAGCAACCGCTCTATTTGATTCTGCTGCGCGATGGCACCTACGTATGCGCCCATTGCACCTCGAAAGAGGACGCGCTGATTCTCCACTCCCATCCGAACTCTTCGCTTCCGCCGCGTATTCTTCGCAATCGCGTGGATGCGGAGATCACGGGACGAGTCGTGGTGATCATCCGAAGCGTGTAAAACAAGGTTGCCCGGACCAGCTCCTCAAGCGCCAGTCGCGCCACAAAATACGGTCGCGCGATAAACGATGCTTCTTTTATCGCGGAACTTCTTCCGGGAAAGCCACCAGCTGCATGGTTACCGCGGTGATGCGGCCTAAGATTTCCGCTTCACCGGGATATTTGAATCTTTGAATCTGCTGCCGGGACATGGGATGCGGGACAATGCTGAGTTCCCGGCCGTCGAGCTGGCACCAACTGCAGGCGTAGCGGTCGCGAAGCTCGACAAAATAGACGGGTCGATCGTGTTCGTTGGTCCAGGGAATTGCGCGCAGCTCGTTTTGGCGGGAATCGATTTCCACGAAGGATCCTGGCCGGATGAGCGGATACAGCGTGAAGTCCTGCAAGCCGATGTAGCCGTGCAATTTCTCCCCCGGTTGAGGTTCTTGAACCGCGGCGAGCGGCAGTTTCTGCCATCCAGCGGGAAGAGGCGAAAGTGTCCTGGTTTGATGCAAGCCTGAGGAATCGGACGAGTGCAGAGGGAGGCGAACCTCTCCGGAAGGTTCGGAATCGAACCCTGCGAGCAGATGTGTTTTGGGCAAGCGGATGCCCATGCGGTCCGCGGCGATGTCAGCAATGGTAAGCCCGAAATAGGCGGCCACATCCGTAAAGCGGGAATTGTAGATATTGCTGAGGGAATAGAGTTTGTAGATGCTGGGAGTGAAGGTGCCATTTTCGATGTCGGTAACCCAGGCGTGAGAAATGTAGTATTCGGGATTACGCTTGGTTTCGGAGATTTGCAGACTCAGCTTTTCGACCTCGCGGGTGGTCAGCTGCATTCGCAGGCGCAGGGCTTTTAGCCGTTCGCCGGCTCCCAAGCTCGATTTGGCGGGTTTCATTCGGCACATCCTAACGCCGTGCAGGGTCGATGTCTAGGTGGGTACGTTCCTGCGCCTAAAACAGCAAGACGCTGCGACGGGACGGAGGTAAGGAGGCAGGGACATAAGGACCTGAACAAGGCGGAGAGGTTGAGAAAGAGCGCGGGCCGAGTTAAGTCCGGAAATGGCGCAAGCGGTGGGTTGACTGATCAGAATACGTTTTTTGTGAAGTGGGTAAGGGTGTCTGTGTTGAGACTCGCGATTGGCCGTTTTCATGCTCAAGGCACCGTGCGAGGAGTTTCGGTTTGAACCGGGCTAAAAGAACAGAAAAGAGAACGGCGTGCCGGTGCCCTGGGATCGCGAACCGCTGGCGGGCTCGCGCGTTTCGCCTGTTGGCGGTGCAAAGCCGCCGCAACGCGAGCGCCAATTCTGGCGGAACTTCTCGCGCTCCTCGGGGGTCATGCCTCCCCATCGCTCGCCCATGCGCGGTCGATTGGAGCGATGGCCACCACCCCCCCAGCCGCCGAAGAGAATGCGGCAGAGAGCGAGGAGTCCGACAGCCTGCCAGAAGGTAATTTGGCGCCATCCGAACAATGCCGGGGCCAGCCAGTTCCAGAGATGCAGCACGATTTCGCCGCCAATAAAGATGAAAAGGGCGATTCCGATCGGGGCGAAGATGGCAATCCCTATCCGTTTCTTCGTGGTCATGATCATGTTGCGCTCCTTAATTTTCTTTGCGTCATTTCCTTCGCTTCATTTCTTCATAAATTCGTCGTGGACGCTCTGCAGGCGCTCGCGGAGATGAAGCACGGCGTAGCGCTTGCGGGAGAGCAGGGTGTTGACGCTGACGCCGGTTTCGGCCGAAAGTTCCTTGAAACTGCGACCGTCCAGTTCGTGAGCGACAAAGACTTCACGCTGCTCGCCGGGCAGTTCGGCGAGCGCAAATTCCAGCTCCTCCAGAAGCACGCTGCGGAAGTAGAGGGCTTCCGGCCCGGCATCGGGCGAGGGCAAGAGATCCTCGAAGGGCAGTATCTCGCCTTCCTCGCCCTCGAGCCCCGCGTCGCTGAAGAGCACCGGCTTCTTCTTGCGGAAAAGGTCGGTGATGCGATTGCGTGCCACGCGGAAAAGCCATCCGGTTACGTGCCCGATGGGCATCAGCAGGCGATTGGCCTCCACCAGTTCGTAGAAGACCTCCTGCACGATGTCCTCGGCGTCGGAGGGATCGGGCACGCGGCGACCGATGAAATTGCGGAGCCGGGAGCGTTGCTCCGCGACGATTTCGGAGATTTGACGGTCTTGCTCGGTCATCGACGCGATGCTCAACGGCTCGTTCATCCACTGCTGTAGACGAATGGGGGTCGTGAATATTGTAAGAGTTTAAGAGGTTAAACGCGTGGCTGGCGGTGAGCGAGTATGGCCATGCGACAGGCCTTTTCGCGCCGGATTCCCAGTTCTGAGCAAAGCGCCGAGAATCGGATCCCCTGCTCTGGTTCTGGCCGTGGCCGGCGCGGTGCCAGTGTGGCGGAGTCCCCGACGCCAACCCCGACGCGAGGACGGCACTTCATCGATGACGGTGGAGGCTGAAAACGCTTCTCCGGGGCGGATGTCGGGCAGGGAGCGGAATGGCGGGTGGAGTGGCCCTTCCAGAGCGGAAAAGGTAAGAAATCAAAGGATCTTAGCCGTTTCATTCCTGTTGTGATCCGCCGCCATTTACAAAGACGCTGGTTCCTCGTTCGGCTCCCCTGCTTGGCCGGACTGCAGATTGCGCAATGCTTTCACGTTCCCCCTCATCGAGACTCGAGCACCAACGGTGAAGCCATTCAAGAATTTTGTTTACCCAGCAGTCCGCCTGGCCGAAACGCGCTCTTCGCGGGCCTCCGCAATTGCATATTTATTTAACTGGGCGTCTCCTGCTCGGCCTGTTGCCGCCGCCACATTCTTCTGAATTCGACGGGTCCTAGACGGAAGAATTTTTTGAAGCTCCTGCTCAGGTGCCCGGTTTTCTCATACCCCAGGTCGGCGGCAATCACTTTGATGGGCGTATTCGTCTGCTGCAGGCGCTCCACTGCGCACGTAAGTCGCCTTCTTACGACGTAGTCTCGAATCCCCATTCCCGTAGCGGCTTTGAATAATCTCCGTGCGTGGCGCTCGGACACGGGTAGCTTGAGGTACCGGCAAATGTTGTCGATACTGCGGCGAACCCCTCCGGGATGGCAATAAATGAAGGCTTGCAACTTCTCGACACGCCAATCAAGCTCCGCCGAGCGTTCGGGCGGCTTGGGAAGAAGTACATCAAAAAATGCATTTGCAGTCTCGAGCCTTTCTACGGAAGGCGTTTCATACAACGTTGCCCGTCGCAACATGACCGGTCTCCTCTAGGAGGACTGGACTTAAAATCCGCGACACAACATCGATCCATGGATTCGCTGCTCCGCTCCATGCAGGGTCGCCCGGTGGCTCCAGCCTTCTGGTGCGAGTGCTCTACGTTCGTCCCTGCGCCGCTTTCGAGGAAATCGTGGCGCGCTTGCGGCGCACCAGGCTCATGGCCAGTAGATTGTCGAGGCATGCGCCAGCGTCGCGTTCGAGAACGTCCCGAGCGACCGGGAAATGTTTCCCCAGCACATCCACGATCTCCGTGGTTAGAACTCCTTCTGGGTGTGCGTCGATTGCCAACCACAGCCGCGTCGCAACCAGATTGAGCCGGTAGCAAGTCCCTTTCTTGATGTCCAGGAGCACCGCACCGTCCCCGGCAAACGTAGTACTAACGCCAGGCAACACGAACCATCGGACACCTCGGCCCATATTCACGTGCCCCCTCATTGAAAATGTCGGAACCGCTGCGGGCTAATCCGTAGAAAACCGGGAACGTCGATCGTCGCCTCTGAAGAGCAAATTGTGGTGCGAGAACCCCGGCGCAAGGACGGAAAATCTTAACGTGGTCGGAATCCGCACCGCGGCAATGGTATTTTCGCGGGCGTTCCGGCGTGGGCCATGTGGTCAGAGCAGAGAATATCCTGTGTTCTCCGCGCTTTGTCGCCATCTTGTCATTCGATTCGGCAGGGTGGGAAGCGCACCGCGGTGAACGCCGCCCGTCCGGGCAACGCTGAACGCCAAAAGGGTGGCCGGAGGCCCGACCAGCTCATTCTTCAGCGAATCCCCCAACGGGGAGAGTGAACTCCGGTCCCCGCGGTTGTCACTCGTGGTTGGCCGGACGACGACGCGTCCAGCGCGCATCGAATTTTCGAAGCCGCGGATCTCTCTAGAAAAAAGGGAGTTCAACGCCGCGCGAAGCGCTTAGGCGCTGCGGGCAAGTTTCCCAAGTCCGCGCAACGTGCCGTCATCGATTCGCAGCGCCGCGGCCGCAACGTTTTCTTCGAGATGTTCGAGGCGGGATGTTCCGGGTATGGGCAAAATCACGGGGGAACGCCATAGGAGCCAGGCCAGGGCCAGCTGCGAAGGAGTGGTCTTTAGCTGCAGCGCCGTGCGTGCAAGGTCGCCGCCTGCGGCGGAAACCTTTCCAGCCGCCAGGGGGAACCACGGGATGAATCCGATATTCTCCCGCTCGCAATATTCAACGACGTCTTCAGCCGCCCGATCTACCACGCTGTAGCGGTTCTGCACGCTCACGATGGGCACAATGGCTCGTGCGTGTTCAATCTGCGCGATGCTGACTTCCGATAGGCCGATGTGTTTGATCTTCCCTTGCGTTTGCAACTCCTTAAGCGTACCCAGTTGCTCTTCGGCGGGAACCTTCGAATCGATTCGGTGCAACTGCAGCAGATCGATGCGCTCGACCCGCAGGCGCCGGAGACTGCCCTCGCAGGCCGCGCGCAAATGCTCCGGGCGCCCGTTGGTCACCCACTGGTCCGGCCCGGGACGGTCAAAGCCCGCTTTCGTCGCAAGGACCAACCCCGCGCGATAAGGATGCAGCGCTTCGGCGATAATTTCCTCGCTGACCGCTGGCCCGTAGGAATCCGCGGTGTCGATGAAATTGATGCCGAGATCGACGGCCCGCCGAAGCAGGCGAATCGCCTCGCCGCGGTCCTTGGGTTCTCCCCAGACACCCTTGCCGGTAATCCGCATCGCGCCAAAACCGAGCCGGTTGACGTTGAATTCCCCGGCAATGTGGAATTGCCCGGCTTTGCCAGCGGGCGTATCTTCCCATCGATTTGGCGCTGACTCAGTGTTCATGAGTGGTTCCTTCCAACTCCTCATTCAGATTCGCAAGGCGCGGAGGACGGTACCATCTATCTAAGCCTCCGCCATTGGCGCGGCGCCCGGCCTCGCCGGCGTTACTCGTCAGATCGACCGACAAACGACCGGGGACCCGAGGGTTGCCGCTAGCGGGCGCTCGACCGCAATTCTATAGTTCTGATCCCTTCCGGCGACCCGGCAGGGGCATCAGGAATTGCAGCAGCTCACTCTTTGACCGGCGCCGCAGCTGGGGCGGCTCGTTTCGAAGTGGACCGCGGTTTCATCTGGTTATCGCTCGGAGGAAACGTCGTCGAACTGCGCAGCACCAACTGCGTCTTGAGCACATACTCCGTGCCATCCGGCGAGGGTTTCTCTCGCTTCACTTCCTTGAGCAGCGCGTCAAACGCCAGTCTGGCCAGCTCGGTTTGCGACATTTGCACCGTCGTCAGGGGAGGAATCACGAAATCCGCCATCCGGATATCGTCGAAGCCCACGATGGACAGTTCCTTCGGGACCCCGATGCCCAGCTCAAACGCCTGGCGCATGACACCAATGGCCGTCATATCGTTGGAGCACAGCAGGGCAGTGGGCTTCTCGCGAAGTTTATAGAGTTTCTGCAGAGCGCGTTTTCCGCCTTCTAGGCGGTGGTCCCCGTCCACGATAAACTCGGGTCTCACTGGCAGACCAATCTCGCGCATTGATTCTTCAAACGCATCTCTGCGCACGATCGCAGACCGCAGTCTGAGCGGCCCGGTCACAAACCCGATGCGCTCGTGCCGCATCGCCGCCAGGTGCTGCACCGCCTGGCGGATGCCGTGCGAATAGTCGACACGAATATTACTGACCCGCGGCGCCTTGGGGCCAACGTCGATGAACACCAGAGGCAGGTTCCGGAAACGGAGGTGCTCGAGCAGCTCGTCTTCCATTCCGAATGTAAGAATAGCGACGCCGTCGACCCGTCCTTCAATCATTCGGCGCACGGCAAGTTCCATGCGCTTCGGGTCGTGGATCGTGGAGGTCAGGAGAATCTCGTAATTCTGCTCGACCGCCAGGGTTTCAAAGGTCTGTACGATCTCGGGAAAAAAGGGATTCGTGATTTCGGAAACGATCAATCCAAAGACACGGCTTTTTCCGGAAACCAAAGCCCGGGCCTGACGATTGGGGTAGTAACCGAGCTCTGCGACTGCCTTCCATACGCGTTTTGCCAATTGCGCGTCAACGGTTGCCACCTGATTGACGGTGCGCGACACGGTGGCCGTCGATACCTTGGCCCGTCGAGCGACGTCGCGGATATCCACGGGTACCCTTTCGCCTGCCAATTCCGTGACAGTATACGCTATCTCGCATTTTTTCCAACCCGAGGCTGCGGGCGCTGCGGGAACTCGGGAAGCGCCGTGCCCTGCGCAGGATTGCGTGGTAAACGTTTACTAGCATTTAACCCGGTTCGCCCGTTGCCATCCGCCCCTTCAGAAGGAAAGGCCAGGCGTAGAGAGGCCTTACCCCGGAGAACGAGCCATGGCCAGCAGGCCAAAAACGACGACCGGATCAGTCGTTGGGAATCGCAGTTTTTTCCCGGAGCGCTTGGCAGAGGGTTCGGCCGGGGCCATCCTCCGGCGCCTGGCAAATGCCGGCCCTGCACGCTTTCTCGCGCCGTTTATCCTGCTACCTTCTGATAGAGGCGATAAGGTTCGTCGCCCATCGCCGCGAAGGAACGAAACGCGCCTTTGCCGGTATCGCTCTGCACCATCCAGTTATCGAACGAACGAGAAGCCGGCGAAGCTGCGAGCAATTGCGCGCGAGAAAAGCTCCCGGGCAGATTCCCGACGCCGAAGAGCGCTACCGGCCCGCGCAGCAACGCCACGGTCTGCGGATTCTGCGCGTCCGCAGGCTGCAACCGCAAGGGCATCCCGATTTCATATTCCACCCGGTCTCCATCTTTCCATGTCCGTGCCATTGCCAAGAATTTCCCGGGGAGGACGTCACCCTCGACCCGTGCGCCATTGACGGAAACCCGGGTTTGGGCATCCGCCCAGGCGGGGATTCGTAGGTAAATTGTAAAATTCTCGGGCCGCGCCATCGCGAGCTGAAGCTGCGTGGTGTTGGCGCCGGGATAGGCGGTCTGCTGCGCCAGCGTGCATTGCGTCAGGCCCTGCATCCAGCTGACCCTCGAAGGCAGGAAGAGGTTCACGTAAACCCCGTCCTTCGCTTGGTAATAGGCGCTGATGCCGTAGTCGGCCGTTAGTTGCGGGAAAGTGCCAGAACAGCATGGCCATTTGTCACGGTGATAGACCTTCTTGGCATCCACATTGTTGTAATCGGAATAATAGAAGCTCGTGCCGTCGGCTAAGATCGGTTTGGCACCGGCCACGGTGTTGTACAACACTTGCTCCATGCTGTCCCCGTAACGGGAGTCGCGTGTGACGCGGAGCAGATAGCGCGTGATCTTGAACTGTCCGTACGCGCCGCACGGGGTCTCGAAGCTGGCGTGCGTCTTGCCTAAACTCTCGGCCAGCAAGCCCTTGCCGGGTTCGACGAACGCCTCGTTTGGTCCCCAGCCACCCGTGGCGTAGCTTTGCTCCTCTACCAAGCGCAGGCCATTCGTTGCGGCTCGCAGGTACTTTTCATCGCCGAGCACCAGGTACGCCTGCATCGCCGAACTCAGCGTATTCACGTGGCTGTAAGCATGCTTGCCAGGCAGGGCATTATGGTTTTCTGCGAGGGCGTCATAATACTCGTGGTAGATAAAACGCTGCGCCAAATCGCGATAGCGCTGATCACCGCTGCGTTGATAAGCGAGGAATAAGTTTTCCGGCAAGGTGTAGGTTTCATCCCAGGTAAAGGCGACGGATTTGTGGGGACGGGCTTCCTGTTCCACCCGGCTGAGAGCCTTCTCCGGCAAATGTGGCAGAGCGGCGTCGGTGCTGCGCTTGAGCACCTCGAGCGCAGCCGGGTCGGCGGCAAATTCGTGCGCATCGATAAGGCCGCAGCAGGTTTTGTCAAAAGTGTAGCCCGGCAAGCGGTAATCTGCGTAGAACTTCCCCGTGGGTTCGACGGTGGCCGCAAAACCGCGCACCAGTCGTTGTACCTTTTCCTGCGTGGGCTTCGATCCCGTCACTGCATAGGCGCGCGCCAAACCCGAAAGATATTGCCCAAAAGAATGTCCGGGAATGAAGCCGTGAAAATTATCCTTCTCGTTAAAGTCCTCAGAGTTGTCGTACCAGCCGCCCATATCGGGACCAGGAGCCGGCAGTCCTTGGCGTTGTCGAAAGGGCTTGAGCAGGGCGTCCTCATCGAGGCTGAGGAACAGCTTATGGTTCTGCTCAAACTGTGCCTGCAGGGGTCCCTCGAGTAATTGCACCTCGGAGTACCTGAAGATCCCGAGTTGAGAAGGAGGAGCCTCTGATGGCCTCGTCCCTGCCCATGCCGGCAGCGTTCGCGCCGCCAATAACCCGCCAGCCGCAGCTCCCATGGAACCGAGAAATTGTCTGCGCGATTTCTTTTTCATGATGAGCTCCCCTGCGCGCCAGCGGCGGGACAACAGAAACCAAGCGCCCTGCGGTTTCACAGCCTGCCGCACGTTTGAGCAAGCGTTTGCTCAAGAGCATCCGGAGTATGGCGCCATCGTCAGGTTCAGGTCAACCGCAAGCTGCGGACAGCCGCGCTTGGGGATGTTTCTCAGTCCCTGCCGAGCAGACGAAAAACTCGACGCTCTTCTGGCCCCAAGGGCTTTCTCACGAAATCCTGCAGCAGCTCGCGGCGAATAAAAGCCAGCTTTAAATGCTAAGGCCCGTTCGGCAAGCCGCCCGCCATGGGCGGACCGGCATGTCGTTTCGCCTCGATCAACTCCTCGGTCAGAGCGAATTCGCGCGCCGCGCCCTCGGCGTTGCCGAGGCGCCGATAGAGCCGGCCCAACAAGAAATGCGTCGAACTCTCCGCCGGGGCCAGGCTCGCAGAGCTCTGCAACTCGCGCTGAGCATCCGCAAACTGGCCCAAATTAAAATAGGCTTTGCCCAACTCATAGCGGATCTGCGCGGAAGCCGGAGCAAGCTCCGCGGCCTCGCCTAAGACCGGCAAAGATTCGCTCGGCCGGCCCAACTTCGTGAGCAATATTCCCAGATTCAGATACGGCTGTTCGGAATGATGCGCCGCCAGCGCGTCCAGATCGATGGCTTGGCGGTAAGCGGCCATGGCCTCGTTGACCCGGTTCATAGCCTCGAGGCTCAGACCGAGATTATTTTCCGCCTTCACATGCTGCGGGTCGCGCCGGAGCACATCTTCAAAGGCGGCGATGGCCAGTGCGAACTGGTTTTGCTGATAGCGCACACGGCCAAGGTAATAACGTAGTTCGACGTCGTCGGGCTGCATGGCCAGCGCTTGCTCAAGGTAATGTGCGGCACTGCTTTGGTCGCCGAGCAGAACGTAATCCAAGGCTACGATCTTCAAGTCATCGGCGCGCGGCGGCTTGATCTTGGCCGCCGCGGTGAAAAGATTCAACGATTCGGCGGCTTTGTTTTGGCGAAATTTGACATACGCGAGCAGGTACGCCGCTTCGTCGGACTGCGGATGGCTCGAAAGGTATTCGGAAAACGCGCCGGCGGCTTCTGTGAAGCGCTCCAGGCCTAGCAACGATTTCCCGGCAAATAAGAGCGCATCAGTTTGCCCAGGACGGGCATTTTCGAGGTTTTCAAAAGCCGGCACGGCTTCCGCAAATCGCTTTTGCTGAAACAGAGCCATGGCCTCATCAAAGGCATTGGCCTGCGAGAACGCGCTCGGGGCCGGAAAGACCAGAAGTACTACAGCGAATAGGCGAGCTGCTTTCATTTTCTTAAACACCAGTGCCTTGGCGGCCTGACAATTTCTCGAACCAGCGTGATCGGCTGGCACTGACCGCGCCTGGCGTTGCGGGCGCCCGGAGTTCCTACTTCTCCGGGAGAATTCCCTGGCCCTCGAGCACGGTGAAAATGTGGTCTACATAGGGCACTGTTATTTGCTCTTTCCCCCCGCTCGGCCAATCGATTTCGATCTTGCTGACTTGCCTGGCTGCCCCTAGTCCGAAGTGCAATCGAAAGTCGGAACTGGAGCCATAACTTCCGCCGCTTACCACCTCGCCGCGGTGCTTCACGCCGTCGTAGGTCACGAACATTTTAGCTCCGACCGCATCCCGTGGACTCGCCGGACCCCCGATCAATTTGAACGTGAGCCAGTGATTTCCATTCTTCACCACATTGCGCAGCAGGGTCGGCGTCCAGTCAATGTTGTTGGTCACCACGTCGATATGGCCGTCGTTGAATAAATCTCCGAATGCCGCCCCGCGTGCGGGGATCACCAGGGCCAATCCGCTGCCGGTGGCCGGAGGCACTTCCTCGAAGTGCTTGCCGCCGCTGTTGTGAAACAAGAGGGGGCGCTCGGCCCACGTGGTGCCCCAGTCGTGCTGATCAACTCCCGGATACACGTGGCCGTTGGCCACGAACAGATCGAGAAACCCGTCGTTGTCGTAGTCGAAAAAGCACGCACCCCATCCGAGAAAAGGAATCGTGACGTCGCCGACCCCCGCGGCGTAGCTGACGTCTGTGAAGCCTACCGGACCGTCATTGCGGTACAGGGTGTCGTTATCGTCGGAAAAAGTGGTGATAAAGAAATCCACCAGGCCATCGTTGTTGTAGTCGCCGATGGCGATGCCCATGGACGCCTTCTCCCGGCCATCCTCGCTGAGCGCAATACCCGAGGCCAGGCTGATGTCCTCGAAAGTTCCATCGCCACGATTCCGGTACATGTAGTTGGGGACGGAATCGTTGGCCACGATCAGGTCAAGCCAACCATCGTCATCGGCGTCGACGAACGCCGAGGCCAGGCCGTAAAGTCCCTTGGCGTCCGATACCCCCGCTTTCACGCTCACGTCGACGAAGGTGCCGTCTCCGTTGTTATGGAACAGGTGGTCGCTCTCGCCGGGCAGGCCGCGCGGCCCGCACATTACATCCACGCCGCGGAACTTGCAGGAGCTCGCGGATATTCCGCCCTGGCCGGGAACCGGAGGGTGATCGATATCGAAATGCACGTAGCCCGGCACAAACAGATCGAGCCGGCCATCGTGATCGTAATCCCCCCAGGTCGGGCCCGTGGACCAACCGCCTAAGGCCACGCCGGCCTTCTCGGCAACATCGGTAAAAGTACCGTCGTGATTATTGTGATAGAGACGGTTCTTTCCGTAGTTGGCTACATAGATGTCAGGCCATCCGTCATTGTCGTAATCCCCAACCGCGACGCCGAAACCCCAACGCCCGTTGCCCACGCCGGCTTGCGCGGTGACATCGCTAAACGTCCCGTCATGGTTGTTGTGCAGCAGCATGGCGCGGGGAGCCGCCTCTTGGCCGTGGATGGCCGCCGCGGTGGAACCGTTGACCAGATATATGTCCAGCCATCCGTCGTTGTCGTAATCGAGCAGTGCCACGCCAGATCCTGGAGTCTCGAGAATCGTGGCTTTCTCGGGGGATCCCCCGCGATAGTGGAATTTATCGAGGCCGGCAGCGTGTGTGGCATCCGCGAACACGACCGGCGCACCGTCGACGAACCCTCCTGCGGTGATCGGACGAGATTTGGCGTCCTTGAGAACGGCGTGCGATCCTCCGGTGGAAACACCGCCGCTTGCCGGTGGCGCAGGGGATAAAGGCTGCGGTTCCTGTTGCGCATTGCAGCGCAGGAAGACACCCGCGCCGACGAGCGCCAGGACGCCCACTTTTCTCAGCCAGCTCATGCGAGCATGCCCGCGCCTAGCGTGCTGCGGCGCGCCGCGGCAAAAATCCGCGTGGCGTTCCGGCGATTTTTCTTCGGTGGGCATCTGGAAAACGAGGGTAAACGTATTCCGGCCGCTCAGCAAGGCTTTGCTCACCTGCGCGACGACGGTTGAGGATCAGCCCAGCCATCCGGGAGCATTGCTCCTCCTCCGGGCCGCGTCTATAATCGCGATTGGGGAAATCGTTATCTTGACTTTTGCCGGAATGCGCTGGGTGGGCCGAAGATCTTCCCGAGAAGCCCTGCTGGCGCTGTTTTTCCTCTCGAGAATTTCCGGAATCGCCGGAGCGCAAGAAGCTCCCGGCAATCACGAAAAGGCAGCCCCGGCTGCCGCGGGCGCCTTTGTTGACGTCACCAAGGCCAGCGGCGTTCATTTTCAACACCTGGCCTCGCATACCTCGAAAAAATATCTGCTTGAAACCATGGGTTCCGGGGTTGCGCTGTTTGATTACGACAACGACGGACGGCTGGATATTTTTCTCGTGAACGGAGCGCCCATCACGGACCCTACGTCGAAAGGTTCCGTGCCCCAAAAAGATGGTCCTCGCGCGTGGAATCGCCTGTACCACCAGCGAACGGACGGAACCTTTGAAGACGTAACCGAAAAGGCCGGGCTGCAAGGCGTGGGCTACGGCATGGGCGTGGCGGTCGGCGACTACGACAACGACGGCTTCGAGGACCTTTTTGTCACCGGCTATGGACGGAATACCCTCTACCACAACAACGGAAACGGAACGTTCACGGACGTTACCGAGCAGAGCGGCTTGGCAGGTTCGGGCTGGTCGACGAGCGCCGCGTGGGTCGATTACGACAACGACGGCCTCCTCGATCTGGTGGTGCTGCGGTACGTGAAATGGGATTGGGACGACTATTGGTGCGGCGAACATAAGGAAGGCTATCGTTCCTATTGCCATCCGGATATGTTCCCGGCAATCGCTCCGCTCCTGTACCACAACGACGGCAACGGGCACTTTACGGAAGTGGCGTCGCAAGCGGGGTTCGCCAAGCCCGGCAAAGGCTTAGGGGTGGCCATCGCCGACTACGATCGCGACGGGCGCATTGATATCGTGATTGCCAACGATTCCATGCCGGAATTTCTTTATCATAATGATGGCGGCGGAAAATTTACTGAAGTGGGTCTGGCCTCTGAAATCGCCCTCGATGACAACGGCAAAACCTTTGCCGGTATGGGAGTGGATTTTGCCGACTATGACAACGATGGCTGGCCCGATCTGGTGGTCACCGATTTGGCGGAGCAGCGCTATGCCTTGTACAAGAATGCCGGCGACGGGTCTTTCGCCTATGCCAGCGGTGCCAGCGGCATCTCTTCCATGACCGTGTTGCATTCCGGATGGGGCATCCGTTTCCTCGATTACGATAACGACGGATGGAAAGATCTGCTCGTCGCTCAGGGGCACGATTTGGACACCATCGAAAAGACCTCGCCGCAGTTGCACTACCGCGAACCGCTATTGCTGGCCAAAAACGTTGACGGAAAAACCTTTTTGGACGTCTCGGCTTCCTCCGGTGCAGTGTTCACCCAGAAATGGGTGGCGCGCGGCCTGGCGATCGGGGATCTTGACAACGACGGTCGCATCGACGCGGTGGTAACCACCAACGACGGCCCTGCCTATATCCTGCACAATGAAACGCGAACAGAGAATCACTGGATTTCCCTGCTGCTGACCGGACACAAGAGCAACCGCGACGCGATTGGTGCGGAAGTGAGGTTGACCACCAAAGACGGCTCGCAATATGCCACGGTCACCACGACGGGCAGCTATCTTTCTTCAAGCGACAAGCGCGTCTTGTTCGGCTTGGGAGCAAGCCCCTCTGCAGACATCGAGATCCGGTGGCCGAGCGGCGTGGTAGAAACGCTGCACGATGTCCATGGCGATCGCGTTGTGAAGATCGATGAGCCGGTAGAAGGCGCGCCGAAGGGCCAGGAGAGCCGTTGAGCACCTCAGCTTCGTCGATGAGTGGTGTGTTTTCCGGGACCGTGCCGCTTGTCTGGTTGCTGGCGGCCAGGCGCGCGTCCGTTTTTGTCTTGCTGGCCTGTACGGCGTGCGGCGGTCTGCGCGCGCAAGATGCAAATTCTTCAAGCGACGATCATCTTCGTCGCGGCGGGGAGGCGCTGGCCGGCGGCGATTCTGAAACTGCCGCCAATGAGTTCGCCATCCTCGTCGCGCAGCGTCCGGCCTTTGCCGAGGCGCATTTTGACCTAGGCCTGGCGCATCAGCAGCAGGGGAAAATGCAGGAGGCCATCGCGGATTTTCAATCAGCGTTGCGTCTGAAGCCAACTCTGCGAGGCGCCAACCTTTTTCTCGGTATCTCTTACTACAAAATGAACGACTTCTCTCACGCCCAGGCGGCGATCGAACGCGAAATAAAACTGAACCCCGGCGATTCAAAGGCACTCATGTGGCTGGGGATCGTGGATTTGGGAGACGGCCAACCAGAAGCCGCGGTAGTGCCGCTCGATAAAGCCGCTGCGCTTGCGCCCAAAGACCCCGACATTCTCTACCATCGCGGTCGCGCACACCTGTTTGTTTCGCAGCGCAGCTACCAGGAAATGTATGACATCGATCCGCAATCCTGGCGCGTACATCAGGTTCTGGCCCAGGCGTACGCGGAATCCGAGCGTTATATGGATGCCATCGCCGAGTACCAACGCGCTATCCAGCTGGCGCCCGGCGAGCCCAGCCTCAATGAGGGTCTCGGCGACGCCTACCGCATGTCTACGCAACTGGAGAAAGCCGAGCAAGCCTACGCTCGCGAACTGCAGCTCGATCCCCACAATCCAGTAGCCCTGTCCACGCTTGGCAGGATTCGCGTTGAGCGCGGAAATGCGGAAGGCGCGATTCCCGTACTCGAGGGAGCCATCAAGGAAAATCCAAAATTTTTCGAATCGCATTACTATCTGGGCCGCGCCTTCGCGGAAACGGGGCAGAGTCTTGCCGCCGAGGAGCAGTTCAAAGCCGTGCTGCAAGGCGCGCCGGGCAGCGAACTCGCACAGCGCACCTATTTCCAGCTCGCGCGTCTCTACCGGGTCATGAAAAAGCCGCAGGAAGCGGCGCAAGCTCTGGAGGAATTTCAGCGCTTAAAAGAGGCGGCCGACGCGCACACGAGAGAGAGTCTCGAAGAACGGAAGAAAGCGCATGCTCAGCCGGAACCAGAAACAAATCCGCAATGATCGTCGCGGCCAGGTCGGGGGTCCGCGCAGACCGCCCGGGTGCGCCGCGCATGGCCGCGGCACCCGCGGCCTACTGGTTTCTTCAGCAGCGTTGTTCATTCTGTGTGCATCTGCCGAGGCGCGCCTTCCGGCTGCGCAAGGCCCGTCGCAGGGGGATGCCGCGCTGGCGAAACAGACGGCGGATTTAAAGAAAGCTGCAGATAGGATCGCCGCCGGCGATGTGGGCTCGGCGGAGTCTTTGCTGCAGGGCATTCTGAAGGAACATGCAAAGGCCCCGGAGGCGCTGGCTCTTTTAGGCGTAATCCGCGCAGAGCAGGGAAAACAGGAAGAAGCCGAGAAACTCTTGCGTGACGCGATTCAGATCCGTCCGAAATTGGCGATGGCTCATGAAAATCTCGCGCTTCTGCTGGAAAAGACCGGGCGCGCGGACGAAGCGCTCCGCGAGTACGCCAGCGTGCTCTCGATTCAGCCGCAGAACCGGAGCGCCAAAGACCGCCTCGCCTCTTTAAGCGAAAAGCAAGCTCTCGCGGCGCGCGCGAACGGCGATCGCCAAGGAGCACTGGGTATTCTACTGGTGGCCCGAGACGCCGGTTCTGGCGAGCCGCGGATTCTGCTCGATCTTGGGCTGCTCGAGCTTGAAATGGGGCTGAACAAAGACGCTTTGCAGACCCTAGAAGCCGGGCGCCGCGCGGCCCCGCAGGATTCCCAGATGCTCTATGGACTAGCTCGCGCGGAATTAGCCGTGCAAGACATGCCCGCCACGGAGCGACACATGCGCGAATATTTGACGCAGCGCCCCGATGACGCAACGGCGCACTATGGGCTGGGACGAATTCTGCGCATGCTCGAGCGTCCCGGCGAAGCTGAGGCGGAATTGCGGCGTTCCATCGAAATCGAACCCAACCAGACAGCCTCTTACTACGAACTCGGTGACATCGCGTTGACCGGCGGCAATTTCGAAGCGGCCTCCGCGCTGTTTCAGAAAGTGCTGGCTCGCGATCCACGCCACGGCGGGGCGCTGACGGGATCGGGCATCGCGGCCTATCGCCAGAAACAATATGATGTCGCCGACGGCTTTCTTAAGTCCGCAGTCGAAAGCAGTCCGGGGTATCAACCGGCGCATTACTACTATGCGTTGAACCTCAAGCGCTTAGGGCGGACCGAGGAATCGAATCGCGAGATGCAGATCGCCCTTGACCTGGACGCCCAGGCGAAAGCCCCGCAAACCCGGCAACAGCTCATTCTCGAGCCGCCCGCCGATAAGGCCACCCCGTCCTCCGTGCCGCACTAAAGCGCACCCCAGCAAGCGTTTTTGGCGGGTTATTTGCGTTTGCCACCGCGCCGTTCCGGGCGCAGAGAATTTTTAGTTCATTGCCATGAAATAATGTGCTTGACAGCGCTTCGCTGGGGTAGTAGAAAACGATTATTCGAGAAAACGTTTCCACGCTCACCTGCGGTTCGCTGTGAAGGGTGGGCGACGGGTTTTCCCGGTTTTCGGCAGTTTCGGGATTTCTTGAGTAAACGTTTTCTTTGCGCCGCTGGCGCCGCTGCCCTGTCCTTACTGCGGTAATGGGGTCAGGAAGCATACTTTAGGGGGTGTGTGATGCGTTCCGATTCAGCGTGCCCGCACGATTTTCGGGCTAGGTTTTCCCGCCTTGCTCTGCTTTCCCTCTCGGCCATTCTGCTGCTGGCTACGCCGCATCTCGCGGCTGGCCAGGCCACCACGCGTGGCACCATCGCCGGTACCGTCACCGATCAATCGGGCGGGTCGGTAGCTGGCGCGGATGTAACCGCCACGGAGGTCAGCACCGGTACGGTCTACAAAGTCAAAACCGGCAGCGCGGGCAACTATCGCTTTTCAGACCTGCTCGTCGGCACCTACAGCGTCAGGGTCGACGCCAAAGGATTTAAGGAAGCGCTGTCCACCAATCTGATCGTGCAACTCGATACCACCACGACACTAGACGTAACGCTTCAGCGGGGAAGCGTCTCTGATGTTGTCACCGTCAACATTGAAACCACCAACCTTGAGACGCAATCTTCTGATGTCGGCACGGTCATCACCACACAACAGGTGCTCGATTTGCCGCTGGCCCTCGGCGGCGTGGGAGCAACCCGTTCGGCGGAAGGCTTTGTGTTCCTGGTTCCGGGCACGACGGGCCCCGGCACCAACAACGGCGCGGGCGGCGTTTTCGAATCGAAAATCAGCGGGGGACAGGACTTTGGAACGGAAGTGCTACTGGACGGCGCGAGCATGGAGCGCTCCGAGAATGGCTCCTCGTTTGACGAGGCCGGGCCATCGGTCGAGGCCATTGGGCAGTTTAAAGTGGTAACTTCCACGCCGTCGGCGGACTTTGGGCGCTCGACGGGTGGATGGGAAACCTTTTTGACCAAAGCTGGAACCAACCAGTATCACGGGGACGTCTACGAGATCATGCAGAACGCCGATCTAAACGCCAATAATTTTTTTAACAACGCTCGAGGCGTTGGCCGTCCTCCCGATACGAAGAACGACTACGGTCTGACCTTCGGTGGTCCCATATGGGTTCCCAAGGTCTATAACGGCCACGACAAAACCTTCGGTTTCTTCTCCTGGGAACAGTACAAGCAGAACCAGGGAGCCACGGTCCTCAGCACTGTGCCGACCGTCGCCGAACGCAGCGGAGATTTTTCTGCGGTTCTCGGTCCCGGCATCACGCAACCGGGGCCAGGAGGTGTGGGCACGGTTCCCGTCATTAACCCCTGCACCGGACAGCAGATATTGACCAACCAGATTTTCGATCCGTCCAGCACGACGACAGTTGGCGGTGTGCCCTGTCGTGATCCGTTTCCAAGCAACATGATCCCCACGGGGGACATCAGCCAAATCGCCAAAAACGTCCTGGCGCTGATCCCGATGCCACAAAACTCGAACACATTCGACAACCTGGACTTCAGCTCCACCGGTACCATCACCGACACGCTCATGACCGTGCGTATCGATCATAACTTCAGCTGGAAGGACAAGGTTTTCTTCACCTATAACAGCCGCGATAATGCCCACATGCCTCTCGATGTGCAGTACACCGGCCCGGCCTATCCCGGAGGTCAGTTCCAAAACTTCTTCACTCACTATATTCGGGCCGGCTGGGACCATGCCTTCACACCAACGCTCTTGAACCAATTTGCGGTCGGTTACAACCGCACCAACAGCTTGAACGTGGGCAGTTCCGTCTTCCTCGGCACCGAATGGGATCAAAAACTCGGCATTACCGGTTTGCCGACGAACAACGTATTCCCAGCGTTCACTTTCGGAAACGGGATCGACAACGCCGGTTACAACATCAACGGCGACACTATCGACAACGGATATCCCATTAACAACACGCTGAGTTGGGTGCACGGCAAACATACCTTGCGATTCGGCACCAATCTGAATCTCCAGGTGTTTGATCCGACCACGCAACAAAATGAGTCCGGATCCTTCGGTTTCGGTAACGGACAAACCGCCGCCTACTTAAATTCTCCCGGCACGGGTTTCGGCCTGGCCAGTTTCGAACTCGGTCTGGTGCAAACCGCCAATGCGACTGCTTATGCGTCACAGCCAAAATTCATTCAGAAATATTATGCCTTGTTCGTGCAGGACGATTGGAAGTTAACACCCACCCTAACCCTGAACCTCGGTCTCCGCTGGGATGTGGACACGCCCCGCTACGAGGCCCACGGTGACTACACGGACTTCAGCACCACGGCCATCGATCCCACAACCGGCCTACCCGGCGCGCTGGTGTTCGCTGGCGTCGGCACCGGACGGAATGGAAACGTTCAGGAACAGTGGGCCAACACGTGGTACAAAGATTTTGGACCTCGCGTCGGCTTTGCCTGGGCTCCGGATTTCCTGCACCAAAAGACGGTTCTCCGGGGCGGCTACTCCATATATTACGGCCCCATCGTCTACGCCGATTTTGGCGCCGGTGGTCTGCTGGACGGCTTTGCGTCAAGTCCGAGTTTCACCAGTCCGGATGGTTTTTCGCCAGCCTTTAACATCGCTTCCGGTTTCCCGGCCTACACCGCTCCTCCGAACCTCAACCCCGGTCAATTGGGTTTCCTCGCGAGCCCTTTTTATCTCGACCATTCGAACGGACGGCCAGCGATGGTCCAGAACTGGAGCCTCGAAGTCCAACACAAACTGCCGTGGGATCTCTTGCTGGACGTTGCCTACGTGGGAACCACCGCGGCGCATCTCCGCTCGCAATTTGATGACTTTAATATTCTTAATCCAAAATATTTTGCCTTGGGGAATCTATTGAATCAGCCCATTAGCTCTCCGGCTGCGATTGCGGCGGGGATCAACTCTCCCTATCCCGCTTTTCCGTCCACTGCGGTTGTTGGCCAAGCCCTGCTTCCTTTCCCTAAATACGGGGTGGTCAACGGAGACTGCTGCCTCGAGAATGAAGGCCAATCCTCCTACAACGGGCTGCAAACCTCGCTGAGCCACCGTTTCACCAATGGACTGACCTTGCTGGCGTCCTATACGTTCTCGAAGACGCTTACCGATGCGGCAGACAGTCTGCTGCCGGACTTTTCAAATTTTGCCGGGGGTGTCGGACCGCAAGAACCCTTGAACCACAAAGACGACAAGAGCATCAGCACGCAGGATATTCCCAACACCTTTGTGCTCAGTTATCTATATCAACTCCCCGTGGGCCCGGGAAAGAAGTTTGTCAACAAGGGGGGCGTCGTAGGTCGCGTTGTTGGCGGCTGGGAAATTGGCGCGGTTCAGCGTTATCAATCGGGCGAACCGCTATCTTTTGGCTGCGCCACAGGTGTTCCTGGTTACAGCGGTTGCATCCGCTATAGCCTGGTGCCTGGCCAACCGCTTACCAGCGCATCGGTTCGCAATGGGACGTTCAACCCCATCAGTTCCGAGCTCGCCGCTCCTTGCCAAAAAAATGGGAATGGTACCTTCAGCGACGGGCCAGCCTACACGGATGCTAATGGAATCTACCATCCCTCGAGTGCGTCACTGTACTTCAACTGTGCAGCGTTCGTCGACCCAAACATTGTCGCTTTGAATGCCCCACTAGGAACCGTACCTTACGCTTTTGGCGACTTGCCGCGGGTGATCGGAAATGTCCGAAGCCAGAACTTCTTCAACGAGGATTTCAGCCTCAACAAGCGCACCAAGATAACGGAAAAAACGGATATCCTTCTGCGCGCCGATTTTCTCAACGCTACCAACCGTCACGTGCTCGCTCTGCCAGGGACGAGCGGCCCGAATGATACGTCCGGGGCCTTTGGTTCTATTTCATCCACGGCCTACCCATCGGCTTTCGGGAACCAAAACTCCTTCGGCCGGATCATTCAGCTCTCTCTGAAAGTCGAGTTTTAGAGAGACTCTCACCGGCGAAGAGAGTGATCAAAGAGGCAGGCGCAGACTCACCCCGGGGCGCCTGCCTTGTCTTTTGGTCAACCAGCTTATCGCGACCGGATGAGATGGTAAGCTCAAGGCGAAAATTGCTCATGTCGTTGCCATGAGGGGCGGCTATTTTCAGTCCGGAGGCGTGTCAACCATGTATGTTCCTGGCAGGACGTGTAAACGTTACCTCACCGCTCTTGGGCGATGGGGATTGCTTCTGTTGCTTGCGGGGTATGCCGCCGGCAAAAGCAGAGCCCAGCAACCGCCGGTCACGGTTCAGGCCGAACTGGTTGAGCCACTCGATGCCGGCCACGCGAAGGTTGGACAGTCGCTCAAGGCCAGGGTGAAAGTTGCCTGGAGCGATTCAACTTGCACGCTCAAGCAGAACGCCATGGTCAAGGCCCGCATCGTCGCTCTACAGGCCACGTCCAAAACTGCCAAGGATTCAGGAATTGCGGTGCTGTTTGACAGCGGCGAGTGCGGTGGTCACGACATGAAACCCTTGCCGTTGACGATCGTGTCGGTGATTGGCTCCGCTCCGGCCCCTCCGTCACTTGCGGATTCCCCGGGAATGGGGATCGGCGAAGGGTCTAGGGGCGGCGCCGTGGCCGCTGCCAATGCTCCAGGTCTCGAGGGCGGAAAACCCATAATACCGCTGACCATCAGTCCGGGGGCAGTGTACGGTCTCTATGACCTTAAACTTGGCGTCGCCACGGGTCCACAGGGCAGTTCTGTCCTGGGCACATCGGGGCACAACGTGCGCCTTGAAGCTGGCACCATCCTCGTGCTTGCGCGAAGTGCGGATCTGCCGCCCAACCCGGGAGGGGCGCCCCCAACCGCAAGCCCGGCACCGCCTACGAACGGTGCCGCACCGCCAGCCGCCACACCCCACGAGAAGTGACTGCGGCGTGATTTCCCCGGGGCAGACCCGCGCAACCTTATTCTGTGCCGATGGGAGCGGGTCAATCGAAAACCGGCGCTCGTCTGACGTTGCCTAGGCCAATTGGATGCTCAACGCCACCACGGACGCCGGTGGAAATTCCACGACGAGAGCCCCGCCGTTTAAAGGAAGCGCCTTGGTCCGTGGCACGACCGCCTCAGGTTGTTCAAAGGTGTTGCGAGCATGGATGTCGGCGTTCGTCAGCCAGGTCATGCTGGCGTCCTTGGCGCTCGCTCCGTGAAGATCAATCTCCGCGAGGCGGCTATCTGTGGTGCTCGGATTGACCGCGGTGATGGTCAGTTTTTTGTCCCGCACGGAGGCCGACCCTTTCAGTCCCCAGAACGCCGCCGCTTTACCGTCTCGATCGTAATGCAGTCCGGGGGCGGAAAATATCGTGCGCAACCCATTTCCCCCCTGATGGCTGGCATAGAGTTCAAAGACGCGTCCGACCGGGGTAATCACGAATTTATCCCCGTGCGCCAGATACAGGCTGTTCAGGCAGTTCACCAGCTGTGCGCAGTTGGCCATGGCAATTTTTTCCGGATGGCGATTAAAGATATCGAGCGTCATGCCGCTGAAAACCGCATCGCGCAGCGTGGGCATCTGTTCGAGCAAGTCGCCGGGGGTTGCTTCACTTCCCGGCCGATACCAGGGACCCCATTCATCCACCACCAGTTTCACGCGATGCTCGTGGTCAAATTCGCTCATGACTTGCCAGTGGCCGGTAACCAGGCCTTCCATGCGTTCGCCCTCGCGCAGCAGCTCATACCAATCCACGGCATCGAAGTTGACGGCCTCGCCTTTTCCCTCGATCCAGTTTTGGGTTTTCCCGCGGCTCAAGTTCCAGGCGTAATGATGGAGAGCCATCCCGTAAACGCGCCGCAATTCTCCCGGGCCCTTGCGCAGAACTTCGGTCAGAAACTCCCGCGTCCAATTCCAATCATCGGTGTTCGGCCCGGAAGCGATGAACTTCAGCTCCTCGCCGAACGAGGGCAGCCAGGTCGAGTAGCGCCGGAACTCCACGGCATACTCCTGCGCCGTGAATTCTCCCCCGCAGCCCCACGATTCGTTCCCCACACCCCAGTACTTCACGTGGAAGGGTTCGGTGTAGCCGCCCGCCGCGCGGGTGTCGGCCAGCGTGGTGCTTCCTGCCGGTGAATTGCAGTATTCGACCCACTGCTGAAAAGCTGACGCCGGCAGGCTCCGCACATTTGCCGCCAGATACGGCTCCGCGCCGATCAATTTGCAGAAGTGCACAAACTCATTGGTTCCCACCTGATTCGGATCGTACTTGTGGCTCGCCGGGGACTCCTCCGATTCGACGTTGGCCCAGAAATTCGTGCGTCGCGGGCGCTTCTCCGCCGCGCCGATCCCGTCGCGCCAATCGTAGCTATCCGCAAAGCACCCTCCGGGATAGCGAACTACCGGCGCCTTGATCTTGCGCATATGCGCGATCAGCTCTTGGCGCAAACCATCGATATTCGCGACGCGTGATTTCTCTCCCACCCAGATTCCGTCGTACAGCACACCGCCGAGGTTCTCGGCAAAATGACCGTAAATATTGGGCGAGATCGCGCCGAGCGACTCGTCGAAGAGCACCTCAATCCGCGAGTCGGCGATGCGCGAATCGGCTTTGCCAGACCAGGTGGTTTTTGCCGAAAGCAGCAGCGCCGTGGCCCCCAGCGCTCCTTGCTGCAAGAAATCGCGTCGCTTGAGCATGTCAGTCTCCTTAACGGCAGTCGGTGCCATCGGTAACGGGACGAGCGCGGACGCCGGCGCGCCGGCAGTTGTGAGACCGGGGATTATTTTTGCGCCGCATCGCCGTCCAGCGCAGCGTGTGGCCACCCATCCGTCCAGGTGAGCGTTGAAATCTGCAGGGAGGGAACCCCGGTTTTGGCATCGTAAGCGTGGTACACGATGACGTCTCCGTCCTCCGCTAGCAAGATCGATTCGCCGCCCGGGCCCAGCCATTTTTGATTGGCTTGGAGTAGCGGGCTTGCCCCTCCATCGCTCATCTTCCGGCCTTGGGCATCGACGTAAGGCCCGGTGACTTCGCTCGCTCGCCCGACCATGGTGCGGTAGGTACTCTTCGTGCCGCGACAGCACAGGTCGTAGGAAACAAAGAGATAGTAATACGGGCCGTGATGAACGATGAAGGGCGCCTCGATCGCCTGATAATCGGGAGGAAGCCCCGGCTTGGCAGGATCGAAACGCTCCGGCCTAAAGCGGCTGGCCAGAGCGTAAACCTTGGTGTCCTCGGCGGACAGCTTGCCGGTCTTGCGGTCCAGCTTTCTCATCTTGATGCCGCTCCAGAAGCTGCCAAAAGACAGCCACGCCTGTCCTCGTTCGTCGAGGACCAGATTGGGATCGATGGCGTTGAAGTCGTCTTCCTTGTGCGATTCAAGCACCAGTCCTTCGTCGACCCAATGGAAGTCCGGGCTCTGCGGGTCCAGGGTTTTGCTCGTGAGCAGGGCAATCCCCGAGGTATTCACGCCGAACGCCGAATACGCGTAGTACAGGTGAAACTTGCCATCGAAGTAGGAGATATCCGGCGCCCACAGTTCTTTCGTTTTTGGGCTTTTCTCCCGGATCCATGCGGGGATCTCGGAGAATACATAACCGCATGCTTTCCAGACGCGGAGGTCCTTTGAGCAGCGGATAGGGAATTGCGCGCCGGTCGGTGAATTAGGGGGAGTGGTGGTGAACAGGTACCACGTGGCTCCTTCCTTTATGATCGAAGGATCGTGGGCCCCGATCACATCGCCCTCGACCGGCAAAGCGCGCGGTTCGTCAGTTTTGGCGCCGCGGGCCGCGGCAACCGAACAGAAAACGCCCGCGGCGAAAAGAGCCGACAACCCTAAGCCGCGCCAGCAAGATGCCTGCATGAGATCCTTCCTCGGGGCTTCTAACACAAATGCAGTAAACGTTTTCCCGAAGTCGTCAAAGCTCCCGCTTTCGCGGGCGCCCCTGGTTTAAGGCGCCGCAGGAAACCGCCCCGCAAGGGCGGTGTCACAAGCTCCACTGCAGGACGCTATAGGAACGCGCCGGCACTTCAAACCGGGTATGCCCGCCCGCAGTCGCCGGCTTTCCCATCTCCTGCGGAACAACATTTTTCGGGGCATCGAAGCTGTTGGAAGCCTTTAGGTCATTTCCCGTCAGCACCCTGGCTGCGAGCACTCGCGAGGGCGGGGCGTCTTCCCAAACCACATCCACCTCGTGAGCACGGGAAAGATCGCGATTCAAAATGAACAGGCACACATTTCCATTTTCTTTCGCGAAGGTGCCGACTACGTCGAGGTACGGCACCTTTCCCATGCCCGCAACGTCGTAGGTCGGCGACTCAGACAGCACGCTGAGCACCTCGCCGCGCGCCATCTCCAATCCCCAGCTATAGGGATAGTAAATGGTCTGGCGGTACAACCCGTCGCCGTTGGTCATGATCGGTGCAATCACGTTCACCAGTTGCGCGAGGCAAGCTAGTTTAACGCGGTCCGCGTTGCGCAGCAGCGTGTTTACGAAACCCCCGGTCAGCAGCGCATCTTCCAGGTTGTAGATCTCCTCGAGCAAGTGCGGTGCCACCTGTGCGTGGCCGTTCACATCGTCCCCGGTGCGCTTGCGGTACCACACGTTCCACTCGTCGAAGGAAAGCCACAGTTTCTTCGGCGAGCGTTTACGTCCACGCACGTAGTCGCAAACCGCCACCGTTTCCGCGATCTGCTTGTCCATGGTCAGATTCATGGCCAGGAATTTCGCGCTGTCGCCGCCCGTCTCTTCCGGGGTATTTCCGATGTAGCGATGCAGCGAGAGGGCGTCGACGTATTCGTAGCACTGCTCTAGAACCTCGCGATCCCATTCAAGGTAGGTTGGCATCAACGGGCCGCTCGATCCGCACGCCACCAGGGTCAGCGCCGGATCAACATAGCGCATTTGCCGCGCCGCATCCTGCGCCCGCAATCCATATTCTGTGGCCGTTATATGTCCGATCTGCCACGGCCCGTCCATCTCGTTGCCGAGGCACCAGTTCTTGACCTTGTAGGGCTCGGCGATTCCATGTTTTCGCCGCAGTTCGCTCCAGCGCGTGCCCTTCTCGATGTTGCAGTATTCCACCAGGGCGGCGGCTTGCTCGGGAGTTCCGGTGCCGAGATTCAGCCCCATGAGCGGCTGGGTGCCGACCATCTGGCACCAGGCCATGAACTCGTTCGTTCCAAACTGGTTGGTATTGAGAGAGTTCCAGGCCTTGTCGAGAACTCGCGGACGGTCCTGTTTGGGGCCCACGCCATCAAGCCAGTCGTAGCCTGAAACAAAATTCCCACCCGGATACCGGATGATCGGGACTCCCAGAGCGCGAACTTCGTCGATCACGTCTTTGCGAAATCCGTTGGAGTCTGAGAGCTTCGAGGCGGGGTCGTATATTCCTTCATAGATCGCGCGTCCCAAATGCTCGAGAAAGGATCCGAACAGATTGCGGTCGATGGGGGCCAGCGTGCGCTTGGTATCCACATAGACCCGCGCGGCGACCGGCGGGCTCGCGGTCTGCGCCCTTAGAAATCTCCCCATCATCAATTCCGCGGAACTGCCCGCTCCAAGCGCAAGAGATTGCTGCAAGAAGCGACGTCGCTGGATGGAAGCCATGAGCGCGAACCCTTCTGTGGCGGTTATTTTTGTCCCGCGATCGGCAGGAAGGATAGCACAATCGGGCCCCGCGAAAAACGCTTTTGAGAAAACGCTTGCTGGCGCTCCCATGGCTGCGCGTCCTGCCGGCCCAGGGGTAAAAATCGGCCCCGCCAGGCCTCTCGGACCTTTGACGGGCAACGGCCTCATGGCTATTAGCCATTGCCAGCAAAGTGTAACGTGCATGGCTGCCATCTTCGCCGCGGGCGAATGGTGGCATTGAATTTTTAGATTGACAGGACGGCGCGGCTCAACTAGCGTAGCGCCTCGACAGCAATCGTTTTCTCAAACAACGCCCCTCATGATCCGGCGGGACATGAAAACACTGTTCCTTTTGACCGTTTGTTTCCTCCTGGCGCATCTTTGCGCCCCGCGGGGCAACGCTCAGGCACTGGCCCATGCACAACCGCCAGACTCATCGTCGCCAGGCGCGCCTGATCGCGACGCTCTTCTTGCTCCCACTCCGCCTATGGGCTGGAACAGCTGGGACTCCTACGGCGCCACGATAAACGAGGGCGATTTTAAGGCCAACGCCGGATGGTTCGCGGAGCATCTCAGACCGTACGGCTGGCAGTACGTTACCGTGGATATGGAATGGTTCGTTAGCAATCCCGTTCCAGAAGGCAACGGCAAAGCGTCGACATACAGTTTCGATACCTACGGCCGTTATATTCCTGCCTTGAACCGTTTCCCGTCGAGCGCCAACGGCGCGGGATTCAAAGCTCTTGCCGACTATGTCCATTCTCTCGGACTGAAATTCGGCATCCACATTCTGCGCGGAGTTCCCAAATCGGCGGTAGAAAAAAAACTGCCCATCGAAGGCTCCCCGTACACCGCAGATAGCGCCGCGGATCCTGCGGACACGTGCCCCTGGAACCCGGACAACTACGGGACCAACCCTTCCCATCCTGCAGCGCAGGCCTATTACGATTCGATTGCTCGCCTCTACGCCCAGTGGACCGTCGATCTGATCAAGGTCGATTGCATCAGCAGCCGCCCGTACAAAGGCGACGATATCCGCATGCTGCGACTCGCTCTCAACAAGACCGGCCGCTCCATAGCGCTGAGTCTTTCCCCCGGCGCAGCGCCCTTAGACAAGACCGCCGAGATGCGCAAGTACGCAGAGCAATGGCGCATTTCCGATGACATTTGGGACCTCTGGCACAGCGATGTCGCCTACCCGCAGGGATTGGGGGATCAATTCCCGCGAGCCGCCGAATGGGCTGCCCTCGTCCAGGCAGGGCATTGGCCGGATGCGGACATGCTTCCGATTGGCTACCTCGGGCCTGCTCCCGGCTGGGGCCAAGCCCGTCAGACGCGTTTGACGCATGACGAGCAACGCACGCTGTTGACCCTGTGGTGCATCTTTCGTTCGCCGCTGATGATTGGCGCGAACCTGACCGTCATGGACCCCTGGACCACTTCCTTGCTGACGAATCGCGAGGTGCTCGCGGTTGACCAAGCTTCCGCTGACAACCGGCAGCTGTTTGCCACGGGCAAAGTTGTGGTGTGGATGGCGCGTCCCGAGGGCGGGCGAGGCTATTATCTTGCCGTGTTCAATTTGGATGAAGCTGAACAGAAAGTCGAGTACGGCTGGAAGGACTTGGGCCTTGCGGAATCGAGCTACTCCTTGCGTGACCTCTGGGAGCACAAGGACTTGGGCTCGTCGCCGGCCCTTTCCCTGAGCCTGGCGCCGCACGGCGCGGCGCTTTTTCGTGTCGCGGCGGGGCCGCCACATTGAGCAACCGCCCGAATGTCCCCAAACCTGGCCGAATCTCGAATCCCTCGCGGCAATATCTAAAATTGCATCACGGGCAGCCGGAGCAAGAGATCGCTCGCGGCCGCGCCACGGCAAGCTCTTGATTCATAATGGTGTTAAATGAGCAGATTGCGATTTTTGGTCTCCCTGATTACCAAGGACAATGACTATCAGATGGAGCAGGCGTCTTCGGCCAAGTCCGCGGCGGCGAGCCTCGGTGTAGACGTAGAGATCGTTTATGCCGAGAATGATGCCATCACGCAAAGCACGCAACTGTTGAAAGTAATACAAGCCGAGGCCGCGCTCCGCCCGAATGGCATCATCGTCGAGCCGCTCGGAGCCACTCCCTTCCCCAAGGTGGCTTCGGTTGCAGCGGGTGCGGGCATTGGCTGGGCGGTCGTCAATCGCGAGGCGGAATACACGTTTGAGCTTCGTAAGGCCAACAGCGCACCGGTGTTTTCGGTGAGTACCAATCAGTTCGACATCGGCCGAATCCAGGGCAGGCAAATCGCGGCGCTCCTGCCGAGGGGAGGGTCGGTTCTTTTTATCCAGGGTCCGTCCGTGAGCTCGGTGTCCCAGGGAAGGCTGCAGGGCCTTCGCGAAACGCTTCCTTCCGGCGTCCAGCTGGTAAATCTGAAAGGGAAGTGGACCGAAGAGAGTGCCTACCAAAGCGTTTGCTCGTGGATGACACTCATGAGGGCGCAGAAGCTTCGCATCGATATGATCTGCGCGCAGAATGATGCCATGGCCATAGGTGCCAAAAAGGCCGTAAAGGAATTGGCCGATGAAGCGGATCGCGAGGTCCTGTCGAGCATTCCGGTGACCGGCTGTGACGGGGTTCCCGGCACGGGTCAGGCCTGGGTACGGGCGGGTCGCATGGCTGCCACCGTAATCGTACCGCCTTGTGCGGGCACGGCCGTCACCCTCATGACCCGGGCGCTGCAGACCAAGGTACCGCCTGCCGAACACACCTTCGCCATCCCCGAACCATTCCCTCCGATCGATGCACTGAAACCGAGTTCCCGCGGCTAGGGGTTAGTTGGACGGTTGCCACTCGGCGCCGTTCTTTCTGCAATAAACGCTTGCAAATCAATAGCATGCATGGCGAGCAGGAAGTCAAGCTGGGCCTCAAACACGCCGCCCCATTCCTCTCCTGCAAACAGGAATATGTTCCTTCCCGGGAACCGCCAACTCGAGCGACCCCCAAAAATTCGCGGGCATCCGGGGAACCATAGAAGCGAATCCTGGCCAATTACTCCTAGCCGCGAGTTGATGCGAAATTCGGACGCTGAGGGGGCTCGGGGAGACGCCGCATGAGCGCGGGTAGAAAAGGTAGACGTCTTATGGAATGGCCTCGTTTTGCGTCCCTTCTCTTGCTTTTCCCTCTTTCCCCGGTCGGTTCGCCAGCTCAAACCGCGCCCGCTCCGGTGCCACACCCCCCGGGCGACGTAGTCATGCTGTCGCTTGCGGCCCTAAATCCTCGCGTGGAGCACGGCCAGCACGTGCGAAACGGGCTGGTCGACTATTCGGATCGCGAGCTCGACAAAGAGAAACACCTGCTGGAGATTCAGATGAACATCGTCCGTGAGACGGCTAACTTCGGGCCGGTCTTGCTTCTGGCGCCTGACGAAAGTACCAAGAGTGCGGTGGTCTTAAGATGCCGAGAATTTCAGATTTGCGAGTTGCTGCAGAGTGATCGCGTCCGCGTGAAAGTCGTGCCCCATGACGGGGCCTGGATCCGCGATTTCGGGCCGCAAATTGAGGCCATCGGGGATTCGGCCTATGTCGTGCACTGGCGATATTTCGACATCCGCAAGGAAGACGCCAAAAGAGAAAAGCTTCAAGAACTGGAGGTTGCCCGGCTGAAGTTGCTCGAGACTCGCCAACAGGAAGATCAGCCGGACGAGTTCTCCGAGGAAGCGACGCCGGACGCTCACAGAAATATCCTTTCCGCCATCGACGCCAAAATTTATCTCCTTCGCGAGTACTCGCAGATTCTGAGTGAAGCCTCACCGCAGCGCTTTGGCGATGAGAACTCCGCCTTCGATATGGCGGATGCCGTCCTCGCTGCTCCCGGTTTCACCTACAAGAGCTCCAGCGTTGCGCTCGACGGAGGAAATTTTCTCAAGCTGGAAGATGGCCGCTGCCTTACGACGCGAGTGCTCCTCTCTCGCAACAAGGATCAAAACATCAATGTAGACGAGGAACTGGAGAAAATCGGCGGCTGTAAGGCGGTCACCTTCCTTGATCCTCTACCGGGCCCGGTGATTGAACATATCGATATGTTCGCGCTCCCGGCTGGCGGCAAACGCATTCTGCTGGCTTCCTACGATCTTTCCAAGCCTTTTGCGGCAGAATATTGGGACAAATTGAGCGGTTCGGAGCGCGACTTGGCGCTGGACGCCGCCCTGGCAATGGAAGCGGACGCCGAACGGCTGCGCCACCTCGGGTACGAAGTGGTGCCCGTTCCTTCGCCATTTCCCAGAATTCCCGCGAACGGCCATATCTATTATCCGACGTTGTTAAATGCGTTGGTGCGGGAAGGAACGGATGGGTACAAGCAGGTGCTTCTGCCTTCCTATAAAGACTACGAGACGGATATACAGTCCGCGGCGTGGCGTCAGATTGCCGCGGCGTTTGGCCCCCGGGCCCAAATTGCCACCATCGAAGCCACGGAGGCCGCCAAGGCGCAAGGCGCGATCCATTGTCTGACCTTAACGGTACCGTTGCGTTTTTCGATCTTTAGCGATTCCGCCGACGCCGCGCGGCGGAGCGAATACCAGGCCCGCCGCGACCAGCTTGATCGGAACCTGGCGGTAGAAATCGCTTCGCAGATTCCGGCCGCGGGGCTCTACGGATCGTGGGCCGTCCTTGAAGAGGATGAACAATCCGACGAGACCGCGCTCGAACTCTACCCACAAAAAATATTCTTTGGCGAGCATGAATTTCAGAAGGGCGTGCTCGATCATCTAGAATCCAGAGGGACATACACAATCCGTAAAAAGGACTTGGCCTCCTGGTCGCTGCGTTTCGAGTTCCCCAACCAAGACGTCACGCCCGCCGTCGCTCAATGGCTGGGCAGGGACGAGCTTAAACTGGTTCTCAAAGACGGCGAAAGCACGCTGGTTTTGAGGCGGATAGCGTCCGAGCGGGAGTCGCCATTTAAGGCTGAAGAACAACCCGCGCGGCAAGCGGGAGAAGGCGCAGGAGCCCCGATGAGAAAGCGTGCCACACGCAAAACGCCCGCAGCGTCCACGGATGCAGCGCGGGGCGGCGTAGCGCCGGCCCAGCCATGAGCGGCGAACCGAAAGCCACACGGCGGGAAACCGGAACCTTGGAAAATTTCAGTAAGCATTCTTGTTGGTGAATCCGCGCAGGAAGGTCAGAAGAACAATGAAAAGATCAAACGTCAGGGTCCAATGGCGGACGTAGTACAAATCGTATTCAACACGTTTCTCAATAGAAGTATCGCCGCGCCAGCCATTTACCTGGGCCCATCCTGTGATGCCTACCTTTAAATAGTGGCGTGTGTTGTAGTTTCCAACCGACTGCATGAACTTTTGAACGAGAATCGGACGTTCCGGGCGCGGCCCGACCACGCTCATTTCGCCCCTGAGCACGTTGAAAAATTGCGGCAATTCGTCAAGACCGGATCGTCGCAGGATAGCCCCGAGCCTGGTGCAGCGCGGGTCCCCCTTTACGGTCCATCGCGTGTCGCTTTCCTGCGGCGATGAAACACGCATGCTTCGAAACTTGTACATCCGGAAAAGCTTGCCATTCAGGCCGACGCGATCCTGCCCGAAGATCACGGGGCCGGGCGAACTGACGCGGACAGCGAACGCGATCAGCGCCAGCAAGGGCGCCGTGAACAGTAAGACACCCGCGGCGAAAATCAGATCAAACGCGCGCTTGAGAATTACATAGATTGCCGACTCGGCAGCGGTCGACTTCAGATCTACCAAAAGAAGATCGCCCAGTCTGAACAGACGCTGACTGCTCTGCGTGGCCTCGCCCACATCGAGGACCAGGCGAAGAGGAACACAGAGAGGCGAGAGTTGAGTGCGGAGAGCAGGCAACTCGGACAGCAGGATCGGGGGAATGGCGATGATCACATCATCGAAGCCGTTGCCGATCGCGAGTTTTTGGATATCGGAAAGCTCATACACCTGGCAGGCAGTTACAGCGCTAGCCTGACCCGCAAGGCGGACGTGCCCTTTGACTAAACAGCGAGTGACCGAACTGGTACGCAACGAGTCCGCGATGCGAACCGCAAAGTCATCGGCGCCGACGATCAGGACGCTGCCGTCCCATTTATACCCGGCTCTTTTCCTGTTCCAATTCCAATAAAGCAGAGCCTGAAACAGAAGAGAGAGGGTGAGCAAGGTCAAAGCGCTAATCCACATAAAAACCCTTGAGAAGCTGCTTTGGCGGTAGAAAAAAGTGATGGCCAAGACGGCAACATAGGTAGTCAGGCAGGCTAGAACCGTCTTCCGCACCTTTCCTGAAGCGAAGATGTGCTTCTCGACGGAGATGAGGTCGTATTTTTCGGTCATCACCGCCCAAATAATCGTGGTCACGAGCAGCAGGCCAAAGTAGGCGGAGGGGTCGGCGTCGCTGGAATAATAAGGAAGAAGACGTGTGGCAAAGCGCAAGTAAGCGGCGAATGCAAAAGAGGCCAGCGGGAGGCACAGCAATGCGACGGTAAGGAATTCTTGTGTGCGCTTGAGACGTCCGCGAATCATGTTGTGCGGCCCGAATTCTGAAATGCTTGCAATTTCGCGCGGACAAAGTTTCTGAGCCTCTCTTTAAAGCGGGATCCGGAGAAACTCTCCGTGTGCTGTCGAATAAAAGCGGGCGCGAAGCGGCTTTCGGTTTGTTCAAACGCGCCGACCGCGTCCGCCAAGGAATCGGCGGACTGCTCCCTGAAGAACACGCCGGAAGAGCTTTCCGCTGCGCGAGGGCCATCTGGGTAGAAGCCCTTTACGGTTTCCAAAGCTCCGCCGCGGCCGAAGGCGATGACGGGGCGGCCGAAGGAATGGGCTTCAACGGGCACTATGCCGAAATCTTCCTCGCCGGGGAAAAGCAGCGCGCGGCAGTGGGCATATTGCTCGCGGAGCGCATCATCGGAAAGAGCGCCACAAAAAACGATGGTGGGCCCGGCCAGTTTGCGAAGCCACCGGTATTGTTCGCCTTCGCCGACAATGCGCAGAGGCCGGCGCAGGCGGTTGCAGACTTCAATCGCAAGATCCACTCGCTTGTAGTCCACAAGTTGGCCCGCAACGAGGTAGTAGTCCTCCGCATTTGTCGCCACATATCCGGTATCGACGCGCGCCGGAGGGTAGATAACCTCGGAATCTCTCCGGTAGTGCTTCTGAATTCGCGAGGCGACATTTCGCGAATTGGCCACAAAGTGGTCGACACGAACCGCCGAGGCTCCGTCCCACAAGCGCAGGTAGTGCGCGGCGAGCGTGAATATCGGTCGCGAGAACACGCCAAGACTTCTGCCGTTCTTGTAGGCGTGATAGAAATCCCATAAATAACGCATCGGGGAATGGCAGTAGCAAATGTGACAGGTATGGGCATCTGTGAGGACGCCCTTGGCAGGACCCGACTCCGAACTGAGAACCAGATCGTAGCCGCGCAGGTCGAACTGTTCGAGTGCCAGGGGGCACAGCGGAAGCATGTGGCGATACCAGCGTCTACTGCCCGGAATTTTCTGAAGGAAGGAGGTCTTGATCGAACGGGCGCGCAGAGCAGGTGAAAGTCTCTCGCGGTCCACCAGCAAGGTAAACAAGTCGGCGTCCGGAAACATGTCGGCCATGGCCTCGAACACGCGTTCGCCGCCTCGGCGATTCACGTACCAGTAGTGGACAATGGCGACACGCGTGCTCCTAGGCGGCGCTCCGCACGGCTGAAGCGTTCCCTTCGGCGAAGAGCGCGTCTCGAGCGGAGTTGCGGCAGTCATATTGCGGTCGTCGCCCCATGAAATTTTTTCACCAGGTAGCGGTGATAGGCGCTGCGCGGAGCCGATTGCTCGAGAATCTGCAAGCCGGCGGCCGCGAAGCTGGCCTCAAGTTCCTTTGTAGAACGGCGAACGCGGCGGATTCCCCTACGCCAGAAGCGCGGCAGGAGAAAATCAGGAAGACTGGTCTTGAGGCGGTAGGCGAGATCCCGCTCGCGGGTGTCAAACTGCAAATAGGCCAGCCCGTGTTCTTCGAGGAGAACGCCGATAACCTGGATATAGCCGCTAATGATCGCAAAATCGGGGATGTGCTGAAAAACCAGAAGCGAGTAAAGGAAGTCGACGCTGCCCGCATATTTCCGGGCCGTGCCGAAAAGGTCTTTCGGTCCGGAAACGGCGGCAAACGAAACATTACCGACGCCATTTTCACTGGCCAAGGCGGTTGCCTGCCGGATCATTTCCCGTGCGATGTCGACGCCCACCACTTCCGCGAAGTGACGGGACATCGGAAAGGCGAGGCGGCCAAGGCCGCAGCCCAACTCCATGGCCAGGCGAGTGCGAACACCGCGCGACTGAAACACCGGCAGTAATTCCTGCCGGACGGTGCGCTCGCCGCTGTCCCAGAACTCTCGGGGATCGCGTGTCTTCAAAGAGGTAAGAATGTAGGTAAGCGGGTCTACTTCGGCAAAGTGCTCCCAAAGCTGTTTGCTCTCCGGATCGTTCCGCGAAATCAGGGAATTAATTTCCATGGTTCGTCCTCCGGTGGCATGCGATGAGGTGCTGGCCGGCAACTCCAGGGGATCAACGGGCTGGCCATGTTTGCAACTCTTTAGGCGGCGAGGGCTCTAAAAAAACTACTGAGGCGACGCGATATCTCCAGCCGAGCAGATTGAAGAAAAGCCCCACAAGCGTGAAGATCGTCAGTGCGCTGGTGGCCGTTCCCATCATGTGCTCGGTAAAACTCATCAAGAATTCCAGAACGATGCAGGACTGAATGGCCAGGGCCAGACTGTTGCCAAACGAACCTTCCTCAAACATCTCCCGTTTCCTTCCCAGCCAACGAAATGTGGCGATCCAGACGGCAAGCATGAGTGCAAGACCGAGCACTCCCCCTTCGGCAAGAAAATGAAGGTACGAATTGTGGGCATGCGAATCGTCGTTGACGGAGTCACCGCCGGTGGCCACGAAGACCACGTGGGGAATGCCGGTGAAGACCTTAAATTCGTCGTTGAAACGGCCGAACCCCGTGCCCACGATAGGACTTTCCAAAAAGTCGGCGACGGCCCGCTGATAGTAGGCAAAGCGCAGGACGATATTGGGATCTTCAAGGTTGGAAACTTCCTCAGTCCGCTGGTTGACGACGGGCTGCACGAGCAGGAAATACACGAGGGGAAGCAGGATGAAGCCTCCAAACTTGAGTAATTTTTTTAGCGCCGGGCCGCGGCGGACGAGTACCAGAACAAGCGCCCCAAGAAAAGCTACGTAGGCGGTGCGTGACTGGGTAAGCGCCAGACCTACGAAATTCGCCGCCAGCCACAAGGCCGGCCAGGCCGCCAGCGAGGAGTCCGCTCCGCGCACCAATAGAGAAAAGGAGATGAGACTGGCCATGGCGTAAGTTGCGCCGGCAGCGTTGTGCGCGCGGAAAAAACCGTGAAAGATATCGGCGGCCGTGCTGGCGCTGTGGAGCAACTGCAGTGGTTCAGGAAGGGAAGCAAGGCCAAAAGGAACAATCGTGGTATCCACAAACTCCGCCAGGCCCAGAAGCGCTACCAAGGATGTGGCTGTCAGAAACAGAGCAACACTCCGCCGAACAAACCGCGGATCAAGACAGACGTCCGAAAAAAGAAACAGAGGAAGGTAGGCGATGAAGAGGGCGCCGTCAAACCGGAGAAACTCAAAGGAGAAGAAATTGCTGAGCGATGCGCCAGTCAGGGCGTAGCTGAGGAACCAGTAGATGTAGGCGGCGAGCAGGAATTTCTTGGCGGTCTCCGGACCATACTTTATCTGTTCGATCTGAACCGCGTCCCGGCCCAAGAAATAAAAGGGGAACAGGCTGAAAATGGCGAGAATATTGATCAGCGGAAAAACATTTCCCGTCAGACTGACCACCATGAGGGTTGTAACTGCTTTCTTCATCGCCGTTTTTTGCGTCGCTCCTCACTGCTGGTTCTGCCTTCAGCAAGTTGGCAGTTCGGACTCTCCTGAAATCGCAATTGGGAAATCTCTCGCTGTGCTGGAGAGTTTGCCGAAACTTGCGAAACCCGCGGTCATCAAAGCTTCGCGAATCACGATGCTGCATGCTATGCCCGTCACCCCGTAGCCACTGCCGAGAATCCAGTTGAGCGCCAGAGAAAGAATGGCGGTGACGCCATAGATGGTTAGGCAAACTTTTGACGCGTTGCGGGCAATGGCCCGGCTCAGGTACGCAGCGTTGAGAAAAATAAAAGGAATCGCCGCGGCCATAATGGCTCCCGGCTGGCCCGCGGCCGTGAAGTTTTTTCCAAAAAGTACGCGGATTGCAGCAGGAATTAAAAAGAACGAGGCGACCGACGAAGGAATCGCAATCTGGGACAAGACCGTGATGCACCTGCGAAAGTGCGTGTCAAACAATTCTCGATTGCCAGCCGCCCTGCCGAGATCGGCCAGCAAGACACCGCTGAATAGCCAAGCCACCACATAGACCATTACCAATCCGGTATCCGCGGCGACCAGGCTGCCCAGGGTCGCGACCGGCAGCAACAGGGAGGGAACCAGGACATCTCCCCGCAGCATGATGGTCGAGAAAGTGTAGGTAAGACCGATGGGTGTCGAGCGATACAAAAGACTGCGACAAAGTTTTCTCGTTACCTTCGCAGGACGGAGGCCATGCCTTTCTAGCAGCAGGGCAGTGGCTAGGAATTCAAAGGTCTGCGCCGCAAGTAAACAAAGCAACAGAGTTACTAAGCTCGCCCCGCGAAAATAAACGAGGAGCAGAGCACTCACGAGAAGGCCAAAATGCGCGCTCTGGATGCGCAGGAGACCGCCCGTCTTTTCGAGCGCCTTCAAAACGCCCGCATGAAGCCGGCAGTAGGAGTAAAGAAATGTGCGCGCCGTCAAGATAACGGCCATCACCCGGGAAGCGGCGGACAGCTTGCCTAACGATGCGACCCCGACCAGGGCAAGGATGGCCAGTGACGATAGGATCGTTTTATCAATGTAGAGAGCAGTGACGATTCTGCTCGCGTGCGCCGGCTCTTTGCTAACTTCCTCGATACCTGCCAATTCCATGCCGTCGTCGGAGAGCCGCTCGGCGAGTGTGGCGCTGGCGATGATTGCGGCATAGATTCCCAGCACGGCTGCCCCGTAAACGCGCCCGATCAATACCGCAACCCCAATGTTGGCGACGCGAAGCAGCAGTTCTCCGCTGAGGACGTTGCGGAGATTTCTGCTCGTTTGCCGGATCGAAGTCATATTCTTAGCCCGCATTCTCGACGGAGCAGTCCGGGTGATCTTCTTTGGGGGGCGGTGAAGCCGGGGTTCGCTGGAATCGTTCGACAAACTCCGTCATGCGGCTGAACAGCGAAGCTCGGCATTGCCCTGCGAATTCGAGTTGCGGGCTGACGCTGCGCACCATGTTAAGGACCAGCAGCTTGCCGGGATCCTGCGGGTCGATTCCGTTCCAGTGGCCCCCGACAATTACCCACGCTGCACCGCAACCGAAGCCAAGAGTCGCTCCTGCCAGCACAATCAAGAGGCGCGGCGGATAAACCTTTTTCTCCGGAACGTCCGGCTCATCAAGAATTTTGACACTGGGGACTTCCTTGGCCTCTTGGACTTTGGCGAGCTCGTATTGCTGGGTGAGCACTTCAAACAGCGTCTCTTGCACTTGGGTCCGGCGGTAAAGGTCGGCGTAAGTCACGCCAAGCAGCGGAAGTTTTCGCAGCGACGGATATAGCTGACGGTCATGTCCCTTTCCCGCGACCTCGGAATCCGGCTTGGCCGCCAGCTTTTCCAATTGATGTTCTAGCTCGTCCAAGCGAGCCTGGGTAGAACGAACGCGAACGTTGTTGTCCGTATAAATCTGACGAAGCCCTTGTAACTCAGTCTGCATTGCGACGATCTGGCCTTCGAGAGTAGCCGCGGCCTGTACCATGGCCTTGCCTTGTTCCTTGATATCAATTGCTCCATTTTTGCTGGCGAACTGACTGAGATCGTGCTCTGCAGCATCCAGGTCGGTTTTAACTCCCACGAGCCGCCCTTCGAGAAAAATGCGCTCCTTTTGAGCCGACGAGGTATTCAGTTGGGTTACGACATTATTCAGCTGGGCGACATACTCGCCGGCCATGGCCCTGGCGCGTTGGGGGTCGTGGTCGGTCACCCGGATCGTGAGAATTCCGCTTTTGCGGTCGATGGAGACATCCGTCCGGCTGGCCAATTCTTTCCTGGTGTCCACCCAGCGGCGTTCCGCGTACACGCGGCGCAGATCAAACTTGACGATGACGTCATCTTGCACCGCTCTGCTGGCAAGAACCCCCACAAACAGGTCCGCTGAAGTTTTCAGTCCGAGGAGATCGTCGGCGAGGCCAGCAGACCCGGAGCCTATTTTGCCGGCGAGCGACGCGAGCAGGGCCACCCCCTGTCCCGACGTGGGATCGGGCGGCATGAGCCGCGTAGTGGAGGCGTACCTTGCCGGGATAAGAGCTGCAACCATTGCGCACGTGGCCCCGCCCCAAAGAAACAATCGAATGAGCAGCCCTTTGCGCTCCCACAGATTGCCGAGTAAGACGATGCGCCTGCGGCGTACTTCCTTTTGCGTTTTTTGCATGCGAAGCTCGAGCAGTTCGTCAACGTCGATCTGCCGCGAAAGCTCCGGAGAGTTCTTGGTCGCGCTAGAGATCATTCGGCTGCTCCTCGGCTGTGCGATTTACCCCGGGGGAGGCGAGGGAACCGGACGCGTTTCGGTGGTGCGCCCCTGCCGGGCGGAAACCAAGTTCAACGGAGGCGACAAGATTGTTTCTGGAGCCGCTAAAGAGCAGCGGGTATGACGAGATGTGTTCGAACTGAATCAAACTCTTCACGTAGATTCCGGAATGCGAGGTGATGTAGTAGCTGGCGTCGAAGTCCTGCCATTTGCCTCCGCCCGGCACATAGTCGGAAAGCACGCGACTCTGCTTCCAGGACAAATCCAGGGTCTGGCGCGAAGAGATCCAGTAGCGGGCCCAGGTCTGTAGGGTCACGCCCTCGCGCCCCACGACATTGCCCATAAGGTTGCCGTCATTGGTATAGCCGTCTGGGTAGGCGAGATTCCAGTAATTCAGGTCTCCATGATTTTGAAAGGAAGCTCGGCCGGGGCTGGTCGAAGTGGTCCATTCGAAATGAAAATCCCATTTCGGCAAGAGCGGCAGGCGTGGAAAATACAGCCCTGGACGAAGGACGCTCTTGGTCAGGTTTTGCAGGGGAATGGGGTCGTCATCGTCTTCCAGTTCGCCGTAGAATGTGACCCAGTCATGTACACCGGGCAGACGCCAGGTCCATTCGACGGCGGTTCTGGAATCGCCGGGAACCGAGTTTTGCGCCGAATCCACGCGACCGACCAGACTGCCGAAGAAATTGCCGGCGGTCAGGGGATGACCTGAGCCGCCAATCAATGTGGTTCGGCCGTAGGCGAACTCCAGGGAGCGGAAGGGTTTGAAACTAATCTTTTGGCCGTAAATCCAGGGTTGCGAAAGTACCGCAAATCCATCCAGGCGTCCAAAAAACTGCTCCACGTGGAAAGGACCGAGAATTCTGGACAATCCGGGAACCTCGAAGGGAGCCGATGGGGCCACGCGCAGCATCGGAAAGGGTGCGGCATTGTCGCTAAGGAGCAGCGAACCTCCTGCTCCCGGGCCCCAGGAGAGGCTCTGGTTTCCGAAGGTGACCTGCCAACCGTGGATGTTCGTTCCCGCATAGGCATCGAGGAGCGCAAACTGATGGATGGAGGCGAAGGGAGTGTCGGGCGAAGGCGAAGTACGGTCTCGCTCGGCTATGAACTGGATTTCCGTGTTCGTAAACGCGGGCGATGACGGCGATTGCTGGTATTCCCCGTTTATGTAGAAAAACAGGCTCCCGTAGGTTGCGCTCGCCGAGGCTCCCGTGATGACATTGCTGCCCTGCCGAAAAGGTCGTCCGAAATCGTACGCAAGCGTCTGGCCGAACAGGTACCCGTTGTTGAGCACGGTCCCAGCGGCGCTCAAAACGCGGGTATAGGCCGAATCCATCTCGGCCGAGCGGTTGGTTCCAGAGAATGACTCTTCTTCTCTTGCAAATTCACGATGTAAAGCCAGTAACAACGCTCTGACCTGCTCGTCAGTTTGCCAAGCGGATGCCGACCACTTTTCTAGAGACTGGTCAGCGTCAAGCAGAAGGCGAGCGCACTCTTCGCGGGTCCAAGGCTTTGTACCCTGGAAAGCACCGTCGACGTAACCAAGCGCGGCGAGTCGATCGAACGCGGGATAGATCCAACTGTCCAGGGGAACGTACGCCGAGCCGGGATAGCGCGTTGCAGCGAATTCCTGGTCATGAAAAAGACTGCCAAGGGGGTCCCAGTAGGAACCGCCGAGTCCCGCATCGTGCCGCTTGCGATAAACAGACCCGGAGATGAGCCAGCCGATTCCACTGCCGACCAGCGCGTCAGACGCAAAGTGTTGTTTGCTGCCAACGCTGGCGAAACTGACGGTTGCAGCCAGGCCGTAGGCGAGAAGCTTGGTCATCGGTCCGGGATACTCGTGCGCCAAAATACCCGCGGCGGCCCACGCTGCCGCAGCATGGCTTGAGGGCCAGGAATTCCCGCCCTGGAAAAATCTTCCATCGCCCGTTCCCTGGTCCGGGCGTTCGCGTGCGGCGAGGAATTTTAGACCCTCGGCGGCGACGAGGCTGTCGACCATCGCTTCGCTGGCCAGCAATCCGGTTTCGCGTTCATGAGGATCGCGGGTCCGCAAACTCCATAGAAACAAACCGCCTGAAGCGGCAGCGAGCGCCGTCACACCACCTGTGCGGACTTCATTCTGAAGACGAATGGCGCCAGGCCCGTTTGGAAGACTGCGGCTCAAGCTCTTGTCCGTGAACAGCGCCCCGGCAGTTACCCCGAAAGCGGGAACGAGCCACTCCGCGTCGGACAATTGCAGTCTTGCTGGACTGGTCCAGATGTCTTTTTGATCCGAAAAAAATCTCTTGCTGGCTTTAACGGAAGCGCGTTCCGGAGCCAACAATAAATTATTCGAGCGTTGCTCGACCGGCAGCGTCTTTGCGGCGGGTATTTCGATGGCCGAGGAAGGAGTGGATACAGGAGCATCTGCGGCCGACAGCTGCTCTGATTGCGCAGCCCAGAGACCCGATGCAGCCATGGTCAGCTTGATAAGCATAGTGTACCGCGCCAAGTTGGCTGCTTTCATCGCGCTTTACTCGTTTCTGTCACGGCCTCAAATAGGCCACTGCCAACCCGATCGATGTGGCGATTTGTGCGGACTGGATGAGCGGTGTCCAGTTGCGGCTGCCAACCTTGGCCGCCTTTTCCGGAACAACGATCGAATCGCCCGGCATCAGAACGGCGTCCAAGGGATCGCCGGACCACAGATCGTGGTTGTTCCTGGCGGCCAGAACGGATCCGTTGGCGCGGATCACAAAGACGGCTTTTTTGTCGGCCAATTGCGTTACCCCGCCGGCTTGCCCCAGATACCATTTCGCGCTTCTACCGGACACGTAGCCTACCGCCGTCGGATTAAATACCTGCCCGTTCACAAGCACGTAGTTTGCTTCTTTCGGAACGAGGATGACGTCTCCATTGCGCAAAGCAGTGTTTGCCGCGACGTGATCGTAAGACTTCATGTCCGGCGAGGTCTGGAGCACTACGCGTCCGAGCGGGAGATTCGTCTCGAGTTGAGTGAGCGTTGTCTCGGTTTGGGCTATGGCCGCAAGCTTGGCTTCCTTTTTATCTGAATCATCCTCGGGAAGCGCTTTCAGCTGCACTTGCTCAGCTTTTACACGCCCGATCAGTTCCTGGTGCGTTCTCATTTCAAGATCGCGCACTTCTTGCCGTGTCAGGACCGTGGCGTAGGGGTAGGCCTGCGCAGTGAATCCTCCGGCCTGTTGCAGGACCTCGTTCAGTGATTCGCCCGGCCGGATGCCATAGGTTCCGGGATGCTCGATCTCTCCGCGAAGGGTTACCGTGGCGCCGAGGTCGTTCCACCCAGGATTCTCGCGTATGGTGAGTACATCGCCATTGTTCAGCAGCCTGTTCTGCTCTGCTTCGCCAGCCATGGCGGCGGAGAGATGAATCGAAACACTTTCGACAGAGGCCGCGGAAGCCGTTTTTCCGTCCTGATGTGTCAGGATCGCACTTTGCGAATCCGCGCTTCGCTTCAAGCCGCCCGCAACGCTGATTAAATCCTCGACGCGCATCTTGGAGGTCAGCGGATAACGGCCAGGTTTGGCTACCTCACCTTTTATGTAAACGGTAGGGGGGTCCACTTTCTCGGGATTGCGCTGGACGAGGATGCGGTCGTGTGGTTGCAGCAGGAGGTTGTCGATCGAATTTCCGGCCATCGCCGCCGCCAGATTTACGCTGATTATTTTTAGCGTGCCGTCTTTTTCCGTGCGCAAAAGCTGCGCAGATGCCAGGGAAGCGTCCGCCGAGATTCCTCCCGCAAGAAAAATGGCGTCGCGGAGGCGGGCTTGGCCGGAAGTGTTGTATTGGCCGGGAGAGCGCACCTCACCGCCCACCCAGATACCCGGAGGCGCCTCGAAATCGTAACGGCTGAAGATCCGCACGGTGTCGAGTGGCATCAGCTGCGGCGCGTTTAAGGGATTGGCGAGCGCGGCGGTGAGATCAAAGCTCTCGACCGTCGGGCGATAGTCCGGCGCATTAAGACGGATAATTTCTGCGTAATTGCCGGCCGGCTCGGGCAGAAGATCGGAGTAGGAAGACAAGAGATCGCTGAGCTTCATGCCTTCCCGGTAGGAATAGCGCCCTGGCTTCAGAACATGGCCCTCAAGGTAGATCGCCTGGTCGTTGTAGGGTGCAATCGGGAAAATGTGGATGCGATCGCCGTCTTGAATTCCAAAGCTGCTGAGTTTCGCGGCGGCTTGATCACCGCCATTTTCCGAGAGGTCCAGGCTGAACATCGTGCGCTTCTGATGCGCAACCAGGCGTTCGACCTCCACATGTTCGAGCGCAGCGGCCGGCAAAAGCCCTCCGGCGAGTTCCAAAACATCTTCGAGGCTTGCTTCGCCGCGTAACTCGTAGATGGCGGGCCGGCGCACCATGCCTTCCACGGTGACCTCTGGACCGGCCGGAGGCACGAGCAAGGAATCGCCGTTCTCCAAACGTTTTTGCTCGGCGCCCACGCCGCGGAGCAGCAGGTCGTATGCATCGACAACCTCAATCAGCTGTTTGCCGCGATAGTGTTTAAGCGATCGGAGGGACCCGCGCGAGGTTATGCCCCCTGCCGCTACGAGGGCGTTTAGCGGAGTCGACAACGAACTGACGTCATAAGCTCCCGCTTCGGCGACTTCCCCTACGACGTAAACCCGCACAGTTCTCAGGCGCGAGAGCGAGACATCTGCCGATACATCCTTATACTGGCCGCGCAGTGATTCCTGGACCGTCGATTGCACTTCGCCAAGCGTTTTTCCGGTCACGAGCAACGGCCCTGACTCAGGAAGGGCAATGCGTCCCTCGCGATCTACGACGCGGACCAGTCTTTGCGAGACCCCGCCCCAGAGATCAATTGCCAAGCCGTCGCCGGGGCCGAGAACGTAGTCAGGACCGACCGGCAAATCCATGGGAATGGTATTCGCCCCGCGGGTTCCGTCGCGGAGAATGTCCACACCGAATCGTTGCGGGGTTCGATCGTGGGCAGCAACTTGGACGTACAAATCGTAAAGAGACGGAATGTCCGAATACGGATTGGATTTGTGCAGGATTGTTCCCGCGGACGAATCCCTATCCATTCCCGGCCCGGATGGATTCGGACGAATATTTGCCGCCGGCGACGCGGGCCGGCCCCGATCGTAGTCACGGGAAGCGCCGAAAGCGCTTCTCGATGTGTCCGGTTCTCTATTTGAAATACCGCCTCGCCCCACCGCTTCGGCAACGCCGTCCTGTGCGCCAGAGATGGCACCGGATGGGCCGGGCGAGGAGCCGAGAGCTTTCATCCACATCGGATCGCTCTGGCTGTTTCCGGAGACGGATGCCGACTCTGGGCGTTCCAGGGGCAAGCCGGCTTGTAGAATAGGCGAACCAGGCGGCGCGGGACCTTGCCGAGGAGTGTGTTCAAAATCTGGTGTCGTTCCGGGACCTTCTTCGGGTACCGACAGGTCTTGTGGTGATGGAGAGGAGGGTTCCGGGCAGAGCCCAGTCCTGCCAGGATTGCAGGTGTTCACTTGTTGAATATTCTGCGAAGAGGCCGCGCTTCGGTTCTGGTCTAGAGACGCGGAGTCTTCCTGCGACTCAATCTGCACGATACGGCGGGCGCGTTCCTTAAGAACAAGCTCTTGTTCCTTGCCAAGAGGAGAATCGGGATTCACGGCGGGCAACAAATATCCAAAGCGCTGCAGCATACGTGTAGCCGCCGCTCGGAAAACAATATCGTCGCCCAATCGGTCAAAGACGGCCTGGTCGGTCAGGTCGAAGTCGTCGATCAGTTGCCCGTTGGCCGCCGCCTCCTTCGCTATCCACCGCTTCAGTTCCACAAGCAAGCCGGGATCTTTGACCAGGACCGCCCGAATTTGTTCCGGGGCGGCGGAGACACGATCCACATTCTGTTTCTCGAGCTCCGAAGGAGCCGGACGCTGCGCGGCTGCCGTCAGTTCCATTCGCTGTGGCGCTGCTGAGGGCTCCTGGCTGTGCGCCGGATAAAATCCGCCCAGAAGCAGCAGCGAACAGAGCAGCAGATGAACCCGCGCACAGCTCGCCGAGAACTTCTTTCCTGAAACGGATCCGGTCACGAAGGCTTCCCCGGATACTGCGGTATGTTTCGGACGGTGTTCAGAATGCCGTCGACTGAAGGTTCGACGTCATTGCACTGGATGTTGAAGGATGCCCAATAACAGATGGTGCGATCCCGGCGAGAAGCTACGGCGAGAATTCGGACGCTGGGATGCTCGCGCAGGACGAGATCGCAGATCATCGGCCGGCGTTCAGTCTCATCGAGTGCCACGACGAGCAGATCCGGCAGGGTGGCTTGTACCTGCCTGAGTATCTGGTCTTCGTCCGAGACCTCACCGACGATTTCGATATCCGGTTGATTTGCAAATGTCGCCAGAATTGCCTCTCTCATCAATTTGGGACGATTGGCAATCAGAATTCGCGTCGCCTTTTGCATGAGCTATTCCTCGGACGTTGAGTATCGACGGCCACCGAAGATTTTCTAGGCCTAATCCATGGCAAATGCCGGTGCCAATTGGTACTAACGCGCGAGTACTCATTCGGACTATGGCGAAAATAATTCTGAAGTACGCAAAGGCGGCGCGGGAGTAAAGATGACTTCTCTTTTACTTTTTTGTGACAACTCAGGGCATCCGAACCGTTACGCTGCGTGTTGGCTTCGCTCCGTCGGACCTGCGAGACGGCAGCAAGAATTGAAAGGATTCTGTTTCATGAAATGGATCGCCCTGATCGTTACATTCGGTTTTTCCTTGTCGCTTTTCGCCAATCCCTCCGGCTCCGGCAAGTCTCCCGCTGCGCGCACCATAGACATTTCCGCGCATCGCTTCGCCTTCGAGCCCAATGAGATCACCATAAAGAAAGGCGAGAAAGTCACTTTGATAATTCACTCCGCGGACGTAAGCCACGGCCTGGTTATCGAGGACCTTGGCGTACGGGTCGAGGTAAAAAAAGGCGAGACCGCAAGCGTAAACCTGGATCCCGCTGCCGCCGGGACGTTTGACGGGAAATGCGCGCACTTCTGCGGCAAGGGACATGGCTTGATGAAACTTAGCGTCCACGTAATCGAGTAATCTGATGAAGATTCGCGGTTGCGCGCTTCTCATGCTTGCCGGGGTAGCACTCTGCGGATGCAAGGCAACCCCCCCAGGAAAATGGGAGACCTCACTGATTACACGAATTGAGCATTCGGTTACCGTGGGTGGCAAGAAGGACAGGAATCCTCTGCCGGAATCAGCCGAAAGCATCGAGAACGGCCGCGTAGCTTTTTCTCATTTCTGCGCGGCTTGCCATGGCTTCGACGGCCAGAACACCGGAGTGCCTTTCGCCGACCACATGTCTCCGCCAGTTCCTTCGCTGAAGGACAAACAGGTGCAATCCTACGCGGATGGACAACTGAAATGGATTATCGATAACGGGCTCTCGCCGTCGGGTATGCCGGCCTCGCAAGGGATTTTGACCGACGAGGAGATATGGTCCGTAGTCGTCTATCTTCGACACCTGCCGGCAGCTGGAAGCCTGGGCGAGCCGCCCATGTATTCGGGCGACGATAATCAGCAGCGCCCCTCGCGCCTCCGTTCTCATAAGCGATAGTGCAGTGAGCAGACGCACCGACGACAGATAGGATTGTCGGGAATGGCCAGATTTTCACGGAACGTGCGGGCTTCTGGTCCATTCAGGATGGATTCGAGGGTCTGCTCTTGAAGATTCCCGACCGACGGATGAAAAAAGCACGGGCGCACGCTTCCGTCAACCTCGATCACCGCTGACATCCAAGGGGCGTTGCACACCGGCGATTCACCGGGTTGCAAGCCCAGCTGGACACGGAACTGCCGTGCGATCCTCCGAAGCTTCTCGGGAGTTTCAGTGACAAAGCCACCTGGTGTTCCACAGGGAATCTCCGCAACCAGAGCTTCAATTTCCGCTTCAAGTTCGCCGACTTCGACAAGCGACAGGCCAATGTTCTCTTGCCGGCCGACGGGCCATAGCAAAGGCCTGTTAAAGGCCGAGGAGGTAAGGTCCACCGCAAGAAACGAGATCCCATCGAGATCAATTTCCTGTGCGGCGTGCACGGTTTTGCGGAGTTGACCATGATTCGCCTTCTGGACTGTAGTTCGAGCGGTGATCGGCAAATTGGCCCGGCGCTCTCTCAGGGCAGCCACGCCCGACTGAACCAAGGCGAAAGCGCCCGGAACCCGGCGAATGGCGTCGTGCACCTCCCGCGGTCCGTCCAGGGAGACGATAACGTCATCAAAATTTGTCACTACTTGCGCTGCGAATTTGCGCAGCAGGACGCCGGTGGTGAGCAAGGTGAGCCGGATGCCCTCTTGATGAAGCAGGGAGCAAAGCGAGAAAAGCTGCGGGTTCAGTAGCGGTTCGCCCCCGGAAAATACCACCCAGCGTACGCCCAACCGCTGGATGGAAGACAGGTGCGGCTTGAGATCGTCCACGCCAAAGGCCTTTTTCTCGGGAGTCTTCCAGATGTCGCACATAATACAGCGGCAGTTGCATGAACTGTGCGCATGCAACACGAGAACCGGCAGTGAGCGGATGAAATGAGATTCAATGGTTTCATCAGTGGCAACCGCCGGGCGTAGCGCACGATCATCCAAGGCGGACCCGCTTTCCGCCAAGCCAAACTGGTCCGCCGAGGTGAGCTTCCGTTTCCCTGAACAGCCGCTGCAGAGGGGCGCGAATCCAGCGAAGGGAAGCTTCGACGCGAATCGGCTGAAGTCCGTCCGTCGCGCTTGCAGGCAGCCGCTGCATCAATCCTTCGGACGCCAGTTGTACGCGGCCGCCGACCAAGACCAGCTCGACGTTCTCGTAAGAAAGCGCGGCCAGGGTATCCGCCGGGCCGGCTCCCGTGTCCCGAACCGCGATGAGATCCGCGCCCGCCCCGATTCCCAGCGTGCCTTCTCCATTTCGCAAGCGCAGCAACCGTGCTGCATCCTCAGTTACCCATCGATAGAGTTTTTCAACGGGCGCCTCGCTACACTCGCGGGCAAATCGCAGCTCATCTAATAAATCTCCTTTGGCGGTCAGCGGCGAATCGCTGCCCAGAGCCACGAGAGGGAATGTTTGAATTTCACCGAGCGACATGGTCCTTCCGAACAGAAAAATATTTGAACTGGGACACCAGATGAGTCCAGCACGGGCGGAACGTGCCAACTCTCGGCCCTTCTCATCGAGCCCCAGGCCATGAATGAGAACTGTGTGCTCATCAAGTGCGCCAGATTGATCGAGTTCGAAGATTTCACCGGCGCTGCCCGCGTCGATACCCTCCGCGAGATGAATGAGGAAAGGCTGGCCCTTGGGAGTTTCCCCTTTCTTGCTGGCAAATGAACCGTCCATAGGCAAGGAATGCGCCCAACCGTATTCGCTAACTACGCGAACGACAAAGTCGTTCTCAAACACTGCCGCCTCATAGGGATTGTGATGGCATACCGTGGTCGCCCCGCTGAGCAGGTTACGAATTCCGCCCCACCACAGACGAACTTCGCGTGGCACCCGACGATGTTCGCGAATCGGCGAGATCCCGGGACGGTGGATATCGTCCGCCCATTCGATGAAATTGTTGTAGGCGCCCCGTCCGAGTCGCGGAAACAAGGCAAACTCCAGATGATCATGGGAGTTCACCAGGCCGGGAAGGACCAAGAAGCCGCGCAGATCGATCTCCGACTGCGAGGTTGCTCGGAAGGGAAGAAGGCCGCTATCATCGCGAAGAAATGCGACACGTGCATCCACGCATTCGACATCACCCAAAGTGCTCAACTGCGCGCCGAGGGCCAGCCGCGCCCCGCGAAGCGTCATAGCACCGCCCCGCGTGGCCTCGTTGCGCCCGGAGCGTCGGTCGGTTCCCTGGGCCCGCAGCCGAAGAATATAAATTGCGGGATAATCCCCTATGTTTTGAAAATATTCTTGCTTCCCCGCGGCCTGGAAAATCAATTGTTCCGGATCTCCAAATCGCGCTTGTACGCAAACTTCAACCTCTAGATCGGCGTCCTGGCACAATTGAACGAGCGCGTCCAGGGAACGAGGGAAAGTACGGATGTCACTGAATCCATTTGCGGTGTGGACACCACGGCGCCAGTTCAGGCGAGTTACCGTTCCCGGATGCAGGTCGCTCAGGAAAGCCCTGCCAGTTTCGCGGAGCAGCTTCCGGATTTTCCGAAAGAACCGCGCGGCGTCTTCGATATAGCTGAGGACAAAACTGCACAGGACCAGATCGGCAGAAGCATCAGGGAGCAAAACGGCCCCGCAATCCGCGTTAACGAGTCTGGCGGCAGTTCCGAGCTTGGCCCTGGCAACTTTCAGCATCTCTGCCGAAGAATCGATCCCCAGAAGGCTTTGCGGCCGGCGACCCTGTAAAGCTGCCAGCCAGCGACCCGTCCCGCATCCCAGGTCCACAACATCAAGCCCGCCGACCTCTGGCAGAAGCGCATCGAGGAAGCGCCGCTCCAAAGAGAGCATCGGATTGGGCTCGCTGTCGTAGCTTTGCGCCCAGATCCGATAACCGTCCGTCGAAGCAGTCGCCGCAGTGGATGAGGAGGACATAAAATGTCGAAGCGGCCTACAAGCTCTCCTGCTTGGGCTTGCGCAAGGTGATGAACTGCTGAGCCCATCGCAATTCCTTAGGGAAGCGGTAAATGCGCGTGGCATATCGCCAGGAACTGAGCGTCTTCAGCAACGCCCTGCTCCAGCGAGGCGCGCGAATATCCTGCACCGTGGGCCAGCGGGAATTGATCACCACTTCAAAGTTGTCGATCAGGTTTTTGGTTTTTCGCTTGAGCCAGGGAGTGTTGGGATCAATGCGCAGAGTAAAATCCATCCAGCGTTTCGTAGCCCATTCCTCAGGGGAGGTAGGAAAGGAAATCTGACTGTCGACATTTCCGTACATCTCCGTTCGTTGCGGCACCGGCGTGTAATGATAAATGATGATTTCCGACTCTTTGTTAATCTGTTTGATCTTGCGGATGAAGCGCAGCGTTTCCCGGGTATCCCGTTCCGGGTCGCGCGGGTTTCCGATCACGAAAGAAAATTCCGGAATGATGCCGAATTGACGAATCCTGTGTGCCACCGCCAGCGTTTGTTCCGTCGTGATGTCCTTCCGCATTTCTTTCAAAACCCAATCGGAGCCGGATTCTGCCCCGAAGAAAATCATCGTACAGCCCGCCTGCCGTAGCGCGGCGATGGTTGCGTCTGAATAACGGTTGAAAGTGTCGATGCGCGCTTCACACCACCACGGAAAACCAAGCGGTGTGATGCGCTCGGCGAGTTCCCGCGCATGACTCTCTTTCAGGAAGAAATTCATGTCGTAGAACTGCACGGAATCCGCGCCATATTGTGTTTTCAGATGCCGCAGGATGGCCTCCGTGCGCGCCGGACTTTCCACCAATTCCCGGTTGCCGTAAGCCGCGTGCACGCCGCAGAAACTGCATCGGAACGGGCATCCAATGCTCGCGTGATGCGCCGCCGTTCGCCTGCCGAAAAACGACGGACGAAGATATTTGTCGACGGGTACACGATGAAAGGGCGACCAGGGAAACGCGTCGGGGCTTTTCATCAGCCGTTCGGGGTTGTGGCGATGCAATCCGAAGACATCCTTGTAAGATAATCCCGCAATTCCATCGAAGGGGCGCTGCCCGCGAACCGCGTCCAGCAGCTCGAGCAGCGTGTCTTCGCCCTGCCCGCGCACGACAAAATCGACATAGCGCGCGTTCAAAGCCGCGTCGCCGTACACTGAAGGAAAATAGCCACCCCAGACAATCGGCAATTTCGGATACAACCGGCGTATTGCCCTGCACGTTTCAATGGCCGCGGCCATCTGCGGCCCGGGCATCACCGAAGCGCCCAGCAGTACGACGTTGTTGCTGCGAATCAGATCGACGATCGTAGCAGTGGGGTCGTCATCGACGTTCCCGTCTACGATCTGATATTCTTCGCGGCCTTCCAGGACAGCCGCAAGCGCCATAACCGAAAGAGGGAAGCGGCGATTGCGAGGCTTGGTTGCGCGAGGATTAAACAGGATGATCATGGCTCTTTTACCCGTGCCGTGTAGATGCAGAATCGAGAAGGCTCGCGACCTTTCCTCAGCCGCGAAAACAGCGGACGGCTCGCCCATCGCAACCCGTACCAAACGTGGTGCGTGTTCCAGGTGAAATTATGCCCGGCTGCCAGCGCCAGCAGCCGTTCCGGCGTCAAGTATTCGCAGCTCATCAGGCCGTCGCCTCTGAACCCGAAGGTTTTCTGAAAAAATTGCCGGCGCTCTTCAACCATTTGCCGACCCGACGCCTCGTTTAAATAGGTGGGAGAATCGGCGATGACCATCGTTGCTCCGGGAGCAAGACAACGCACCGTCTCGGCCAGGGTTTTCTCGTAATTCTCCGAATAGTGAAAGGCGGCGTTGAAAATAGCGCAATCAAATTGTGCGTCGCCAAAAGGCAGCTCATCGAGTTCCGCCTGAAACCTCGGAAAGCCCGTGGCCCCGCCAGCTTTGTAGTGCGCCGCCGCTCCGAGCCCGTCAAACTCGTTGGTGAGCAAGTCCACTGCTACAGGCCGGTGCCCTAGTCGGGACAGCCGATACGACAGCCAGCCGTTCCCAGCCCCCAAATCCAATACCTTTAGACTCGGTCCGGACTTCCCCCGCAGCCCGGATAGGATCCTGCCCGCCAAATACGCGTAAGTCTTTCGGCGGATCGACCACTGCCAGGCATTATTTCCGGTGATGTCCTGAAACGGTAAGGCCAAATAAAATTCTGGCGACGTACTTCCTCGCCCTTCCGCCTTGCGCACCCGTTCGTACTCGCGCATGAATCGCGCAAAGTGTGCCTGGCGCGCCGGTGGCAGCGCTCTCCACACGCCGCGATCTTGCGTAATCTTGAATGAACATGCCTGGCATGCGACATCACGGTGTTCTGCGGCGAGTGACTGGTACGAGTCGACGCCCACATCGGTGTGACACACGGGGCAGCGCACAAGGATAGCGGTCGCGCGCGGCGCAGACCCACCTTCCAGGAAGGCCTCGCGAACAAGTCCGTTCCTTGCGATAGCGGTGCTTAGAGAGGGCATCGCACGAACTCCAGGAGCACGTGATCGCCAATGGCCCGAAGGATTGGCCAAGCGGCAAACGCTCGATCCAGCCTTGCCAACCGCGTCAGAGCTCTGGCATTTTTTTGCGCCCACGACTCGACGTACGAGGGCGGTACGAAAAGTCCAATGGCCCGGCGCTTTTCGAGCTTGAAGTAAGGTTCGAACATCTCGCGCACACGCGAAATCTTTGGATATGCGACGGTGATCGTGGAACCGCCGAGGCGCGCCGTGGCTTTTCCAAAAATTCGTCGCAATGCCTTCTTCCCCTGCCCGTGCAAGAAAAACCACGCAACTTCTCCCGCGCAAACGCGGCTCCACAAACAAATCAGCACGCGCCCTCCGGGCCGCACCATGGTAGCCAGATTCCGCGCCACGGGCCTCAGGTCGGCAAGGCAGTTCAGGCCCGCAAAATTAGAAAACGCCCCGTCAAATGGCGCTTGCGCATTGAGGAGGCCTAAATCCTCATTGGCGACCTGCAGATATTCGATAGCCGCAGACATGCCCGTCGAGGCTGTCGAGTCTTCCGCAACCCGAATCATTTCCGCGGAAGCGTCGCAGGCAACAACCGAGCGGCCGCGTTGCGCGAGAAACCGGGCATCCTCGCCTGTGCCGCAGTTCAACTCCAATATCCGCGCTCCATGAGGGAATGCGGATAGCAGTTCAATCCACACTTGCGCGCGCTGCGCGCGGCCTATCGCGGTTCGTGTGAACAGCTCATCGTAAGATCTGGCGATACCATCAAATGCCATCCCCGCTACACAACGGCTCACAGTCATTTCTCCGCTCATGCCCGTGCCTCGCTCGATGCCGAGTACAAGCTCTGGCGTATGGTGTTGACCTGCTGCTGCAGTTCCTGTTCCGCAGCTCCGCCGCTCCCGGTTCTCCGCAAACGGGCGAGTTTCACTTCATTCTGGAGCAGGCGGTCCGCAAACTCGTAGAATCGCGCGGAACGCCGTCCTCGGACCCTGATCTCTCGATCCGAAGACGTGTTCCAGGGGCTTAACTGCACCAATGATTTGGATATCTGCTCGTAGTAGGGAGTGCCCTTGATGGGATACGACACTGTGGTAAAAAAAACATCGGGATCGGTACGCTTCACGTGTTCGATCGTGGCTTCGATGTCTGGCAACTCTTCCCCTTCGTAGCCCCACATCAAGAACATCCCCGTCTGGATGTTTCGCTCTTTGCACAGCGTCACCGCTGTTCGGACTTGCTCCACGGTTACGCCGCGATCCATCGCATCCAGAATTCTCTGTGAACCGCTTTCCGAACCAACCCACAAGCGGAAACACCCGAGTTCCGAGAGAAGATCTGCGGCCTCGGCATTCAAGCGATCCGCCCGGGAAATGCACTCGAATGGCACGGACAGTCTCCGGCGTCGCATTTCTGCGGCATAGGCTCGCAGCCATCCATGATGAATGGTGAAAACATCGTCCGCGATCCACACCATATCCGGCTGATAGGTGGACAGCAGCCATTCCACTTCGTCGACCACCTGTATCGGTTTGCGACGCCGATGGGTCACGCCGAAAACCTGGTGACTGCACCAGCGGCACCTATACGCGCAGCCGCGTGCGGTGATAAAAGAAAGTGAACCCTTTCCGTGCGCGTCGCGCCAGGTCTGCATGTATTGGCGAATGTTAATCGCGTCGCGCGCCGGCCAGGGCTGCGCGTCCAGGTCGACAAGTTGCGGCCGCGGAGCTGTGCGAAAGACGCGGCCGTCTTCCTCCCTAAAGGCGATCCCCTTTACGTCGCGCAGTGCCGGCCGCGAATCCGCACGCAAAGCGAGCAGCAGCTCTTCCATGGTCACTTCGCCTTCGCCAAGAACCACAACGTCGGCGCCGGCATCGAGATATTCCTGGACATACGCGCCTGGTTCGGGGCCGCCCACCACCGTCGTCCACCCCGCCTCTCGCGCCACCTTAACAATTTCCACAACCTTTTTGCGGGTCATCAGGTTCGCGTAAATGCCGAGCACCGACGGCGTTGTGCCGTACAAGTGCTTGGTCAGCGCGTCCCAACTCGAAAAAGTCGTATCAAAAACATCGACATCAAAACCCTTGTTTCGCAAGTGGGAACAGATATACAAGATGCCCAGAGGAACATAGGGCTTTCGAATCTGTAGTTCCTTCGCATCCTCGAAGAGAAAATACCCGTGCGTCAGCAGGAGATCAGTCATTGATCCTCCTCGAGGTCGCTAAGCTTGCTTCCAGGTGCACCAACTGAGAATGAGCCAGGACTGGGCTCAATGCGTGGTTCAGAGGAGGAACATTCGGAATTTGTGTGGGGTCCTGATTTCGGCTGATCGGTTCCAAAGCTTCGACCGCGGCCCACAATTTCTGAAGCTCGCCTGGCTCGCTTGGGGTAGCGGCGTCAGGCTCGCAATTTCCGACCTCCGCATGCAACGCGGCGCGCACCGCACGGTAGAGTTGATCGGTATATGTCCCTTGATACATCACGCAGAGGTCTTCGCTGTCGGACCAATTCTGCTTTCTCCCCAGTTGTTCGCGTACGCGAGCATGGAAACGGGTATTCGGGAGCGGGTAGGAAAAGGAGACCCCGATATCGTCAGGCCGCGTCTCGCGAACGAGCGCGAAGGTCTTTTGCAGGTCCTCCCACTGTTCTCCGGGGTATCCGAGTTGCAGGAAATAGCAGGCCTGAATGCCTTCGCGTTTCAGATTCTCCCGGGCCGCAATCACCTGTTCAACGCGCAAGCCTTTCTCCATCGCGTCCAGTATCTTCTGCGATCCGGACTCGACGCCCATCCATACCTCGGCGCAACCTGCGCGTTTCAGAGCCCGTACGGTTTCTGGGGTCAAGCGGTCTGCCCGCGCTTGAATCTTGAAGGGCATCGGGCAGGCAAGCTCTTCAACGGCTTCGGCAAACTCGCGAATCCATCGTCGATTGAGCGCAAAGATGTCGTCGGCGAACCACAAGTGCTCGGCGCCATGTTCGTCTCTTAACAAACGCATCTCTGCGGCGACATCGTGCGGCAGGCGCAGCTGGTAGCTATCTCCGAAAATCGGTTTCGCGCACCAGTTACAGCGGAATGGACAACCGCGGCTGGCGATCAAATTCAGCGAAAACAAACCGTGTTCGCGCTTCCACGCATCGCGATACGCTGGAAGATCGATCAAGTCTCGTGCAGGGAGGGGAAGAGAAGTCACGCTTTGAACGGCATGGCTTGTACCGGATTCGGATATCCGTATAATTCCCGACTTGTCCAACCACTTGACGCCGCGAAGCTGCGTTACATCCGCCTTATTTCGGAGGGCGCGAACCAATTCGAGAAGCGTGTATTCGGCCTCGCCGTCCAAGATATAGTCGCAACCATGGTCGAGATACTCCGCAGCGTGATCCGTGGCGTCCGATCCGTGCATCACCACGCGTGCACCCGCCCGTTTTGCGGTTTCCGCCATTTGCCAGGCCAGCTCACGCATTCGCGTCAGACACATCTTCGTGAGAAAGTTAAAGTCGTCCTCATAAATCGCCACAATAGTCGGTCGATGAACGCGCAACGCTTCGCCAAAACTCTCGCGCGGTTCTTGCAACATGCTGTCGAAGACGGCAACGGAAAAGCCTTTTGCGCGCAACAGACCCGCGGCGTACAGCGTCCCGAGTGGGGGATAGGGCGCCATCTTACGCAACTGTTTGCGATCGTAAGGCAGGTGATAAGAGTGCGTCAGCAGGACGTCAATCATCGGCTATCTCCGCAAGTTCTAGAACGCCCGTGTGCAGGAGGACTAACAAGCTTCCGCTCCTTCCGGTCCCAGAGCCTGTCCCGTGACCAGCGACCGGCGCGTGATGATTTTTTCGAACTTCTTCCCGACCCACAGTTCCCAGGGGAACGAGTACTTGTTCGACCGGATGCGCCAGCGCAGCGGTGCTCCAAGCGCCCGTCGCACGCCCGACCGCAATCTCGGATGATCTTTGGTCGCTTTACGCAGTTGGTTGTTTAGCAGGAAGAATTCGAGCATTCTCCACAAACGGCTGAGTTCCGCCCCCTGCAGCCAGGGAAGCGTATTGCGGCCGAGCGGTAGCTCCGCCCATTCTTCGAGTGATTGCGGCTCGCGCAATCCCATCTCGCGCAGTTGCGGCCAGATGGGGATTCCGGGGTATGGTGTGAAAATGTTCGGTGAGAAACTTACGTTCCAGAATTGCCGCGCGATATCGCTCATGGTACCAAGTGTTTCGATCCGATCGGCTTCCGTTTCTCCCGGATATCCGAAAATGAGATTAAATGTGACGTGAATCCCGCCGATCATGGCTTTTCGCGCGGTCTCGTACATCTCGTCGACACGCTGGTGCCGCTTATTCATGATTTTCAAGACCTTGCTGGAGGTGGACTCCGTGCCAAACCCCATATGCGACACACCGCTCGCCCCCAAAAGTCGGATGTCGTCATCGCTCATCCGGCACAGAAAATCGGTGGAGGCCTGGAATGTCCAGCGAAAACGGCTCTTGGCGTCGACAAAGCCCTGCGCAATCTCCCGCGCTCTCCGCCAATCCACAGGCAAGTTGGAATCGAGCATCGCGACTTCCGCGATGCGGTAACGCTCCGCGAGCTCGGTTACTTCGCGAACCACTCGTTGCGGGTCGAGTGCGTTGAACCGACGCTTGTAAAACACCATGTCCGTGCAGTAATTGCATGCGTATGGGCAGCCCACGCTGGTCGCGTAAGCAAGCTTGCGTTCTCCCGAAACGCGCTCGTACGCGTCTACATCCGCCAGCTCAAAGGCGGGAGTTGGGAGGTCGTCGAGCAACGCCACGCGGCGCTCTGGAGCATGCTGGGGCAATCCAAAATGCTTACTGGAAACTCCCGAAACGCTGGCAAACTCTTTTTTCTCTGCGAGTCGTTCGGCTATTTCGAGCAGTGTGAGTTCGCCTTGACCGCGCACTACGGCGTCCACGTAATTTTCTTGCAGGGTCTGCCCGGGCAACAGGCTCGGGTGCCAGCCGCCGAACAGCACAGGAACACCCGGCATCTGCCGCTTCATAGCTTTTGCCAGACGAACGGCGCCTCGGATCATCGGCCCCGTCAATACCGAAATTCCAAGGCACAGCGCGTCGCCAACTTCCCGCAGCACAGCTTCGTACCAATCGGGATTTATGGCCGCATCAATCACGCGAACTTCAAATCCCGCGTTTAGCAATGGCGCCGCCAGACTCAGCAGGCATAAAGGTGCGCCGAGCGGAGGCCCGTCATACGGCGGATAAAAAAGAACGACTTTGCGCTTGGTCAGCACGTAGCCTCTGCCGGTATGGCGTTAGGCTCCAGCCGCTTGGCATCCACCACCGGTTTGAACCCCGCGGTTCGTTCCTTTAGTTTGTCGTTCAGCCAGAGTTCCACGGGAAAGCGGTAGGCCCCGTGGTCCAGGCGCCAGCGCGCGGGCAGAGAGATACACTTTTGCGCGATGCGCGTGAAGCGCGTCCGCCTGTCGACGCCGATAGGAATGCGGTCGAAGGCGATGCGCAGGTAGTCCCGCATCACTTGGAGTTGCTTGTGGTCTCTGCCGTTGAGCCAGGGAAGCTTGGTGTAGCGCGGGAAAAAGTCTGCCCAGCCTTCCAGCGTATCCGGTGTGACAATCCCCAGTTCGGCGATTTTTTCCATAATCGGTGCGCCGGGATAGGGTGTGAAGATATTCGTCCAGAATTCCGCGCCGGGAAACTTTCGGCATACGTCCATGATGAAACGAATGGTTTCCTTGCGTTCCTTCTCGCCCTCGCCCGGAAAAGCGAAAATAATGTTAAACGAAGGACGAATCCCGGCCTGGATGCAGCGTGCCGCGCTTTCGTAGATGGTTCCGAAGTCCTGAAAGTTCTTATTCATGGCCTTTAGCACTTTCGGTGAACCGGACTCCGCACCTTGGCATATTTGACGGAGGCCGCTGCGCCGCAACAATTTCAAATCCTCAAGGGAAAGGCGCGCGCTCAGGTTAGTGGTCGCTTGGATGCTCCACTCAAATTCGGATCCGGCACGCACCAAACCCTCGGAGATCGCGCGCGCCCGATCAAGGTCCACCAGAAAGTTGTCGTCCACGATCCACAGCATTTCGAGCTTGTACCTGCGGCTAAGGTCCACGGTCTCTTCTACGAACTGTTCGGCGGGCAGCGCGTTCCACTTTCGTCCGTAGACCCCGGCGTTCGTGCAGTAGCCGCAGTTGTACGGGCACGCCAGGCTGGAGGTATACATGGCCCATCGCCGGCCGCAAACGCGCTCATACGCGTCGAAGTCCGCGATGTGGTACGCCTTCGCAGGCATCTCCACCAGGCGCTTAAGAGGCCGTTCCTGCGTGAGGATAAGTTTGCCGCCGCGTTTGAAACCGATGCCTGGAATAAGATCCGGTGCGCACCTCGCCCCAATGTGCTCGACCAGCTCGAGCAAGGCATCTTCGCCCTGTCCGCGGACGATGTAATCGACGTACTCCGCCTGCAAGGTCTGACCGGGCAGCAAAGAAGGATGCCACCCGCCCAGAATGATCGGGAAATCCGGCTTCCACTCTTTGACCGCTCGTGCGATCTCCACGGTCTCGCGAATCATCGGCCCAGTGACCAGCGAGATGCCCAGGCACAAGGCATCCCGGACTTCTTCGAGCACGCGCTTTTTGTAATTCGGCGTGATCGTTGAATCGATCAGCTTGACGGAATAGCCGGCGTTGAGCAGGGGTGTGGCCACCGCCAGTATCCCCAGTGGCGCGGTGGCGTCCGAGCTGGCAAACGAGGGAAAAAAGAAAACTACCTTCTTGGACATTGCTGGCGCCCCGAATGCGCCCAAGTAACGTTACGTTACGGCTGCACGCGCATTTGTCACGAGCGTGTCACTTAACTGTAATTTTCTGTTCCGGCGCGTCTGGTGGGCTGGATTTCGCGCTACATTGCATAACACGGTGATCGTGATGTTCTTATTCGATAGCGCGAATCTCGTTTTCCACGCAGCTTTTTCCATCGCTGGCGTCCGCTGTCATCTCTCCACGAATTCGCAAGACGTCCTGCAGCAGGCTGCACCATGGCAGGCCGCGCCACAGCGTGTGAACACAGCTTCATTCCGAATGGAAGTCATCGAGCACTCCTCCCTCGAGTCGAACAGCAGCGGCGGCAACCATTTTCGCGGCCTTCATCACCTGGTCTTTGCCAGGCTCGAGCCGCGCTCTTTCGTAACCTACGACCTACTGCGCAGGCACGTCCGAGGTGTGGTCTCCTCGGCTGCCGCGCGCGACCATTTTTTCTGGAAGACCCAGCTGCTGCCCATCACCATGGGCGTACTGGGAACAACCCTGGATGTCGCGCCGCTGCACTGCGCCAGTCTCGCCCGCGATGGTGATGGAATACTGGTGGCCGGAGTCTCCGGCGCCGGGAAATCTACCCTGACGGCGGCTCTCGCGTGCCGCGGGTTCGGGGTTGTCTCTGACGATTGGACCTACGTCACGCGAAACCGTTCGAGCCTGATCGCCAACGGCCTCTCAGCCCCGATCAAGCTGCTGCCCGATTCCTCGCGTTTCTTCTCCGAATTGCAAACACACGCACCGCGAAAGACTTTGAATGGCGAAATCGCCTATGAACTCGACCCCGCGCAATTTCGTCCCGGGGCTGGGCTTTCCTCCTGCGTGCCGAAATGGATTTTTTTCCTCGAGCGCATCCCGGCCGGGGGTTCTCGTTTTCTTCCGTGTCCGCGCCAATACACCCGCGACTTCTTCGAATCCAGTGCCGAGCGCTTGCCTGAGGAGCTGAGGGCCGCCCGGGAAGCGCGATCCGAAATTATCGATCAACTCTCGCAACGTCCTTCCTGGTTCTTGCGCAGCGGCGATGACCCCCACAAAACCGCCGAAGCCATCGACAAATTCCTGTCGGAGGTCCCTCTTGCAACTCCGTGATTCCACAATCCATCGCGACTCGCGCGACCCCTTGGGGAGATTCACAGCGACACCTTGGCGGTCGCGATTTCGTCTGGGCCCCATCTGTGTCATGGTCCAAACGAACGATTCCGCGCTTCTCGCGGCACTTCCTCCGGCCACCAGCTCGCGCCCCGTCGAACCGGATGCTCTGAGTTTCGATTGGAAACTCGTCCGCGATAACGATGTTGCGGGACCACTCGAACAACCCCTGCTGATGACATCCGGAACGGTCACCACCGCGGAGCTGGGGTCCGCCTGTCTATTGGGCGTCGATCACCAGCGCCGCGAACTGCTGTGTTTTCTCGGTGCCGATGTCGATGCCCGTGTTTTCCAGGAGGTGCTCCTTCCTTTTTTCTGTCGGGTGATGAATGAAGTGCCGGGCGCAGACAATTTTGGCAACCGTCAGAAGCATCTGGAAGGCATAATCAATGGGTGAACAACATGGCAAACATATAGTTCTATGCGCGCTTCAGGACGAGCCTGACCTCTCGCAAGTCGAATCGCTCCGGAGAATGAACGTTGATGAACGTTTCCGGTTCCTGCATTGGCTCGACCGCAGCGGTCTGGCTTTGAGTTTCCTGCGGCGACTGCAAAACTGCCAAGCCGCATCGTTACTTCCCGCCGAACTGCTCTCGGCACTTGTGCAGCGCCTGGGGAGAAATAACGAGCGTTTGCGCGATATGCTGCAAGAGTTTCATCGCATCCACGCAGCCTTTCACTTTCACGGCGTTTTTGCTGCGACGCTAAAAGGGTACAGCCTGATTCCCGATTTTTGCGAGGACCCTTCCCTCCGGCATCAGACCGACTTTGACTTCCTCGTTGCGCCGGCGAGTGTGGAGTCCGCGGCTGAGGCCTTGCAATCCTGTGGCTATTCCACTGCGCGCCTCTCGAAATCGAGCGAATCCTGCTTCACCACCCCTCTGCTCCACGTCCCCACCCAGAAAGATGATCTGTATGCGGTCCAGGCGCACAGGCAAGTGGACCTGCATGTCTCTATGGTCGAGAATTATTCGTGGTTATCGCTAGAGGCGCCAGACGACTGTCTGGCCCGTACGCAAGCGCAAAAGATCAGCGATGTATCATTCTTTGGCTTGTCGCTCGAGGACAAGTTCCTGGTCCAGATCCACCATGCTTTTCGTCACTCCTTTCGTTCCTGGATCCGACTTTCATGGCTGCTCGAAATCGGCCGGTGCGTGGCGTTGCATCGCGACAACCCCAAACTTTGGGATCGCGTCATCCTTCGCGCGGGCGACACTCTGGCCGTCAAGCGGGCTGTCGCTTTAGTGCTGTACCTGACACAGCGACTCTTCCGCAGTCCCATTCCGCCTCAGCTGAAGACCTGGTGGCGCGGAGCCGTCACCCCGTCTATGCTCGCCTGGCTGAACGATTTCTCCGTGCCATGGGCGCTTGCAGACTGGCCGGGAAGCCTGAGTAATCTATTCCTGGCGAAAGACTTCATCCCGGATCGCAAGCTCAGACTCAAGTATCTGCAAAGCCGCATCGTGCCCCGCAAAGCGCAAACCTCCCTAGGCAGCATGGCCGGGAGCACCCGACTTCCCTCGTTGCAGATGCGGGCCGCGCAGCTCCGGTACGTCACACACCGTTCCGGGGTACACCTGCGGGACATTCTCCGTCTCCCGCTCCAACACCTCCGCTGGAAGCAAGCATTGCGGCAGACCCGCGCCAGCGCTGACGCCGATCTCAGATAATTTGTAATGACCCACGGTGGCATGTAAACGATCCGATTACCTCCGCGATCCCTGCGGCGTGCTGCTTCACGTGGCTGTTCTCCTTCCTTCGCAAGCGCCACGATCAGCCTTCTCCGCCAGGCGGCGACAGAATGATGACATCCTTTTTACAGTCCAAAGACGACCAGTCGTCTCCATCGATGTATGTTGTGCGTGGACGACGTACGGGAAATTGCCATTTCTAACTTCGATGGGACGTTGCTATCTATGAATCCGGTGATCGAGCCACGAACGACAGCGGCCACCAAGCTGCTCCTTATAATCGAAAATCGCATGTTGCGCGAAGCCATGACTTCGCTCTTTCGCCAGCGTTCGGAATTTTCCGTTTCCAGCTCGATTCGGTTCTCCGAGGCGGCCTACAGGCACGCCGCGGCCTCCGAGTGGGACATTGTTATGGCCGATCAGACCTCCGCCGCTTCGTTTCCTCAAAATTTCATCGGAGATCTCTTAAGCCTCGCTCCGGATCGCAAAGCGGTTCTCTTCGGCATGGAAGACCACCCCGACCTGTTCTTGCAGGCAGTGCGTTCTGGCGTGAGCGGTTATTTGTTGGGGGAAGCCAGCGCGGAAGACACCATGGCAGCCGTGCGCCGAGTAGCCGCAGGTGAAGCGGTTTGCCCGCCTGTGTTATGCCATCACTTGTTTCAATTCGTTGCGCGCGCCACCCGCGAGGGATCCATGGTCCTGAACCAGCGTCTGTGCGTTAAGCTGGGCCTGACTCCCCGGCAACAACAACTCGTGGCTCTACTCGCGCGCGGCTTCAGCAACAAAGAAATCGCGGCAAGCCTGCATCTCTCGGAGTTCACCGTAAAGAACCACATCCACCGCATCATGCGGCAACTAAAAGCGCAGAGTCGGTACGCTGCGGTACAAACGGTTTGCGACCAGAACCTGGCCACCACCATCTGAGCGCTTCAGATCAAAACTTGTATCCCCTGTGGGGCGCTGCACCACGAAGATTTAGGGCGCGAGAAACTTCAGGATCAGGCGTTCATCCTCCGCGCTCAGCATTGCCCGCACGCGCATGTGGCGAAGGACCGCCTTAACCTCACGTGGGGAAATGTCTTGCGGCGGCTGGTGGCAGCGGCCGCAATTTGCAGCGAAGCGCTTCTCGCCTTCGACGCTCTCGTCAACTTTAGCCGGAGCAGTTTGTTGCGGACGCGCCGTACTTCGCATGACTCCAGTCAAGGAGAACGCCAGCAGCGTCAAGAAAAACGAAATCGCACGTTGGGCTTTCACGGCGCACCTTTCGGCCAGAACGGCAGGGGAGTTAAGAATCGGTAAGTGACGTCCACGGTCCAGTTGTTGGAGTTTCCCGTGCTACTGAATTGCCGGCCGTAGCTTGCGTTCAACCGCACTTCATGCGGGAGATAGTAATTTAGGCCGAAGTCCACCCGCTGAGTGTTGGCCGTAGGCAGAAAATCGTTCGTACCGGGAGCCAGCCGGAAAAATTGTTGCACTCGGAAAAGCGGCTGCAGGTTTTTCATCCCGGAACCCAACCACCCTGCTCCGCTGAGGCGATATGCTGCCTCGGCCCAATAGCCCTCTCCTTGCGGAGAATGTGCGTACTCCCCTTTGATGTCCAAACTCGTGGTTGCGGGTTGCCAGGAAACGTAGGCGCCGTAGGAGTTGCTTCGTTCATCCTGCAGAAAACGCTGAAACGACATACCAACTTCCAGCCTTTGTCTCGGAAAGAATACACCGCCACGCGTTCCGAACGCCCGGCCGGACCCGAAGTAGGTCCCGTTGCTGAGCGCGGAAAAAAAAGCTGTGTAGTTCAGCTGCCATCCGGGCCGTGAGACTAAATCTCCGCGGACCATACCTCCATCGCTGGAGCCGGTCGTGCGCGTGCCAATGGGATAGATCAGCGGCCCGTCTTGAAAATTATGGATCCAGATCGGCCCTAGGCGCTCGTTGTAAATATTGAACGGCGTCAGGAATCGTCCGGCGACAATTGTCAAATGGGAGTTCACCACGTAGTCGAGTTGAATATATTCAATCGTCGGAAAAAACTGCCCCGTGTACGGACCATGGAGACTCGAAGGTGCGACATAGCCCTGCAATTCCGCACTGGCTTCGACCAGGAAGTGCGATCCCAGCGGCACCAGAACCACCGGAGTCAAGATAGGTTGCAGTGCCGTTTGCCCGTCGTCTTTTGAATACAAGAATCCAAACGACCCGGAAATCACCGGCACCTCGGATTGCGCCAAAACAGGCGAGGAACACAGGGCCAGGAAAACAAGGCCAAACAATAAAGAGGAAAAGCCGATGCTCGGGGATAAATATTTCTTCTCGACGCACTTCCATGCAGGCGCGGCTTGGAAGCGTATTTTAGAATCCATCGCCGGGTGACACCTTTCGCCAAACAGTTTTCCCGCGTTGGCCTCAACTCGCAGGCCAGCTGATTTTAGAGACCTGCAGGTGTCAAGTTGTCACGTCGGTGTCAATTCGGAGTTATATCCCTGCACTGCCATCTGGCCCAAGATGAACGCCACAAAAGAAAGTGACACTCTTTTGACAGCCCAATGACAATCTGCCGGAGCGTTGTTTTATGATTTCGTTAAAAGGAAGATACGGCGTCGTTTGCTGCCAGGACAAATACGCCCGCGCTAAATCTGCGAAGATCGTGCTACCAATCTCACCAACGCGAAATGAAGTGGCCGTTGTGATTCCTTGCTACAACGTCGAACGCTATCTTGAGCGAGCACTCGAGAGCGTCCTGGCGCAGACCTATCGCGACTTGTGCTTCTATGCCGTCGACGATGGCTCTACAGACGGCACCGCGCAGATACTGAGAAAATATTCTCGTCGTGGCGTCTGCACCTATCAGGCTCATTGCGGACCAGCAGCCGCCCGCAATCGGGGCATTCGCATGTCGCAAAGCCCCTTCGTGGCGTTTCTGGATGCCGACGACGAGTGGCTGCCCAACAAGCTGGAGCATCAGGTCGCATGCTTGAAACGAGATCCGCTGATAGGCCTGATCTGCTCGGGTTGTGCGTCGAGCGAAGGCGGCCGGTTCGGACCTTCTTTCGTTGGCACAGGCAACCTGCCCCCGCAAGGAAGATTGTTCGAGCAACTCGTCCGCGATTGCTTTGTGACCACACCCACGGTTGTTGTGCGGCGGGAATGCCTCGAACAGGTCGGGCTCTTCGACGAATCGCTCCTGGTTTCCGAGGATTTCAATCTGTGGCTACGAATCGCGGCGCAATGGAAGATCGCGTTTGTCCCCGAGATTCTTGCCATCAGGCACACCCGGCCGGACAGCTTGTCACTCAGCGCAGACGCGGAAGTGCGCCTGCGGAATGGAGTAGCCGCGCTCGAAAAGTTAGCTTCTGCCTGCGCGGAATTGTCTCCTCGCGAACGGGAAGCCATGAAGCAAGCACTCGCGGTACGCATCTACCGCTATGGGTCTTATCTGCTTTCCATCGGCGAATGTTCGGCATCGCGGGGCGAGCTCTTGTCTGCATGGACCGCGCGACCTTCGAACATTCGGGCGCTGGTCAAACTCTTCCTCAGTTTTCTCCCGCTTCGCGTATTCAGGTCACTGCTCGAGACCAACCGCGAACTTAGGAATCGTTTGCGATCCAGGCACTCTGCGAGAATTTAAGAGCTGATTCCCATGGCACGCCACATTTCCTCACAGACTCGCAGCTTCGAGCAAACAATTTTAAACGCATTGCTCGAAACACCTCTGAACGGTCTGTGCAGCCGCGCGCGGTTTCGCGCACTTCGCAGTCTGCGCCGGCTCAGGCTGTTGATCTCGGACCCTGTTGTGAAGTTTCCTCTCGGCGCGCGCGATCTGCGTTTGCCCTTGTCTCATGAACTTCCTTTATACCGGAGGGCTTTTCCCGAATACGCGTTGAATCTCGGTAGGCTTGCTCTTCACCTTAGCCGCAAATACCCGGATTTAACCGTTATTGATGTTGGCGCGAATGTTGGTGATTCTGCGGCCGTCGTTCGCATGTACTGCGATCATCCGGTTTTGTGCATCGAGGGTGAAGAGCGATTCTTCCGGCTCTTGGCTCAAAACTCCGGGAACCTCGGTCCGATCGAACTGGAACAAACCTTTCTCGGGGCTCAAGGGGACCACGTACATTCGGTCCACACCGGACGCGGGAACGCCCGCGTCATTTTGGGCTCCGCTCCCGGAAAAGAGAATATGTGTACCCTTGGCCAGGCAGTGTCCCGCCATCCGCGCTTCGCGCTGTCCAAACTCCTCAAACTCGATGCCGAGGGATTCGACTGCAGAATTATTGCCTGTGAATCGGAGCTCCTTAGACGTAGCAAACCCGTGCTGTTCTTTGAGTACTATCCAGCATGCTGCGAAATGGCGGGACAACCGGCGTTCCCCGTTTTCGCTCAGCTCGCCGAAACGGGTTACTCCACCGTGCTGATTTATCAAAACGTGGGCCGCTATCTCACCAGCCTTCAGCTTCATCAAGTGACTGAGCTTGCGAACTTTCACCGCTGCATCGCCGATGTGCAAGGCTTTTGCGACATTGTGGCTTTCCACCCCGAGGATCTGGACGTGGCTGGCGATCTTCGAGCGCAGGCACTTGCTGTCGCGGCCGCCGAAAACAAGCAGCCAGTCACGCCATTTCCCGGTCACCCGTGACCATGGAGAACCTCGATAGGCCGCTGATTTTTGTCGCGCATCCCGACGATGAAACAATTGCCTGCAGCGGCCTGCTTCAGCGGGCAGCCGCTTCCCTGGTCGTTTTTGCCGTCGATGGCGCTCCTCCGCGCTACGGCTTCGAGCGAAAATTTACTTCGCTTCAGAAATATTCAGAAAGGCGTTTCCTGGAAGCCTCGCGCTCTCTCGCTTTGGTCCCCGGCTGCGCATTCCGCAGGCTGCGCAGACCGGACGGAAGCCATTTCGTCGACCAACACCTCTTCCAGGACTTGCCTGAAGCCTTCGCTGCGCTCCTCGAACTTGCCGCGGCGTTTTCGCCCGACGTGCTTGTCTCTCACGCCTACGAAGGTGGGCACATCGATCACGACGCCTGCAGTTTCCTGGCCATGCAAAGCGCCCGCACCCTCGGACTAAAACATCTGGAGTTTCCTCTCTACTGGAAGTCTGAAAGTGGGAGAGATGTCTTTCAAGAGTTCCGCGGCGGCCGGGAGGATGAGCTCGTGCTGAAACTGTCCAGACACGAGATAGCCGTCAAGGAACGCATGCTCGCGGAATACCGCTCCCAAGAGGGGTTGCTCCAAGTCTTCCGGAGCAGCACGGAACGCTTTCGTCCGGCGAGCGCCGAGAACTTTGCTTTCCGCAAACTGTCAGACTACGCCTTCGAGAACCGCCGCAGGCGTTTGCGCGCGGAATCCTTCCTGCGGAAGGTCGCGGACCTTGAAGACTCTCTTAAGGTTCACACCATTCTGTGAAGAAGTCCGCGCCCGGGCATTCCGGGCCCGCGATGCGGCCTTAGCTAAGCAGCTTGGCGGCGAATTCCCGCACGCTCGATTCGATCTTTCCTTTGAAAAATGTTGCGGCGAAGGGCAGCGTCATTTCCACCGCAATCTCCGACGCCTTTACCGTGATGGTTCCCGAAGCAGCATGCCCCATCGCCGAGCCGCTGAATGTTCCGACGTTTCCCTTCCAACTCTCCTCTAGATCCTTGATCTTGCCGGAGCCTTGGGCTTTGGCCCGGGTGATGGCGTCTTTGATCCGCCGCACGGCCTCGTCCTCTGAAAGGCTATGGGGAATCACGATGTTCAAATTGGCCATGCCGGATCGCCTTCATCGACACCATCTAAAGATAGTGGAGGCGGAGAAATCGAACGGTTTGCTGCTGTTAACCCCGCGCAAGGTATTCAAACAAATAGTACCAGCACTCACGGAAAATACACTGTCAAAAAGCGTGGGCACCGTTCGCCCGGCCGCGCGGATCTTGCGTCGCGCCAGGTCCCCCTGGAAGTTGAGCGGGCCGCTCTGGAAGGCCTGCCCCAGAGTGTCGACGAACTTGCGGCGAAAGATCGGAGAACGCTGTGCAATTGTGAACAGCTGGCCACAGGTTGAATCTGTTGGAATGAGGCGCGTCGTGGCACTAGCGAATAGCGAAGCGTTGGGAACGGTTGCAATACCGGCGTGTTGCGTCGGATACACCGTGCTCGCAGCAGTTTGGTGAGGCACTGACGATACGCATGAAATCCAGACGACCTGAAAGTAGACCAGACCGCGCACGCCGTTTTCGATGGGTTGTATGGGCGGCATCAACGCTTGCGGCGATTGCGTGCGGCGTGGTGATTGTGGTGGCGATCAGTTCACCATTCACGCAGGCGAGGGTGGCGCAAGGCTTGGAGAGTACCGCTCACTCGAAAGTGACGATCGGGAAATTTCATATGGTTTATTTCCCGCACGTCGGGTGCGTGGCTGAAAATGTTGCCTTCGCGGAATCGGCCGGCACGGGAGGTACTCCGCAGCTCGCCACAATTCAGAAGATGGCTATCGAGGCGCGTTACACAGATCTGATCGCGCGGCCGGGTTATATCGCTCGGATCGTGCTGATCGGACTGTACGTTAACGTACCGGCGCTGGGGACGGGAGGCAGCATCGCATCCACGCAACCCAGCACAGTGCGCGTTGGGGAGATCGTCGCGGATGGCGCGGTGCTGGAACTGACACGCTCGGACGACAAGCCGCCGCTGAGGTTTGAGATGCGTTCGTTGACCGTACGATCCTTCGGCGCCGACAGCATCTGGTCCTACCGCGTGAACATGCAGAATGCGGAACCGCCGGGAGATATCATTTCGGACGGGCAATTCGGCCCTTTGAACCTCAAGGATTTGGGTACAATTCCGCTTTCCGGTTCGTACAAATTTCAGAACGCAAACCTGGGTGTATTTCGCGGCATCGCCGGGACGCTATCGTCCACGGGCGAGTTCGCGGGGCGGCTGGGGGAAATCGGCGTTCGCGGCACGATTGATATTCCAAACTTCGAGGCCGCCAAAAGCCATCACCCGGTGCATCTGACCTCGCGATTTCGCGCGAAGGTGAACGGGACCAATGGCGATGTCTTCTTGACACAAGTAGAAACGTCGTTTCTGCAAACATTGGTCGCAAGTTCGGGCAGCGTAGCAGGCAAGGCGGGGCAGAAGGGCAAGACGACGTCGCTCGATGTGCAGGTTGATAACGGACGCCTGCAAGATTTGTTGCGGTTGTTTGTGACGACGGAACATCCCCCCATGAACGGCGCGTTGAGTTTCAAGGCGCACATTTCAGTGCCGCCGCAAGGACGGCCGTTTCTAACGGAGCTTACCCTTGTCGGGAATTTCGGAATCGGCGGAGGAACGTTTACGAACTCCAGTATGCAAGCGCGCGTTGACACGATGAGCCAGAGCGCGCGAGGAGAAAAGAAAGATCAGAGTAAGGCGAAGCCAGATGCCGCGGATGATCCGGAAAATGTGGTCTTGAATCTGCAAGGCCACGTGGAGGTGCGGGACGGAGTCGCGAAGTTTACAACGCTATCTTTCAACTTCCCCGGCGCATCAGCCCACGTGGACGGCAGTTATAATTTGCTGAACCAACAGATTGATTTTCATGGAATTCTGAAGACCGAGGCGCAGTTATCGCAAGAAACCACCGGGATCAAATCGGCACTATTGAAACCGTTCGATCCATTATTCAAGAGGAAAAAGGCCGGGGCGGCTGTGGCTGTAAAGATGACCGGCACATACCTGGACCCTCACTTCGGCTTCGACGCCATTGGAGAAGTTAAGCCAAAATAGAGCGAATAGGAGTTCTGGCTTCGTCCCGGTTCGGCGTACATCGCATCAGCCAGACGGGATAGAACCATCGCTTAAGCGCGCCTACGAATCCCGCCTGCCGGGCGGCGTACCTTTCGCTCCACTCAAAGGAATGTATTAAGGTTTTGCGGTGCCGAATCTCGCTGCAAGGGTGCGGATTGCTCGTCGAGTCGCCGAAGTCTTCAGCTGATGACCTATTCGTGAACCGCGACGCTGATGTTCGCTGACGTTCGTTTGTCAAGGTGCTTAACAGCGGTGATAATGGCTCCCCAGATCGCGGTTTAGAGTCGAACTCGCTCATCTCGGACAAGTTGGCGCCAGTACTCAAATTACTACCGCCTTCCCACCAAAGTCTCCTGCATCGCAAAAAAAGCGGCCGTCGGCTGCAAACTCTCCCCAAAAGGCAACAACCGGCCCTCCTGGTGCTCGCCAGGCCGCAATCCCCACGTCAAAACCGCCTTCACCGCCGCATGCCGCAATACATTCTCCAAATAGTGCCGATACACGTTCGCTGCGCGTTTCTCCGCCGCTTCTCCGCTCCCGTCGAGTTTCACATCCAGCTCCGTTACGTACACTTCCAGCCCCATGCCGCTCACTTGCTCGATAAACCTGTTCAACTCCGAATAATTCCCACTCGATTGTTCATGCAAATGCGACTGCAACCCCAGCGCCTGAATCGGAATGTGCTTGTCCTAGGCACACCCGCCTGCGTTCGTCGTGATACTTCGTGTCGCCTTCCAGCCCGAAGTCGTTGTACGTCAGTTTCGCTTGCGGATCGATTTTCGCCGCGGTGCCATAGGCGATCGCCAGGTACTGTGGCCCGAGCAGCTTCATCCACAGCGAATCGCGCATCCCGTCGCTCCGTCCGTCTTTCAACTCGATCGCTTCGTTCACCACGTCCCACGACTGTATCTTGCCCGCGTAACGACCCGCCACCGCCGTGATGTGCTGCCGCAAAATCTCCGCCGCATTCTCCTTCGTCGCCATCTTTTCCACCCACTGCGGCAACGAATGGTGCCAGCACAAATTGTGTCCCCGCAATTTCAGGCCGTTCTTCTCCGCAAATGAAGCCACCACATCCGCCCGCGTAAAGTCGTAGCGGCTCGGCTCCGGTTGCGTGAACAGCCATTTCATATCGTTTTCCGCCACCACGATCGAGCACTGCTGAGGAATCAAAGCAGCCAACTCCGCGTCCGCAGTAATTCCAGCCGCGGAAATCGCCGACCCCACCAGAATTCCGCGCCCCTCCCCCGCCGCCCGCAAACTGGCCCCTTTCTCCGCACCGTCCGTCGTTGCGGCAGGGACACGATTCTGAGACGGTCCGTTCCGACTCAAAGCCCAACCCGCAGGCAGAGCCAAAGCCTCCTCTTCCCCAACAATTCCCGCTGCCACGCCTAGCGCCCCGACCGCCACACCGAAAAATCGCCGTCGATTCACTGGCCCTCCCTGTCATCTTTGGATCAAGGTGGAGTTTCAGCAGCAGGAGTTTTCCGAATTTCTGGCCATCATTCTGAGTCTGTGTCGTCCATTCCGGGCAGTATTGAAGCGCCACCAACTCCTTGGAAAATGTCTGAAAAATACCCATCGATTAAATCGACAAATCGGTCTGTGCAGGTTTCCCGCAACCGGTGGCGCGGCGAAGGCGCGGTCGGGCGCGCTCCGAAGGACGCCTCCTTTGTCGTCATTAGGTCGAAGCGACAGGAAGAAGCCCTATGACTCTTGTTAATCAGGCGGCGACAAGAACTCCTCGACCGAGGGTCCGCATTTGTAGATCCATACGGCAGCGACAAAACAGAGTGCACCCTCTACTAAATGGTGTAACAGGTATATGAGATGAACTTGGTATAAATACCCTTGCGGCAGTACGGAATAGTGGCGGAGTTCAAACGCAGCCTCCGGAACGTAAGAAAGAGCCGTCAAGCCCCAAAAAATGAAATACAGTGCGATTACGCGGCTCGCTAGCACTACAAAGTCTTTCTTGGACACGAATCCTCCATCGCATCGTCCCTTCTACCGTTTAGCCTTTGCCCAACGTTTGCTTTGCGATATCTTAGCCCTGCTCACAGCAACCATTTGCCACATCCGCTTCCTCCCAGCCTTCACACCTGTCAGGAGCAGCTATTACTGTTGCGACGTTGCTGCCGTTCAGCGCATTGTTACCGGCGTTGTCAAGGCCGCCTACCGTGCAGATCAGTGTTTCCGCGTGGACGAACCGGGGCTCGGCCAGCAATCCCAACACCAACAGGCCGTGAATCAATACAAATAATCCGTGGCATCTGCAGGGGATCGAGACTTGAGATGTTATCGGCATTCTTAAATGTCACCATATATTTATCGCCGACACGGGCTGGTACGGCCAGGAGCCAGGCCGCCAGTCTTTTGGTGTTTGCACGGTGGCGGCAATTTTGAGGCAGCGGGGCAAGCGGATCAAGTCTCAGGTAGCTTTTCCTCTAGCTCCGTCGCCAGCTTTCGAACATCCGTGGCATCTTTGAATTCTTCCAGCTGCTGACCGGATGATTTGACATCGACTCCAGCGTGTTCGCACAATGACTGCAACATTTGGATCATAGTCGTAAGTTCCTGCTCAGCGAGCATTCCAACCTGAAGGTCTAGATGGGAGCGTCTCTCAGCGGCTCGCGCCATCCGATTTTGGCTAATCAAAACGAAAATTGTGAGGAAGACACTCTCTGAGGAAACGACCAAAGCCAGAATCCCAAAGGGAAACGGGTCAAAAACTGGGGCGCTAGAGAACAGCCCGAGATTCATCGTCAGCCAACCAAGCACTAGCGCCAGATTTAAAAGAAGAAAGAAAGTGTTGCCCACGGCTTTTACGACCGCGTCGCTGAATTTTTCCGTAATGGTCCGACGAGCGAGAGCTTCCTGTTCGAGTTTCGCTATTTCCTGGATGTTAAATTTAGATGGATGGGCGGTCGGAAGTATTGGTGCATGGCTCATCGGACAGTTCCTCATCATCAATGTAGGCTTTACATCGGGTCCACGCCATCCCACTTTCACTTGACCTCGTAAAGGCTGGCCAGGTTTCCGCCTGATCGACGCTATGGTTCTCAATCGGATTTCGGCCCTGCATTGCATTACGCCCGATACTTGCCAGGCTATTTTTTTGTTGTTTACGGACGTATTTCCACGGGTATTCCAGCTGGAACCATCGACCGTATTTCCGAACTCGCGGTCAACAACGACGTAAACCTTGTAAAGAACGGCCGCCATACTCTTTTGGGTTTATCTTCGTTCGTCACCATGGCAGGCGGTCGAATTTTATTTGCGTGCCTGATAAGCGCTCATGGGAAAATCGGAGTTCTGGTGCTGGACTTGGACTTAGCGCCGATTCAGCTGTCGATTTCAGGCCGTGGGCGT